>DASUPL010000321.1:0-29427 GCA_036281155.1 Solirubrobacteraceae bacterium | reverse complement strand
CGCGCGAGACGGTCGACCTTGTTGACGGCGATCGTGACCGGAGCGCTCGCGGTGGCGAGCGTGGCCGCGATGAAGCGGTCCCCCGCGCCGATGCCCTGCTCCCCGTTGAGCATCAGCAACGCCGCGTCGGAGCCATCGAGCTCCTGCTGAACGCGACGCGCCATGCGCGATGTCAGCTCATCGCGCGGGCGCTGCACCCCCGGCAGATCCACGAGCACCATCTGACAGTCGCCGCTCACATGAACCCCGCGGATCGCGCGCCTGGTCGTCTGCGGCCGGTCGGAGACGATCGCCACCTTCTCACCGACGACCGCGTTGACGAACGTCGACTTGCCCACGTTGGGCCTGCCCGCGAGCGCGATGAATCCAGAGCTGGTCATCGGCTCGCCCGCGGCAGCAGCTCGCGCTGCAGCCGCAGCATCTCGCCGTCGTCCGTCTCGTGGTCCATGCCCAGCAGATGCAGCATCCCGTGTACGACCGCCTCGCGCAGATCGCTGGTGTGCTCGGGGCAGATCACGATGTCGCCCAGCTCGCGCGGCGCCCCATCGTGGGGGAACGGTTCGACGCCGTCGATCGGGAACGACAGCACGTCGGTCGGCTCGGGGCGCGCGCGGTGCTCGGCGTTGAGCCGCTCGATCCGTACGGCCTCCACGAACTCCACCGCCACATGAGCGTCCTCGATGCCCACACGCGTGGTCGTGCGTACGCACAACTCACTCACCTCCGCCGGCGAGAGCTCGCTCGGGAGCAGCTCCGCGCCAAACACCTCGACGTCGATCATCCGCGCTCAGGCACTGCGGATCGACGGCCGTCCCGCCGCGGCCGCGGCGGCGTCGCGCGAGCGGGCTGGCATGGGGCCGCGCGTGTGCGTGTCGTACGCCTCGACGATGCGCTGGACGAGCTTGTGCCGCACGACGTCCTCGCCGCCGAAGCGCACGAACTCGATCCCCTCCACCGAGTCGAGGATGTCTCCGACCACGACCAGGCCGGACTGCTGCTCGCGCGGGAGGTCCACCTGGGTGATGTCGCCCGTGACGACCATCCGCGAGCCGAAGCCCAGGCGCGTGAGGAACATCTTCATCTGCTCGGGGCTCGTGTTCTGCGCCTCGTCGAGGATGACGAACGAGTCGTTCAGGGTGCGCCCGCGCATGAACGCCAGCGGCGCGATCTCGATCACGCCGCGCTCGATGTGCTGAGAGACCTTCTCCGGGTCGAGCATGTCGTGCAGCGCGTCGAACAGCGGACGCAGATAGGGATCGACCTTCGCCATCAGGTCGCCGGGCAGGAACCCGAGACGCTCGCCAGCCTCGACAGCGGGGCGCGTGAGGATGATGCGGTTGACCTCGTGGCGCGAGAGCGCCGCCGCGGCCATCGCGACCGCGAGGAAGGTCTTGCCGGTACCGGCGGGCCCAACGCCGAACGTGATCGTGCTGCGGCGCACCGAGTCGACGTAGCGCTTCTGGTTGACAGTCTTCGGCGCGACCCGCAGGCCACGGTGGCTCCAGACCACGTCCTCGAGCACGCGCGCGGGAGACTCGTGCGCGTCCAACGCGCCGGTCACCGCCGCGATCGTCCCCGGCCCGATCTGATGGCCGCGGGAGATCAGATCCGCCAGCTCGCGCACGACGCGCTCACCCGCGTTCGTCTCGCTCTCCTCGCCATCGAACGTCAGCAGGTTGCCGCGCAGGAAGACCTTGCAATCGAGGTGCGCCTCGAGCGCGCGCAGAACCGCGTCCTGGCTCCCGGCCAGCTCGGCGGCTACATCGTTCGAGAGCTCGACCTGCGTCCTCATCCTTGAAGCGCGGCGCGCACCAGCGCGGAGACCCGCTTGCCGTCGGCGCGACCGTCGACCGCCGCCATCGCCTGCTTCATCGCCGTGCCCATCTCCTTGGCCGAGGCCGCACCGCTGTCGCTGACGGCCCGCTCGACGATCTTCGTGAGCTCCTCGTCAGAGAGCTCAGCCGGCAGGTAGGCGCCGATCAGCTCGCCCTCGGCCTCCTCGCCGCCGGCGAGATCCTCGCGTCCCGCCTCGCGGTAGGCCCTCGCCGCCTCCAGGCGGCGCTTGCGCTCGCGGCGCAGCACCGCGAGCTCGTCATCCGCGCCCTCCTTGGCGGCCTTCTGCAGCTCGGAGAGGACAAGCCGCAGGGCTCCCACCCGCTCCTTTTCGCCGGCGCGCATCGCGCCGTGCAGGTCGGTCTTGATCTGTTCGAGTATCGCCATCCTCAGACCAGGATACGCGGCTCACGTGAAGTGGACGTTTGGAAGTCGTCATCGATCGTCGAGCGGGGTGGGACTGCCGAGCCGTCCGGGCGATGACGCGTCGCGGCCGAACAGCAGCGCGACGTTCCAATCGGCCAGCAGACGCAGCCGTCTGCCGAAGCCGGGCATCAGCAGCAGGTGGTAGGTGCGCGCGATCAACCACGCGGGCAGCCCGCGCCAGCGGATGCCGAGCGTGATCGCAACGGCCTGGTTGTGCCCGAGCTCCGCCACGACCCCTTTCGTGCGGTAGCGAAACGGCCGCACCGAGCCGCCGGAGAGCGTGGAGGCGACGTTGCGCGCCACAAGCCGCCCCTGGCGGATCGCGTGCTGAGCGGTGGGCGGGCAGAACGCGCCCGCGCGCGAGGCGTCGGGCACGGCGGCGCAGTCGCCGATCGCCCACACGGCCGACGCGGCGGCGTCGGGGGAAGGCTCGGCCCCCAGTCCGGCGACGCGCATCGTGCGATCGACGATCACGCGCCCCGATGGGTCGAGCGGCAGACCGAGCGCGGCGACCGCTGGGCTGGGCTTCACGCCGGCGGTCCACACGACCGTGCGCGCGGCGATCGTCTCCTCGTCGGAAAGCCTCGCCGTGCTCTCCCCCACCTCGAGCAGCGTGGTGTTGTTTCGCACCTCGATCCCACGTGCTCGCAGCTCGCGTTCGGCGAACGCCGACAGGCTCGCGGGCACCTCCTGCATGATCCGCTCGCGCGCCTCCACGAGCACCCAGCGCATGCCCTGCGCTCGACAGCGCGGATACAACTCGATCGCCTGCGCGGCGAAGTCCTGCAGCTCGGCCAGCCCCTCCACGCCGGCGTAGCCCGCGCCGACGAACACGAAGCCGAGGTGCTCCGCGCGGCGCGCGGGATCCTCGATCGACTCCGCGATGTCCAGCGACGTGAGCACCTGGTTGCGAAGCGCCGTCGCGTCCGACAGCGACTTCAGCCCGATCGCGTGCTCCGCCAGGCCCGGGATCGGGAGCGTGCGCGAGACCGATCCGAGAGCCACGATCAGCTGGTCGTAGACGAGCTCGACCGGCTCGCCGTCGATGCGCCGCACCGCAAGCGCGCGTTGCGCCGGACCGGCGCCCGTGACCTGGCCGATGACGAGGTCCGTGCGCCGCAGCTGAGAGCGCAGCGGGACGACCACGTGACGGGGGTCGAGCGTGGCACCCGCGGCGCCCGGCAGCAGCGGCGTGTAGAGCAGGAAGTTGGCTTCGTTGACCAGCGTCACGCGCGCGCTTCGCGCGGGCAGCAGGCGCTCGAGGGCGTGCGCAGCGTAGAAGCCGCCGAATCCACCGCCGGCGATCACGACATGCCAGGCCACAGGGACACAATAGGGTTCACGCGGTGGACGACTCCCTCTACGATCGAGCGCTCGCGCCGTTTCTCGCCGAAACAGCGGCGTTGCGCCCGGCGGACGCGGAAGTCATCGACGCGCACACGCACCTCGGCCTCGACGAGGACGGACGCTCGCTGACGCTGCCCCAGCTGCTCTCCCAGCTGGACGCCGCGGAGGCGCGCCGCGCTTGTGTCTTCCCGCTGCACGACCCCGAGCGCAAGCCCGCGTACAGCCTCCCCAACGACCGCGTGCTGGATTGGACCGCCGCGAGCGAGGGACGCCTCGTCCCGTTCTGCCGCCTGGACCCCGCGGAAGTGCCGGTGGCCGAGGCCGAACGCTGCCTGTCGTCGGGGGCGCGCGGGATCAAGCTGCACCCGCGCGCGCAGAGCTTCACGTTCGACAGCGAGGAGATGGAGGGCGTGTTCGCGCTCGCCGAATCGGCCGCGGTGCCGATCCTGATCCACGCCGGTCGCGGCATGCCGCCGATCGCGGACGGGCTCGCGGACCTCGCGCTGCGCCACCCGGGCGCGGTGTTGATCCTCGCGCACGGCGCGATCTGCGACCAGGGGATCCTCACCTCCCGCCTGGCCGAGCACCCGGGCGTGCTGTACGACATCTCGTGCTTCTTCCCGCTCGACGTGGTCGAGCTGTTCGCGCGCGTGCCCGCCGAGCGGATCGTGTTCGCCTCCGATCCGCCCTACGGCCTGCCCGCGACCACGCTGTACATGGCGCTGCGCGTGGCCGCGCAGGCGGGCCTTGACGAGGCGGCGGTGAGGGCGGTGCTCGGAGGCACGATGGCCTCTCTGATCGACGGGCACGGCCTGCCCCCGGCGACGCCGCCGCGGCGCGGCTCCTCGATTCAGCTCTCGGGCCGTCTGGCAAGGGTGTACGGCTACGGCAGCCTCGTCGGGCCGGCGCTGTTCAGCGGCGTCGTCGAGCAGGCCAAAGGGATGCTCGACCTCGCGATCGCCGTTTGCCGGGACCCCGAGCCCGGCCCCGACGGCGAGGCCCTGGAGACGATCGGCTTCGCGCTCAGCGCGGCCAACGCGCTGCTCGCGGATGTGACCGGCATACGCCCCGCTGTCGACCTGCTCTACCGCGCGATCGTCCGCGCCGCCACCGAGATACCCGACGCGGCTTGAGGCGCGTTCGCTGGGCTCGATGCCACGATCGCTGGAGCCGGCTCGATCAGGGGGCGGTCAGCCACACGGCTGCCCACTCGCCGCTCGCGCGCCGCGCGCGCTCGCGCATGCCGAGCCGCGCGGCGAACGCCTCCACGATCTCGTTGACCTCCGCGATCAGCAGCCCGCTGGCGAGCAGGTGTGCGGGCGCGGCGGGCATTGTGCTTGCGAGCTCCAGCAGCAGCGGGCGCAGGAGGTTCGCGAGCACGACCGGAGCCGCGTCGGGTTTCGATGAGTCGGCGAGCACTATCGAGGCCGCGTTGGGCTGCCGCGCGCCGTCAAGCCACGGCAGCGCCTGCGTGCGTAGGTCGAAGCGACGGACATCGACCGTCACGCCGTTGATGGCCGCGTTCTCGGCGGCGGCGACCACGCTCTCCTGCTCGTGGTCGAGGCCCAGCACCGGATCGAAGCCGAGCGCGGCGGCCGCGATCGCGAGCACGCCCGAGCCCGTGCCCACGTCCACCAGCGGACCCGCGGGAGGCTCGGCGGCGGCGAGCTCGAGCAGTAGCTCCAGACACATGCGGGTGCTCGCGTGGGCGCCCGTCCCGAAAGCTTGCCCGGGGTCGATCACGATCTCCCGCACGGCGGCGGAGGGGAGATCGCTGGGCGCTTCCCACGGCGGTCGCACGTGCAGCGCCGGCAGCCGGCGCCCGCCATCGTCATCCACCGCCGCGGCGCTCTGTGCGCGGGGGGATGTCGGCGCGGCGATCAGGATCGGGCGGTGGAACTGCTTCCAGCGCTCCCCCCAGTCGTCGGCGATCTCGCTCGTGTAGATCTCGACCACCGCGTCGCCCACCGCCGCGTTCAGGTCGGGGAGGCCGGGGAGCTCGCCGGGGGCGCCGTAGACGGCGTACTCGATCTTGCCCTCCCCCACCTCGACCTCTTCGATTCCAGCCGGCGCGAGCTCGAGCAGCTCCGCCAGCACGAGCTCCGCCTGCTCGCGCGGGACGCGAAGGGCGAGGCGGATCACGCCGCTTGGCTGCCCAGCGCGCGGCGAAGCTTCGCGAACATCGACTCCTGCGAGCGCAGGTTCTCCTCGGTGAGGCTGTCGCTCAGCTGCTCCAGCAGCGCGCGCTGCTCCTCGCTCAACCGCCTCGGGATGACGACGTTCACGACCACGCGCAGGTCCCCGCGCCGGCCGCGCCGCAGCGACGGCATGCCCTCGCCGCGCAGCGTGAGCACCTCGCCGGGCTGCGTGCCCGACGGCAGCTCGACCGTGCTCGTGCCCTCGAGCGTGGGGATCTCCAGCGTGCTGCCGAGCGCCGCCAGCGGAGCCGGCACGTCGAGCGCGGTGATCAGATCATCGCCCTCGCGCACGAACCGCTCGTCTTCGACGACGCTCACCATCACGTACAGATCGCCCGCCGGAGCGCTCGCCTCGCCGGCGTGACCCTGTCCGCTGAGCCTGATGCGCTGGCCGTCCGCGATCCCCGCGGGTACATCCACCTCAACCTCGCGCTTGCCGGCGATACGCCCGCGGCCGCGACACTCCCTGCACGGCTGCTTGGGCACGCGCCCGTCACCGTGGCAGACGTCGCACACCATCGTCCTGACCATCTGACCGAACGGCGTGCGCGTGAGCGCCTGCAGCTGTCCGGCGCCGCCACAGCGCTCGCACGTCTCGATCGGCGTGCCCGGCTCGGCGCCGTTGCCGTGGCAGTGCCCGCAGCGCTCGACCGCCTCGTAGGAGACGCTCACCTTCGCGCCGTTCGCCGCTTCGATCAGGTCGATCTCGATCCCCACCGCGAGATCACCGCCCTGCGCTGGTCCGGCGCGTCCGCCGGAGGACCCGCCACCGAAGAACGCGTTGAAGAGGTCATTGATCGAGGAGAAGCCGTCGAAGTTCGGGGCGTAGCCGCCCGATCTCAGCCCGTCGTGGCCATAGCGGTCATACGTCGCGCGCCGCTCGGGGTCGGACAGGATCTCGTATGCCTCCGCCGCCTCCTTGAACTTTTCCTCCGCGTCGGGGTCGTGCGCATTGACGTCCGGGTGCAGCTCGCGTGCGAGCCCGCGAAACGCTTTCTTGACCTGCTGCTCGGGGGCGTCGCGCTCGACGCCGAGCACCTCGTAGGGGTCGCGGGGCATGCGGCAGACTAATTCTCAGCGTAGGTGTTCTCGACGAAGCGCGACAGCTCGAACGCCGCCTCGCGGACCGTTGCGATCGTTTGGGCGTAGTCCATGCGCACGGGCCCGATCACCGACACGGTGCCGAGCTTGCGCCGCGCCATCCCGTAGCCCGTCGCGACGACCGCGAGGGAGTGCATCGCGGGCAACTCGTTCTCGCGCCCGATCCGCACGTACACGCCGGACTCGCCGAGCGCCGTGCGCAGCACCTCCAGCAGCGCCACTCGCCGCTCGAGCAGCCCGATCAGCTCGTTCACCTGACCGGTGTCCTCGATCTGGCCGGCCTCGAACAGCCTCGCGGCGCCCTCGACGTACAGCGTGTCGCCGTCTTCGGAGGCCAGCTCGCCGAAGGCGGGCGCGAAGCGCGCCAGGAAGTCCAGCTCGCGCGCGGAGAGGCTCGGATCGACCAGGCGCTGCTGGAGCATGCGCGCGCCGAGACCCAGGCCGATGAGCCGCTCGTTGAGGTACTCCGCCGCCCACGCGACGAGTCCCGGGTCGACGGCGCGATCGAACGTGGCCAGCATCTTCGAGACTCCGCCCGTGGAGGCGATCACCACGATCAGCACCACGTGGGGCTGTAGCGCGAGGACCTCGACGTGGCGAATCGTGGCGGTGTTCAGCGACGGCGCCGAGACGACCGCGAGCAAGTTCGTCATCTGCGACAGCGTTTCGCTGGTCGTGCGCATCGCCTCGTCGATCTCGCGGCGTATCAACGACAGCTCCAGACGTCCGCGCGGCGCGGGCAGCGGCTGCTCGCGCCGCAGCAGACGGTCGACCAGATAGCGCTGCCCAGCGTCCGTCGGCACGCGCCCGGCCGATACGTGGGGATGGGCGAGCAGACCGTGCTCCTCGAGCAGCGCGAGTTCGTTTCTCACGGTCGAGGGGCCGCACTCCAGCTCGGGGTCGGACGCGATCGTGCGCGACGCGACGGGTTGGCCCGTGCGCAGGTAATCGTCGACGACCTTGCACAGGATCCTCTCCTGGCGGGAGGTGAGCATTGACGTGATTGTAGGCGCCGCGCTGGCGCCCACCGCGGCTACAGCTCCAGCTCGGCCTCGGCGTTGCGGATGATCTGCTTGCCCGCCTGTTCGGCGACCGTGTCGATCACCGCGCGCCCACCGGAGGACTCGCGCACGCTGCCGCTGACGAGGATCTCCTGCTCGGGCACGCCCATGCCGCGGAACTGCACCGACAGGCGCTTGAGGTGCGTCGGCCCGCCCGCCGCCTCGGTCTGCGCGCGCGCGACCTGGGCCATTGTCCACAGCCCGTGCAGGATGCGCCCCGGCAACCCGACGGCTTTGGCGAACTCCTCGTCGATGTGGATCGGGTTGAAGTCGCCAGAGGCGCCCGCGTAGCGAACGGTCAGGAACTTGTCGGGCGTGACGCGCACCTCGGGGATCTGCTCTCCGGCTTGAAGCTCGGCCACTTCGATCACACTCCTCGGACGATGTTCGTCCACGTTCCGCGGCAAACCTGCTCGCCGCGCTGGTTGGTGGAGATCGACTCGAACACGTAGTAGCCGCGGCCGTCTTGTTCGGAGATGTCCTTCACGCTCGCCGTGGTCGTGATCTCGTCGCCCGCCACGACCGGCGCGCCCCAAACGAACTCCTGGCCGCCGTGCACCATCATCGCGAAGTTCAACTCGATCTCGGGGTCGAAGATCGGCGGACCCACCGACGGCGCGCTGTAGACGACCGCGAACATCGGCGGCGCGACCACATCGGCGAAGCCGGCCGCGCGGGCCGCGTCCACGTCGAGGTGCACCGGGTTCGTCTCGCCGACCGCGCGAGCGTACTCCTTGATCTTTTCCCGGCCCACCGCATACACGACGGGGTCGTACGTCTTGCCGATTGCTTTCGGATTGACTGGCATCGAACAGAGCTCCTTGCAGGGCGGGCGGATCTGAGACTGCTACGCGGCGCGCCAGTTTACGCGCCCCGCGGTGGGAAGTGCGTCCTGGCTCCTTGACGCGGACCGCAAGCGGCATTAAATGCGAACAGGCCCATGGAGGCCCCGCACGGCGGGGACGCTCCGAAGAGCGCCCCCGCTTATGGCGACGCGGGCCGGCGTGCGAGCTCGCGACCCGCCGGGTGGTGTGTCTGGCTAGAAGCCGAGATCGTCCTCGTCCAGGCCCACGCCAACCCCGACCGGCTCGCGATCGTCCCCGTCGCTCGGCGCGTCGAGACCGGCCCGATCGCCCGGGCTGTCGAGGAACTGGACCGTGTCGGCGACGATGTCCACCGTCTGGCGCTTCTGCTGCTCGGCGGTTTCCCACTCGCGCCACTCCAGACGACCGTCTACGCCCACCCGGCTGCCCTTGTGGGTGTAGCGGCTGACGCTCTCCGCAGCGGCGCCGTACACGTTGACGTCGAAGTAGTTCGGCCGCTCGACGAACTCTCCGTCGACGTCCTTGCGACTCGAGTTGCACGCGATCCGCAGCCCGCACACGCTCGTCCCCGACGGGAGCGCGCGCAGCTCGGGGTCCCGCGTGAGACGTCCGATCAATACGACGCGGTTGATGGTGAATTGGGACATGTGGTCTCCATGGTTCGATGGTTTGACCCCCACCGTCACGAAGCTACGCATCACTTGAGACGGTACGCGCGGGAGCGGGCATGGAGATGCGCGCGATCCGCACCCGCGGTCCACCGTCGAGCGCGATCACCGCCGCGCAGCCCTGCCCGAGGCTCGCGATCCTGTCCGGGTCCAGCGCCCACTCTCGCGTCCGTGTCCGTGTGGTGGCGCCGCTGCTGTGGTGGGAGACCTTCCACACGCCGTGCTTCCCGGCGACGCTCGCGATCAGCTCCGCCGAGGCGGGCACCACCTGCCGGTGGGCGATCACCACGGAAAGGTTGCCCATCACCTGCTCGAGCAGCATCTCGCGTCCGGGGATGCGCAGGTCGGAGAGCTCCTGTGTGCCCAGCAGCAGGCTGAAGCCCGCCGAGCGAGCCCGCGCGAACAGGCCCACCACGCGCTCGGCCGCCACCGCCGAGAACTCGTCCACGACCACCAGCGTCGGGATCGGGCTCGCCTGCAGAGCGGCGACCGTGCTCTGCAGATCCTGCACGATCGCCGCACCAAGCATCTGTGCGAGCAGGGGCCGCCTGTCGGCTTCGAGGTTGAAGTACACGATCGCGCGTGCGCGCACCGCCGTCTGCAGGTCGAACCGCTCGGCGCCGGCTGTCTGGGGGTCCAGCCACGTTCCCACGTCGGACTCGGCCAGGATCGCCAGCCGGTCGCGAACTCCCGCGAGGTCGCTGTGCTGGCGTGGGCTCAGCGAGCCCAGATACGCGTGGGTCGCCCGCGCGGCCTGCTCGGGGAGGCGGCGCACAAGCACCTCCAGGCGGTCGGGGTCGAGGTGCGCCACGATCGCCGCGAGGCTGACTTCGACATCCGCCGCGCGCAACGCCCGCACGACGTGGCCGAGGTAGCGCTGCGCCTGGCGCTGGTAGTGGGGCTCGGTGAAGCGCTCGCCGGCGAGCGCCTTGTCGGCGATCTCCGTCTCCCCGCCACACGCGTACGGGTTGTAGACGCAGGCTCCCGCGGGCGTCCACTCCAGGAACCCGCGCCCCGCGGCCTGCGCCGCGCGCTGCAGCTCGGCGCGCATGCCGCGGTCGCCCTTCGGATCGATCACGATCGCGCCCATGCCGCGCTCGATGGCCTCGACGGCGATCAGCGCCTGGGTGACCGTCTTGCCCGAGCCGGTGGCGCCGACCACGAGAGTGTGGCGTGCGCCCGCCTGCTCGCCGAACGGGATCGCCACCGTCCGCCCCCGCTCGTCGCGACCGAGCGCGAGTCGCCGCGAGTCCGACACCTCGGCCCGCGCCCGGACGCCCTGGCAACGCTCTCTGAGCGCCGCCGCGACCCTGCTGAGGAGATCCAGCGGCCCGTGCCGTCGAGCCGCGATCTCCGCGAGATCCGCGCCCGCGTCGATGTCTTGGCGGTGCCAGCGTCGACCGCGCACCGTGGCGAGCAGGGATGCGACGCCGAGCGTGAGCGTGGCGCCTCCGAGACTGGCACGCATGAAGAACACGCACACAAGCGCGGCGAGCGCCCACGTCCAGCGCAGATGACGGCTGCGCATGTACCTCGCCGCGAGCGATCCGATCGCGACGCCGAGAGCGAGGTGGAGCATCGTGTGGGGCTCAAAGCAGGCGATAGCCCACTCCCCAGACGTTGACCACCCAGCGTTTGCTGCCGTCGAGGTCGAGCTTTCGCCGCAGACGGCTCGCGTGCGTATCGACCGTACGCGTCGCTGCATCCGCGCGGTAGCCCCAGACGGCGCGCAGGAGCTCGTCCTTGGGGAAGACGCGCCGCGCGTCTCGCGCCAGGTGGGCGAGCAGCTCGAACTCCATTGGGCGAAGGGCGACCGCGCGTCCTGCCACGCACACCGATCTGGCGCGCAGGTCGATCGCGAGCGATCCAACCTCGAGCATCGCCCCGTGAGCCTGCTCCTCGCCTGAGCGACGGAGGATTGCTCGCAGGCGCGCCCGCAGCTCGAGATAGCGAGCGGTCCTCGGCAGGAAGTCGTCCGCACCGGCTTCGAACGCTCTGAGCATGTCCAACTCGCGGGCGTTCGATCCGAGCACGATCGCGGGCAGCGCGCGATCCCAGGGCGTCTCTCGCGACTCGGCCTGGCGGATCTCCTCGAGCAGCCCGAGCGCCCCTCGCGGCGAATCGAGCAGGCCGAGCACCGCGAGGGTTGGCGAGGAGCGGTTTGCCAGCACGCGAGCGTGTGCCGCGTTGCACGCGAGCTCGACGCAGTATCCGTCGGCGAGCAGTTGCTCCGCGATGCCCTGTCCCAGCCGCGGGTCGGACTCGACGAGCAGGATCGTCCCTTCCGGTCGAGCGCTCATTGGAGTTCCACCTCGCGGGGACTGATCGCCAGACCGCGCCGAGCGATCAGCGCGAGCACGTCGCTGTGGATCCACGGCGTGGGGACGCTCTGACCGCTGTCGGGCAGAAGACCGATGCGACGTCCCAGCCAGCTGGTGTCGCCGCTCTCAGTGCCTCGGCCGTCGCGCTTGATCCGATCGCAGCGGATCGCGATCTCGCTCATGCTCAGCTCTTCCCGTTCGAGCGTCGCGAGCACGACCTCGCGGAGTCCTCGGTTCAGGACGATCGGGCTTTCGCGCACTCGAGCGAGCTCCGTGCCGAGCACGCTCGTGGAAAGCGCCGTGTCGTCGCGGTGGCGTCTCAGCGCATGCTCGGTGAGTCCACACATCGGCTCGTAGTCCTCGAGGTTGGCGATCGTCTCGCGCAGGCTCACCGGCTGGAGCTGGCTGTGGCTCTGGCGCGGTTCGCGTCGGCACCAGCGCATCGCGGGTATCGACATTCCCACCGACACGCGCTCGAGACGGTAGGAGCAGCCATGTGAGTCGACCGGCTCGATCTCCTCGACAGCGGAGTCGAGGGCCTCGTGTGGCTCCGCGTGCTCGGGTACGGGCGCGGTACTGGCATCCCGCTCGCTGAGGCTGCGGCAGCGAAATCTCCGAGCGCGAACGTCCTCGAGGTAGGCGCGGCATACGAGCACCGCGTTCTCCGCGGGCTCATCCGCCGCGAGATGCGCCACGAGCAGGCAGTCGCCCAGGCTGACCGCGTCGCGATCGACGACGAGCGTGCTTCCCGCCAGGCCGTGGCGGATGACGACCTCGCGTGGGTTCCCGTGGCGATCGGCGTAGCGCGCGAGCGGCGTGCGCGGGCTGATGGAGGGGCGTTCGTGACGTGTGGGCGCTGAGACGGCGGGGATGGGCGGGTAGGAGAGTGTGGGGTTCATGGCTTTAGTCCTCGAGACGGGTCGCCACGCCGTCGACCGGACGGTGCGGTGAGGGTTGTGCGGGGGGCCGTTGTAGGGGCGCCGGAAGGTCGCCGTCAAGGAGGGCTGAGACCCCTGAAGCGGCGATTGCGACGGTCCGAGAACCCCCTTTAGGGGGGTCTCGGAACACTCGCTCGCGGATGGTCTGCCGAGGAAAATCTGGCGCGAAAACGCTCATCGGTCAGGTGGCGTGCGCCGCGTTCGTGCTGGCGAGCGGCATGCAGAGCCAGCCGCTCGCGGTCGGTTTTCGAGGGAATGGTCTGGGCGACGAACGCGGGCTGCCTGCCGGCGGCCGTGATCCAGCTCACGATCGCGTGGTGCTTGGGCAGGTGCAGACGGACATCAGGGTGCCCGAGGCTCGACAGGCGCTCGATGCCCGGTCGCACCATGTCGGAGTACTCGGTCATCGTCACGTCGGCCGCCAGGCGCGCGTCACGGACGGACGCCGTGGCGAAATACACGCGGTGCGCAAACAGCGCGTCCAGCTGGTCGCGCACCTCGCGCTCGACCCACTGCGCATCCGTGTGCCAGCACGCGACCGTCTCCAGGCCCGCGGAGCGCCTCAACGCCATCGTCTCCACGAATAGACGGTCGATGACGAGGGGGGCCTCGTCGATCTTCAGGGCCACCGCGACCCGCTGGCGCTCCGGCACGAGGTCCTGCTGACCCGCGAGCGCCGCGTCGAGCATTCCCACGAGCCGCCGCATCAGCATGGATGTCCGCCCCGCGCCCGCTACTCCAAGCGCACCCTTGACGACGAGCACCTCGCGCTCGGAGATCACGCGGTCGAGATCGACGCGAGAAGAGCTCGGGTCAAAGCCGCACGGCGGGTGGGCGAGGTCCAGCAGCGTGCAAGCTCGCTGCTCGGGCACGAGGCTGACCGCGGCCTCCGCGACGTCGCCCTTCGGGTCGAGCACGATCACGGCGCAGCGCTCGCGGCGCAGATCCTCCGCGACGCTCGCCACCAGGAAACTCGACTTGCCCTGCTCGACGGCTCCGAGCACAGCGACGTTTTGGTTACGCATCTCTGGATGGATCGCGACGGGCCCAACCGCGTCGCGCAGCGTCCCCATGCCATGGGCCGGACGGAAGATGCCTGGCGGCGCCGGCGCGAGCGGCACGCTTGTGCGCGCGAACGGCACGGTCGCGTAGTCGCTCGACGGCAGCTGCCATAGCGCCGCCAGCTCGGTCGAAGCGAAGACGCCCTTGCTGAACGATGGGATCGGGTTTCCCTCGCCGCGTCGCACGCGGCGCCCATAGAGGCCGAATACGCCGTGCCGAAGCGAGGTGCCACGCTCGATGAGTCGGTTCTCGGCGCTCCGCGCGCGCAGCTGCGACGCGATGCGCTCACAGGTCGTGCGATCCGGTGCGATCACGCGCAGATCGAGGAAGAACAGCGGCTTGTGCTGCACTTCGAGTCCGCCGCGAAGCTCGGCGTCCTCGACCATCGAGCGGTCCCTCATGATCAGATGCTCTCTGCGCTCACGCGACAAGCGCGCCTCGTGGCGCTTGTACGCGCGCTTTGACAGGGCTTCGAAGGAAGCCGGCGTGGGCGTCAGCGCGAACTGCACGAACGCCGGCTCACCGCAGGCGCCCATCGCGGTCAGCAGGCGATCGATCGAGTTGGCGTCTTCGCGCGCGTGGAACTCGAGCGCGAAGACGCGCTTGGTGAACTGGGCGTGCTTCTTCAACCGCAACACCGTCGGCGGGTTGCCCACCTGATGCCGAGCCGGCGTCAGGCGAGAGTTCGGGTAGGCGCCCTGAAACGCGGCCTCCACGATCCGCTCGAGGCCCTGCGGACAGCTGACCGTCAGCGAGATCCGATCTGGCGCACGCGGGGTCGCCTGCTGCTCGCGCTCGGCGCCATCGTGGTGAATCTCGAGAGCGATCGAAGGCTGACCAAGCAGCAGCCGCCTCCACCAGCGCCGCAACAGGCGCTTGTGCAGCGCCTCGAAGACGCTCGCGACGACGTCGGGCTCGGCGTGGTCGGTGCGATAGGCCTCGATCCGCAAACGCACATAGCGGCGCCGATGCCGCGCGGCCCATCGCGTACTCGCGATCGCGACAGCGCAGATCCCGGCGGGCAACAGCAGCGGGCTGTACCGCCATGCGCCATCGACAGGCACCCAACGAATGAGCTCGCCGAGGCCACGCTCGAAGGCGCGGGCGAGCCCGTCGACGTTGAGCTGAAGGTCGGAGTTGCCATCGGCGGCTTTGGCTTCGCCGCGCAGCACCCTCCCCGGCCCGCCGCCAAGGAGCCATGCGGTCAGCGAGAGAGCGAGTAAGACGGATAGCAGGCCCAGCATCCGCCATAGAAGGAAGCGCAGCACCTTGCGCTCTTCTCCGACGCACGGAGCGAGTCGGGACGCGCGAGCATGCCGCGCGAGGGCTCACGCCCCGGCCGGCCCGCGCGCCTACGGCGGGGGGTCTGTCAGGAACTCAGCGCGGTCGGGTCGCCCTCTCCACCTGCGCGCCGCGCGCGGTGAGGTGCCACGCGTTGGCCGCGCCCTTCTCCTGGCCCTCGCCGAGATTCTCGACCAGATTGAGACGCGCCAGCCGGTTGAGGAGCTTCGAGATCTGCCCCTGATCGACGATTCCCGAGCCTTCGGCGATCTCGCGGTTGCTCGCTCCCGGCTGCTCGGCGATCACCATCAGCACCCTCACCGTCCTGTACGTGAGGCGCATGTTGAGTCCTTCCAACGGATCTTTGCTCCTGCTCAGCCCGCGTGGGCGTCTGTCGCGCGGGACCTCGATCGCGGGCCTGGAGAGCTCACGGCTCGCCGCCCTCGCGCCGAGATATGGGAGCACGACCATGCTCATCAGCGAACCGAGCAGATCCGTGAGCGGCGCCTTGCCGCCCTCCAGCAGACGCGTGTGGATCACCGCGAAGACGCCGCCCACGACTCCTTCGGCCGTGACCTCGGGCGGTTCGCGGGTGGCGTTCGTCAGGAAGCGGCCCTGATCGACGACGGCCGCCAGGTCATCCAGTGCCTGAGCACGTCGTTCCAGTACGCGGTCGCCGGCGGCGAGCGCCTCCACGACGCACAGCTTCGCCAGTCCGGGCTCCGCGTCCATGAACATGAGCAGCCTCGCCAGCGCCGAGCGGACGCCGTCGCGCCAGCCCGACTCGCGTTCGTATGCCTCCTTCGCGAGGCCTTCCGCCTGCGTGACCGCCTGTTCGAAGGCTGCCAGGAAGCAGTCCTCGCGGTCCGCGAAGACGTCGTAGAAGGTCTTTCTGGACACCCTCGCCCTGCTGATCACCTGCGCGACAGTCATGCGCGCGTAGCCGACCTCGTCCACCGCCTCGACCGCCGCAGTCAGCATTCGGCTGCGCTGAATCTCCGTTACTTGCCCGCGCGGCAACCCGTTGGGTCCGGGACGCAACCGCGGAGTCACGGTACGTGTCTTGTATATAAAAGCCATCTGTTCCCGCCTAATCGTTATTTCGCCAGTATTGAGGGACCCTGCAGTCCGTTCGGGCCAGGGCGCCCGGCGGGACACGGCGCTCGAACGGGCATGCCACCCGTAAGTGCGTAAACAGAAGATTCATGGGTCTAGACCGTTAAGTCGAGGCGCGTCTCCGACTTTTTCCGCTAGTTCGAACGCTGATGCCCTCGTTCGATTGACAAAACGGACCGTCGGGGCTGAGGGGCTGTCATTGGCCTGTTTTCTACGCCTTAACAGACTCGTTCGTATTGGCGGTATGTGCGGCGCTCGCGACAGCGGCGCGCCTCGCATTCGATCTTGGTCGAATGTCGAAGAAGTGTTAACTCAATCGGTCCGCGCGACCGATAAGGCGGCCATGCGCACAACCCTGCTACCGCTCTCATCGACCCTGCGGGCGGGCGAGCGCCGGCTGTTGGGCGTCGCGACGGGCCTGCTGATCGCGCTCGTCACAGCCACCGGCGCCCACGCGGCGTTCGGCATCGGAGGCAAGGCGGCGGAACAGCCGATCCGCGACTGGGTCACCTCGGCCGTGTACATCCTGGTCGGCCTGATCGTGATCTGGCGCGCGTTTCGCAGCACCGAGGCTCGCCGCTCCTGGATGATCTTCGCGTTCGGTATCTCGGTCTACGGCCTTGGGAACGTTCTGTGGGCAGTCTGGATCGAACACCTTCCCAACCCGCCGATCCCCTCGATCTGCGACGGGATGTGGCTGACGCTCTACCCGGCTTGCTACGTCGGCATCCTCGGGTTGGCTCGCGTGCGCGATCGACCGGTGCCGGCCAGGATCTGGCTGGACGGCGTCATCGCGGGACTGGGAGTCGCGGCGATCGGAGCGGCGATCGTGCTGCGACCGGTGCTGGCGTCGGTGTCCGGCAATGCCGCGGCGATCATCACCGAGATGGCCTACCCGATCTGCGACCTGCTGCTGGGCGCCCTGATCGTGGGTGTGCTCGCGCTTCGCGGCTGGCGGATCGATCGCATGTGGGCGATGCTCGGCGTGGGCTTCCTCGCGCTGGCGGCCGCGGACTGCCTGTACGCGCTACAGGTCGCCAGCGGCGCATCCGCCCCGAGCGCCGCGACGAACTTCACGTATGAGGTCGGCGTGATGCTGCTGGCGATCGCCGCGTGGCAGCCGCGCGTCACGCCGGCGGCCGACACGGTGCCGACCGGCGCCGTGCTCGGGATACCCGCCGCGTTCACCGCCAGCGCCCTCGGCCTGCTGATGTACGACCACTTCAGCCTGCTCGACCCCCTGGCGCTCTCGCTGGCGGTGCTGACGATGTTCGCCGCCTTCGCGCGCACGGCTCTGGCCTTCCGCGACGTGCGTGCGCTCGCCGAAACGCGACGCCAGGCACTGACGGATGACCTAACAGCGATGCCGAACCGCCGGGACTTCCTGCGACGACTGCGCGACGGCATCACCGCAAGCGCCGCCTCGAACACGAGCATGGCGCTGCTGATCGTCGACCTCGACCACTTCAAGGAGCTCAACGACACCCTCGGCCACGACGCGGGCGACCACCTGCTGCGCCAGGTCGGCGAACGGCTGCACGCGGTGCTCCGCTCCCGCGATACAGCCGCGCGCCTGGGAGGCGACGAGTTCGGCGTCCTGCTCTCCGATGCGTGCAACACCGAGAGCGCCGAGCAAGTCGCGGACAAGATCCTCGCGGCGATCGGCGAGCCCTTCCCGATCAAGGGCCTCAGCCTGCGCGTGACGGCAAGCATCGGCATCGCGATCTACCCCGAACACGCGGGCGATGACGAGCAGCTGATGCAGCACGCGGACATCGCGATGTACGAGGCCAAGACCGCGCAGTCGGGTCGCGCCTGTTACGCGCGCGAGCGCGACAACCACTCGCTCGAGCGCCTGACGCTCGCAGGCGAGCTCTCGCGTGCGTTGGAGGTCGGCGAGATCGAGGCGCACTTCCAACCCAAGGCCGACGCCTACACCCGCCAGATCGTGGGCGTGGAGGCGCTCGTGCGCTGGCGCCACCCCACGCGCGGGATGATCGCGCCGAACGAGTTCGTGACCCTCGCCGAGCAGGCCGGGCTGGGCCGCGCGCTGACGCGCAAGATGCTCGAGCTAGCGCTCGACCAGATCAAGCTGTGGCGCGACTCGGGCCTGCAACTCCACGTCGCGGTGAACACCACAGTCGCCGACCTGCAGGACACTCAGTTCCCGGAGGAGGTGGCGTCGATGCTGGCCGCGCGCGATCTGTCCCCGGACGTGCTCGTGCTCGAGGTGACGGAGAACATGGTGCTGGCGGACCCCGTCCGCGTCGGCGACGTGCTCGCGCAGCTCGGCGAGCTCGGCCTGGGCCTGTCGCTCGATGACTTCGGCACGGGCTACTCCTCCCTCACTCACCTCAAGGCCCTGCCCGTCGGGGAGGTCAAGATCGACCGCTCGTTCGTCGGGCGGATGACATCCGATCCGGTCGACGCCGCGATCGTCGAGGCGACGATCCGCCTCGCGCACAGCATCGGCATCCGCGTGGTCGCCGAGGGGATCGAGGATCAGCAGACATGGAGCTCGCTCGTTGCCAACCGCTGCGAGCTCGTCCAGGGATACGCGCTCTCCAGGCCGCTGCCCGCCGCGGAGCTCGAGCCGCTCCTGCGCGCCGAGCCCCAACCCGCGCCCGCGGCCGAGCCGCCGGCCGCCATGGAAACATCATCCGGCCCCATGACATCTGAAAACATCTCCAACACGCCCGCCAGCGGCGAGCCGGCCTCGAGCGAACCGGCGACGGCGGAGCCCACGTCGTGACCCCCCCAGCGCTGCTCGCGAGCGTCCCCGACTCGCTGCGAGACCTCGACACACTGAAGAAATCACATCCGATGATGGACGCCGTGATCGAGGAGATCGACGGCCGCATGATTCGAGTCGGCTCGCAGTGGCTCGCGGACTTCGCCTCCTGCAACTATCTCGGGTTCGACCTCGACCGCGAGATCATCGACGCGGTGCCAGCGTATCTGGACAGGTGGGGCACCCACCCGAGCTGGTCGCGGCTGCTCGGCAGCCCGATCCTCTACGAGGAGATCGAGGAGCGCCTGACCGCGCTCCTCAGCGCCCCCGACTCGCTGGTGCTGCCGACGATCACCCACATCCACATGTCGATCATCCCTGCGCTGGCGGGATCGAGCACGATCTTCCTGGACTCGCGCTCGCACAAGACGATCTACGACGGCTGCCAACTGGCGAAGGCTCACGGGGCGAGCATCCAGCGCTTCCGCTTCGAAGACCCCGATCATCTGGACGAGCTGCTGCGAGCCGAGCGCCGCACCCCCAAGCTCGTCTGCATGGACGGCGTCAACAGCATGACGGGCAACCCCCCCGACATCAGCGCCTTCGCGCAGGTCGCGCGCGAACACGACGCGCTGCTGTACGTCGATGACGCGCACGGCTTCGGGGTGATCGGCGAACGCGGCGAGGCCGAGCTCTGCCCCTACGGGATGCGCGGCAACAGCATCGTGCGCTACTGCGACGAGACATACGAGAACCTCATCCTCGTGGGCGGCTTCTCGAAGGCTTACTCGTCGCTGCTGGCGTTCATCGCGTGCCCCACAGAGGTCAAGGAGATGCTGAAGATCCTGGCGCCTCCCTACCTCTACTCCGGGCCCTCCCCCGTCGCCTCGCTCGCGACGGTGCTCGCGGGCTTCGATGTCAACGAGAGCCGCGGCGAGCAGCTGCGCGAGATCGTCTACGACCACACCGCTCGCGTGCTCGACTGCCTCGCGAGCCTGGGAGTGACCACGCCCAACCGCTCCGGCCTGCCGATCATCGAGATCCCCCTGCGGGACGACACGCGCATCGCGGAGGTCGGCCAGTTCCTCTTCGATCGCGGCGTGTACGTCACGCTCGCGGCATACCCGCTCGTTCCCCGCGACGAGGTCGGCTTTCGCGTGCAGCTCACCGCCGCCAACACGGACGCCGAAGTCGACATGTTGATCGCCGCGCTGGAGGAGCTCGCGGAGATGGGCGAGCTGCGCTCGATGGAGGACTTCGTAGCGCCGTGCCAGCCGACCGCGTGACGGTCACGTGATCGCCCGCTACCGCGCCCTGCTGTCCATCCCCGGCTGTGGTCGGCTGCTGCTCAGCGCGGTGCTCGGCCGCTTGCCGTCGGGCATGTTCTCGCTGGCGATCCTGCTGCTGGTTCACGCGCGGACGGGGTCGTTCCTCGACGCCGGCCTCGCGGTGGGAGCCTTCGCGCTGGCCGGGGCCGCGATGGGGCCGCCGCTCGGCGCGCTCGTGGACCGCGTCGGGCAGGCGCCCGTGCTGCTGCCCGCCGCCGCCGTCCAGGCGGCGTTACTCGTCGCGCTCGTGCTCGTCGCGCGTATCCACCACGCGCCGGTGGCGGCGATCGTGTCGGTGGCCGCGCTCGCGGGCGCCACCCAGCCGCCGATCGCGGGATGTATTCGCACGCTGTGGTCGGCGATCGCGCCAGACCAGGAGACGCTCGAGACCGCCTACACACTCGACGCGACCACACAAGAGGTCATCTGGACGCTCGGGCCGTTGCTCGTGGGCACGACCGCGGGGCTCCTCTCGCCCTCGGCAGCCGTGCTGCTGTGCGCCGCCATCACGCTCGGCGGGACTGCCTGGTTCGCCACCTCCGCCCTCTCGAGCGGCTGGCAGGCAAGCACCCAGGAGCGCACGCGCGGCGGCGCGCTCGCGAGCCCCGGCCTGCGCGCGCTGCTCGTCACGGTGGCGCTCGCCGGCGTGGTGCTCGGAGCCATCGAGGTAGGGCTGCCCGCGCTGGCCGTGCAGCTGGGGTCGCGCTGGTCCTCCGGCCCGCTGCTCGCACTGTTCAGCGTCGGGAGCATGGCCGGCGGGTTGCTGTATTCCGCGCGCAGCTGGAGCATGGCGCTCGGCCGGCGCTACATGGCGATGCTGCTCGCGATGGCGATCGTGGTCGCGCCGCTGATCGCGGCGCAGTCGCTCCTCGCGGGGTTCCTGCTGGGCGCGCTCGCGGGCCTCGGCGTCGCGCCGATGCTCTCGGCGCAGTTTTCGCTCGTGGGAGCGCTCGCCGCGTCCGACACCACCACGGAGGCGTTCGCGTGGCACCGCGCCGCGACGATCGCCGGCATGGCGGGCGGGTCGGCGCTCGGCGGGTCGCTAGTGGACGCCCACGGGGCGGGGGGCGCGTTTACGCTGGGATGCGCCAGCGTTGCGCTGGCGTTCGCGCTCACCGTTCTGTGGCGACGCCGGATCGAGCCGGATCTGTCGGGCGAGGAGACGGTATCCGCCGCGGCTGTCTCGGTCGAGCCGACAGCGCTGTAGCGGGGCAACTGGAGGCCAACAAAAAGCCCTGCTCGAGCAGGGCTTTTTCGGTAGTACCGCTACGGGGATTCGAACCCCGGTTTCCGCCATGAGAGGGCGGCGTCCTAGTCCCCTGGACGATAGCGGCAGGGAATCTGCGCCTTGAGGCTAGCAAAGCGCCCCGCATCAGTCAGGCGCGGCGACGCTCGTTGCGTCTTGCGCGACGCCCGAGCAGTCGCCTCCAAGCCCACCCGCGGCAGGTGCGATATCTTCGCCTTCCCACCAGCATGCGGATGTGGCGGAATTGGTAGACGCGCACGGTTCAGGTCCGTGTCCGGGAAACCGGGTGGAGGTTCGAGTCCTCTCATCCGCATTGGTCGGTCGACACAGCTTTCGCGAAACGCGCCCTTCGTAGTGTACGCGATTTGGTACACTTCCTCTTGTGACCAAGACTATCCCGGTACGCGAGTTCCGCAGCAACCTGGCCGAGCTACTCAGCGATGTAGCTGACCGCCGCGACCACGTGGTCGTAACACGCAACGGACGTCCGGCGGCGGCACTCGTGCCAATCGACGAGTACCAAGCGCTCGAGGAGACCGCCGAGATCCTCTCGGATGCAGCGACGTTGGAGGCACTGCAGGCAGGTCTCGATGAGCTGGCGCGCGACGAGACAATTGAGTTCAGCGACCTGCGCCGTGAGTTGGCGGAGAAACGAGCTGCGAGCTAGCCGGTGGCGCGACTGGTACTCGCGCGTCGAGCCCGCAAAGAACTGCTCGCACTCGGCTGGCCTCTCATAGGCGCTGCCGAGGACGCTCTTGCGCTGCTTCAACGCGAACCACACGCCGGCTATCCGCTGCGTGGCAGGCTTCGCGGCCTGTACTCACTGCGAGTCGGCTCGTATCGGATCATCTACCAGCTCTCAGACAGCGACAAGACAGTCCGCGTCGCCACCATCCGCCATCGCTCAGTCGCCTACAGCAGCGATCCTCGCTCTAGCGATCCAGCCACCCGCTCGGCACGAAATGAAGCACCACCGTCACGGGCTCCGAAGGATTTGAGAGCTGCCCTAGCAAGCGCATGCAGCCCCAGTAGGCATCTCAGTCGGTGCGTATTGTGGCCGCCGTGAAGAGACACGAACAATGCGCGATCGATCCGGATGGCCGGCGAGTTGTGTTTGATGCCGGCTCGCATCTGCACCTCGCCGAGGGGCGCCGTGCTTGGCTACTCAACCATGTCGAGACGATTCTCGCGACGGTTGCACGACCCGACTACCGAGAGGACGATCCACGGCCGGGACGCGAGCGCTTCTATCGCCAGAACGCGCGAGAGCCGGGACGATGGATGCGGGTTGTCCTAGACTTCAATGACGAGCCCGGTTGGGTCGTGACCGCTCTGGTTCAGGATGACGACCCCCGACCGAGAATCTCATGAGCATCACAATCGCCGGCACAGCCTTCGAGCACCATCACTACGACCAGCGCGGTGACGTGCTGTATCTCAGCGTGGCGCACTACGAGGGTCCCCCCGCCAGTGCGTCGTCGACTCCGGAGGGCCACAACATCGAGTACGACGAGACGGGCCGTGTTGTCGGCATGACCCTCACCAATGTGCGCTTGCTGCTGGATCGCGATGGGCAGATCACGATCACCCTGCCCGCCGGTCACGCTAGTCCGGACGATCTGGCGCAGGCATTGCAGCCAGCCGCATAGCGGGATCGTTTCGGCCTAGGCCAGAGCAGCAGACCCTACCGCGCGGCCCTGACGACGCGCAGGTGCGCGCGAGCGCGGGTCTTGGCGCGTTCGCGGCGGGTTTCTCTGCGTGTGACTACCGTCATCCACTCGCGGGCCGCTTCGAGCGCCTGCACGGCGTCTTTTACGGCTCGCTCAGCGGCTTCTAACTCCCGCATCGCCGCGCACTCGGCCGGCGTCATCGTTCGAGGCTTCATGCCTTAGACGCCGACCAAGCCGAGATCGTTCAAGCGCTTGAGCGCTGGTGAGGCGTGGACCCGCACGCCTTTGACAGCGATGATCCCCGTCTGCTCCAGGTTCACGATCGCCGCGTCGATCTCGGCGTGCGTGCGGTCTCGAAGGGCGTAGTACAGGCGCTCGCGCTCGCGGCCGCGTGCACGTCTCACGACCTCCAACACCACCAAGTATTCTGGGTTCTGCATCGGAGGCAGGGCCATCTCCTTGCCGCGCACCCGCGCAGGCCGACCGGCTGACAGATCGTCCTGGCAGCATGAGAATTATACGCGGTGGAAGTTTAGACGGTGGAATAGAGTGCGTCAATGAGAGACCATGACCGCTCATGCCAGCCAAGAAGTCCACCGCCAACCAGGCGCTCGGGAATGCCATCCGGGCCATCCGCAAGCAGAAGGGCTACACGCAGGAATCCTTCGCCCTCCATGCCGATGTCGACCGCAGCTACTACGGCGCGATCGAGCGCGGCGAGTTCAACGTGACCGTCGACACCATCATGAGCATCGCCGCCGGCCTGGCCGTGCCGGCCGCCGCCCTGTTCAAGCGCGCCAAGCTCTAGCCCACGTACCGGAGATATCCGGTGGAGATACATCCGGTGGAATAGCTCGCAGCAGTCCGGCAAGATGCCCGGATGCCGTCATCGAAGACCGCCGTCAACGAAGCCATCGGCCGCACCATCCGCGCCGCTCGCAAGGAGCAGGGCTTCACGCAGGAAGCCTTCGCCCTCAAGGCCGGCATCGACCGCTCCTACATGGGTGCGATCGAGCGCGGCGAGTTCAACCTGACGGTGGAGACGCTGCTCAAGATCACCACAGGACTCAGCATGTCCGCATCCGAGTTGCTCGATCACGCCGGGCTGTAGAGCTAACCGCCCGTTCGCTCGAGCACCCGCTTGAGCGTCGCGCAGTAGCCGGCGAACTGACGCTTCAGCACGAGACGTAGGAGTGGTTGCCCCAGGCGCATCGCGCCGCTCGGCTGTCCGTGCGCGGTGAACCGGACCCGCGTGCCAAGCGCCGTGGGCTCGAACGTGATCCGGGCGTGGATCGGGAGCGCTCCCTCGAGCATCCGTAGCGCGAACACACGGTCAGGCTCGTACTCGGAGACCTCCACGAGCGAGGTCATCTGCTTCCCGCCTGGAGCGCTGTGCACCTCGCGCAGCCGCGTCCCGAGGCGCACTGGCCCGTCATCCTCCGCCACCGCCGAGACCGTGTTCGTCTGCCAGGTGGAGAGCTTCGCCGGGTCCGCGACGTAGGCGAAGACCTCGCTTGGCGGACGGGCGATCTCTGTCTCGACTGTGAACTCGATCATCTGGCTTACCTTTCCTGGAGGATATGCCACCACGCCGACACGACGGGACGCCGACCTACTCGTCCAGGCATTCATCCAAATCGATTGAGTAGCATCCTCACCGCATGTTGATTCAAGTTGGCGCGCGCACGTTGCGGACACCATCGGGTGAGGAATGGCGGGTCGGGCGTCGGTGGATCGGGCGCGAGCTGCCGCGCTGGCGCAAGGTGCGTGTAGGAAAGCTTGGGAACGACGCCGCCTCGTATATGCCGGGCGCAGTGGACCTCGAGGAGCTCGGGCTCGGATTCGCCATCCTCATAGGCGGCGTGGTGGTCGCGGTGGTCCTCATCCCGCTCCTGCTGTTTGGCGTCGAGCTGATCACCGTGGGCTTCCTCATCGCCGCGAGCATCCTCGGACGATCGCTCCTCGGTCGTCCATGGGTGATCAGAGCGGCACCCGTCGACGGCGGCGCCGAGGCGTTGATCTGGAAAGTGGTCGGATGGAGGCGCTCGTCTCGGCTGATTGACGAAGTCGCGACAGCGCTCGCCGCGGGCACGACCCCTCCCCCCGCGAGCCACGCGGCTTGACCATCGCCTGCGGCCGGAGACGTAGGCGCCAACGTAGGGCGCCGTTCGGCGCACGGAGCCGCAACCTGAACGCAAAAGCGACCGCCCACCCCACTCCGGGGAGGACGGCCGCTGGTGCTTCGCAACTGGTTGGTCGAGCGGTCGCTCAGCTGTCGCGGCGCTGGCGGCGCTGCACTGCCACGATCGAGAAGCCCGCGCCCATCAGGAGCACGCCCACGGCGAGGCTCCAGCGCAGGTCGAAGCCCGTGAACGGCAGCGTGCTTGCTTTCGGTTCGCTGCTCGGGGTCGTGCTCGTGGGAGCCGTTTCGCTCGCCGGAGCTTTTTCTTCTTTCGACGGCGCGGTGCCCGTTTTGGGCGTCGTGGGCGTCTGCTTGTAGCCAGACGTCGGTTCGTCCGCGGCCAGCGCCGTGCCCGGCAGCGCGAGCGTCAACGCCAACAGCAGCACCGCGGAAAGGGCCGACAGTCGGCGCGCAACGCCGCTCCTCCCGCTCCTCGTCGACACTGCGCCTTCGGTTTGTGGCCTACTCGAGGCCATGACATCGGTCCGAGTCATGCCAACCTCCCGTGTTGATTGTGTGTTGTTTGATTCGACATACCCAGCCTGTGGCCTGCGTACCAAGGCCCAAGGTCTATCAGCTATGACGGTCATTTAGATTCTCACGCGGCCCTCGAGCTGGTCCTCGGCCAGCCTGGCGCGGAGCACCTTCTTGTCGAACTTGCCCACGCTCGTCTTCGGGATCTCCGCCACGAACGCGAACTCGTCCGGCAGCCACCACTTCGCGACCCGCCCGCGCAGGTGCTCCACGAGCTCCCGCGCGCCCGCGTCGGCCTGCTCGCGCAGCACCACGCAGCACAGCGGACGCTCCGCCCAGCGCTCGTCCGGCTTGGCGATCACCGCCGCCTCCACCACATCGGGGTGCGACATCAGCTCGTTCTCCAGCTCCACCGAGGAGATCCACTCGCCGCCCGACTTGATCACGTCCTTCGAGCGGTCCGTGATCTGCACGTAGCCCCGCTCGTCGCCCGCCGCGATGTCGCCCGTGCGCAGCCAGCCCGAGTCGAACTTCTCATCCGTCACCTCCTCACGGAAGTAGCCCGACGCGATCCACGGCCCGCGCACCTCGATCTCGCCCGTCGCCACGCCGTCCCACGGCATCTCCCTCCCGTCGTCCCCCACCAGCCGCAGCTCGACCCACGGCAGCGGACGACCCTGCTTGGCGCGATCTGCCCAGTAGGTGTCGTCGCGCTCGCGCTCACCCTCGCCCTCGCGGGGGCGCGAGTACGTCGCCACGGGGCTCGTCTCGGTCATGCCCCACGCCTGGAAGATGCGCACGTCGTGGCGCTCCTCGAAGTCCTTCATCAGCTGCCGCGGCACCGCCGAGCCGCCGCACGCCGCGTTCGACAGCGAGCTCAGGTCCACCTCGGGGTGCTCGTCGGCGTAGCGCAGCAGGTCGTTGAAGATCGTCGGCACGCAGCCCATCAGCGTCGGGCGCTCCGCCGCGATCAGCTTCGCCAGCGCCTCCGCGCCGAGGAAGCGGTCCGGCAGGATCAGATCCGCGCCCGCCAGCGCCGCGCCGTACGGCAGCCCCCACGCGTTCGCGTGGAACATCGGCACCACCGCGAGCACGCGGTCCGCGCGCGACAGCGCGGTGCCGTCGCTCATCAGCGTCGCCGAGGAGTGCAGGCTGATCGAGCGGTGCGAGTACAGCACGCCCTTCGGGTTGCCCGTCGTTCCGCTCGTGTAACAGAGAGCTGCCGCCTGGCGCTCGTCGAGATCGGGGTACTCGAATGGCTCAGCGGGATCTGTCCGCTCGAGCAGGTCCTCATAGCGCACAGCCCCCGGCAGAGCGCCGATGTCGCAATCCTTCTCGCCCATCACCACATAGTGGGCCACGCCGTCGAACGTCGGCACCAGTTTCTCAAGCGCCGGCACCAGCGACTCGTCGACGAAGATCGCCTTGTCCTCGGCGTGGTTGACGATGTAGGTGAGCTGCTCCTCGAACAGGCGGATGTTCAGCGTGTGCAGCACCGCGCCGATGCACGGCGCCGCGAAGTACAGCTCGAGGTGGCGCTGGTTGTTCCACGCGAAGCTCGCCACGCGATCGCCCCGCTCGATGCCCAGGTGCTCGAGCGCCCGCGCGAGGCGGTCGACGCGGTCGGCGAGCTGCGCGTGCGTCGCGCGCGTCACCGAGCCGTCGGGTAGCAGCGTCACGATCTCCGCGTCCTGGTTGCACGAGCGCAGCCTGCCGCGGATGTGGTTCAGCGTCAGCTGGAAGTCGTCCTGCATCAGGCCCTGCAGCATCTGCGTCATCGTCACCGCGCCCCCTCGCGCCTCGCCGGCTGACCGAACGTCATCTTCCCCGCACCCCCTCGCGCTTCGCAAGCTGGCCGAACTGATCGTAGATCTCGCGTGTGCGCTGCGCAATGTCGTCCCAGTCGAAGCGCAGCACGTGCTCGGAGGCCTCCGTCACGAGCCGGTCGCGCAGATCGTCGTCCACGAGCAGCCGTTCGATCATCACCCCCAGATGCTCCGCGTCGCCACCGTTGAAACGCAGACCCACGCGCTCGCCCACCGGCACCACCTCGCGCAGCCCCCCCGTGTCCGCGACGATGCACGGACAGCCCGACGCCATCGCCTCCAACGCCACGAGGCCGAACGGCTCGTAGATCGACGGGATCACGCACAGGTCCGCGATCCGGTACAGCGAATGCAGCACGTCGTCGCCAATCCAGCCCACGAACGTGCCGTGCCCGCCCAGACCAAGCCGCTCGGCCTGCGCCTTCAGCTCCGCCTCGTGCGTGCCGCTGCCCGCGACCAGGAAGCGCACATCGCCCACCTGCTCGATCACCCCCGGCAGCGCGTCGAGCGCCAGCTGGAAGCCCTTCTCATACACCAGGCGCCCCACCAGCAGCACGAGCTTCTCGTGCGGCGCCGCGAAGCTCCCGCGCAACGCCTGCAGGTCGCCCGTCGGCTGCAGTTCGCTCGGGTCCACGCCGTTGGGGATCACCGCCACGCGCCCCTCTTCGATGTCGAAGATGTCCGCCACGTGCCCGCGCATGTAGTACGAGCACACGATCACCGCGTCCGCGCGCTGGGCCATCCGACGCTCCACCGCGTGGATGTGCGCCTGCGGCTCGTCCTTCACCCAGCCCTGGTGGCGGCCGTGCTCCGTCGCGTGGATCGTCGTGATGTACGGCACCTCGGCCCTGTCCGCGAGCGTCGCCGAAGCCTGCGCCACGAGCCAGTCGTGGCCGTGGATCAGGTCGTAGTCGTTTTCCTGCGCCAGCGCCTCGCCCGCGAGCAGCATGTCCTCGTTCATCCGCTCCACCCACGCCACGAAGCGGTCCAGGTCGCGCGGCCAGCCCGGCTCGCGCACGCGGTGCACCGTCACGCCGCCGTGCTCTGAGACCTCCGGCCCCTCTCCCACGCCGCGCGTCAGCACGTCCACGGTCACGCCCTGGCGCACCAGCGCCTCGGCGAGCTTGCGCACGTGGCGCGCCAGCCCTCCCTCGATCACGGGCGGGTACTCCCACGAGAGGATCAGCACGCGGTCACTCATACCTGGACCCTATCTCCCCTTTGCGGAAAGTCCCGCGCCAAACGACGTCATCGCCGCCGGGCCGACCCACCGCGACCTCAGATCCCGATCAGGCCGAGCGCGTCCAGGCGCACAGCAGCGCTCGTCGCGCATACGCCGTTGGCGCTCGCGTCGAGAATCCCGACATCGCGCAGCTGCCGTACCGCCTCCTCGACAGCCTCCCGAGGCGCTCCGATCGCAGCTGCCAGCTCCGCGCACGACCACACGCGCTCGTCCTCGCCGCTGAGCAGCTCTAACACGATCGCGCGTTCGAGCTTCGGCCTTCGGGCTTGCGCGTGCATCCGGCTAGTGTGACCACCGATGATCGGAACTGTCCCCAGCACGATCTGGGAAGGGCTCTCCAACGCGTTCCTCATGGCCTGGGAGGTGTGGTGGGCGCTCGTCCTCGGCTTCGCCATCTCCGGCGTCGTGCAGGCGTGGGTGCCGCGCGAGCGCATCCAGCGCGCCCTCGGCTCCGGCGGGCCGCGCTCGGTCTCGCTCGCCACCGCCCTCGGCGCCGCGTCCTCCTCGTGCTCCTACGCCGCCATCGCCATCGCGCGCACGCTGTTCGCCGG
>DASUPL010000320.1:0-6387 GCA_036281155.1 Solirubrobacteraceae bacterium | reverse complement strand
GGTCATCCTGTGCGCGGCAGGCTAGCGTCCGGCGCGGACACCGGCGCCCTCCGCAGCGCCCCCGCCTGCTCCAGCGCGCGGTGGGTCTGACCGACGATGTCCTCGCTCGCGCCGCGCTGCGCGCGCACGATCGCCCGCGCGAAGCCCACCCGCGTGAAGCGCCCGTGCGGCACCACCCCCAGACGGCGCAGGCCCAGCAGATAAGCGCCCCCGTTCGCTTCCGGGTCGATCTCCTCGCGAAAGCCGCGCAGCGCCGGGCGCAGCAGCATCCCGCCGAGCTTCGCCCGCGCCGAGGACATCGCCGCCTCCCGCACCGCGCCCAGCATCGTCTGCGACACCGCCTCCATCAGCTTCAACGCGATGTTGCCCGTCAACCCGTCCGTCACGATCACGTCCGCCACGCCCGCCGTCACGTCGCCGCCCTCGACGTTGCCCACGAACTCGAACGCCGCGCCCTCACCCATCGCCTGATCGGCCAGCTCAGCGTGCGCCTCCAGCACGAGCGCGCTGCCGCGCGCGGACTCCTCCCCGTTCGACAGCAGCCCCACGCGCGGATGCTTCACCCCCAGCACCGTCCGCGCCAGCGCCGCCCCCATGAACGCGAACTGCACCAGGTGCTCGCGCCGCGCCTCCGCGTTCGCGCCCACGTCCAGCAGCGTCACCGGGTGGTGCGGGACCGGCAACGGGATCGCCAGCGCCGGGCGGTAGATGCCGCGCGCGCGCTTGATGTTGAACGTGCCCGCCGCCAGCGCCGCGCCCGTGCCGCCCGCGCACACCAGCGCCTGCGCGCGGCCCTCCGCCACCGCCCGCGCCGCCATCACGATCGACGCCTCCGGCGTCGCGCGCGCCGCGCTCGCCGGGTCCGCCGCCTTCGCGATCGACACCGGCGCGTCCACAACCTCCACGCCCTCGGGCAGATCGCCCAGCTCGGCCCTGGGACCGAACACGATCACGCGCGCGCCCCGCTCTGCCGCGAGCGCCGCGCCCGCCGCCACCTCCGCCGGACCGAGATCCGCGCCGTTGCAGTCCACCGCGACGACGACCGGCGAATGCGAGTCCGCCGCAGCGGATGGTGCCGTAGAGGTCGAGACCTCTGGCTTCACTGCCCGCTAGTCGTGATCGTGGTCGTGGTCGTGCTCGTGCACGCCCGGCGCCACGATCTCACGGCCCGCGTAGGAGCCGCACACGCCGCACACGCGGTGAGGTCGGCGCGGACTGTGGCACTGCGGGCACGCGTTCAACGCCGGCGTGCCGATCTTGTGCTGCGCGCGCCGCTGAGCCGTGCGGCTGTGCGATTGCTTTTTCTTCGGTACCGCCATCGAGGACGGAAGGCTACCAGGGTGGCCGCCCACAGCGGTGTGGCAGCGGATCTAACAACTACAACTCCAGCTCGCTCAGCTTCGCCCAGCGCGGGTCCGGCGCCGCCTCGTGGTGGTGCTCCAGGCGGGCGGGGTCCAAATCGTTCAGGTCCACCGCGCACACCGGGCACAGCCCCGCGCAGTCCTCGCGGCAGAGGATCTTCACCGGCATCGCCAGCGCGAACGCGTCGCGCACCCACCCCGCCACGTCCAGCGTCTCCTCACGCACGTACGGGCTGTCGAGCTCCTCGCCCGACCCCGGACGGTCCACCTCGCGCGCGTCCACCTCCACCCGCGGGCCGGCGGGCTTCAGGCAGCGCATGCACGGCCCGGTCACGTTCGCCGCGAAGCGGATGTGCAGCGCGTAGCCGCCGCCCACCATCCGCGACACCGCCAGCTCCACCAGCACCCTCGCGGGCACCGCCTCGTAGGACTCGCTGCCGAGCGTCAGCGGCTCGATCGGCGCCTCCAACGTCAGCCTGCGCCCCTCCCCCGGCGTCAGCCGCAGCCCCGCAAGGTCGAAGTCGTGGGTCTTGGGCGCCATCGCGGACTCCAGGCTAGCGAGCACGCGCGGGCGCGCCGGACTCGCGCTAGGGCGCGGGGTGCGCCGGCTCGGTGCTGCTGGAGACTTCGCTCTGCACCTCCCCAGCGGCTTCGCTCTGCAGCTCCCGCTTGAGCACCTTGCCCGTCGCGTTGCGCGGCAGCTCCTCCAGGAACACCACCTCGCGCGGAACCTTGAAGCGGGCCAGGTTCTGCTTCACGTACACCTTCACCTCTTCCTCCGTCAGATCGGTGCCGTCGCGTGCCACCACGAACGCGCACAGGCGCTGCCCGAACTCCTCGTCGCTCACGCCCACCACCGCCGCCTCCTCGATCTCGCCGTGGTCGGCCAGCAGATCCTCCACCTCGCGTGGGAACACGTTCTCGCCGCCGCTCACGATCATTTCATCGTCGCGGCCGTCCACGAACAGCCGTCCGCCCGCGTCGAAGTGCCCCACGTCCCCCGTGCTCATCAGGCCGCCCACGATCTCCTTGCCGCCGCCGCCCGTGTAGCCGTCGAACATCATCTCGTTCGCCACGAAGATCCGCCCGCCCTCGCCCTGCGCGACCTCGCGGCCGTTCGGGTCGAGCAGCTTCACCACCGTCCCCAGCGGGGGCTTGCCCGCCGTGCCCGGCGCCGCGCGCAGATCCGTGGGAGTCGCGATCGTCGCCCACGCCACCTCCGTCGAGCCGTACAGGTTGTAGAGCACGTCCCCGAACGCGTCCATCGCGCGCGTCGCCAGCTCACCCGGCAGCGCCGATCCACTCACCGCGATGATCTTCAACGCACTCAGGTCATAGCGCGCGATCGTCTCAGGCCCGAGATCGAGGATCCGCTGCAGCATCACCGGCACCACCGCCAGCGCGCTCGCGCGGTGCTGGGCGAGCGCGCGCAGCGTGTCCTGCGGGTCGAACTTGCGCCGCAGCACGATCGTCGAAGACAGCGGCAGACCGAGCGTGAAGTGCGCGAACCCCCACGAGTGGAACATCGGCGCCGCCACCATCGTCACCTCGCGCGCACGCAGCGGGATCTTCGAGAACAGCGCAGCCACCGGCTCCAGCGAATCCGGCTGCTTGCGCGCCGCGCCCTTCGGCGTGCCCGTCGTCCCCGACGTCAGGATCACCACGCGTCCTTTTTCCGACGGCGGCTTCAGATTCGACTCATCGCCGCGCGCGATCAGGTCCTCCAGCAGCGGGTCCGGCGGGCTCGACGGCGGATCGCTCCACGCCACGAACCGTTTCCTACCGGCCGCTCCCGCGTCGATCAGATCGGCGAACTCCTCGTCGTAGACCACCGCCACGGGGTCCTCGCGCGCCAGCACGTCCGCGATCTGCGGACCCGCGAACGCCGTGTTCAGGTACAGCGCGCTCGCGCCGAGCTTCGAGCACGCCAGCGTCGCGTCCACGAACCCGCGGTGGTTGCGGCACATGATCGCAACGCCGTCCTGCTCGCCGATGCCCGCCCGGCGCAGTTCGTGCGCCAGCGCGTTCGTGCGCCTGTGCATCTCCGCGAACGTCAGCGTCCCGCGGTCGTCAACGATCGCCGCCCGCTCCGGGTAGCGGATCGCCGAGCCCAGGTACGCCGCCGCGGGGGTCGGCCCCCAACGCCGCAGAGCGCCCAGCGAGCGGGCCGCCTTGTCCGGCCGCGTCGGCGCGAGCATTCCGGTATCCAGCAGCGTCTTGGCTACGGAAAGCTTGTACTTGACACGTTGCGCATCCATGCGGTTGACCCTAAACGAAAGTTGAGAAAACCAGTTGGGCGCTAACTGACTTCGGCGGGCTCGTCCTTGCCCTGCAGCCGCTCGCGGCCGCGCTGCACCGCCGCGATGAACTTCGACAGGTTGACCTCGAGCGTGTTCAAGATCTCATCCGCGTAGTCCTCCGCGCCGAGTCTGATCTCGCGCTCGCGGGCGCGGGCGTCCTCGACGATGTCCTCCGCCGCGCGCTCCGCCTGCTTCGTGACCTCCTCCTCGCCCACCAGCCGCTCCTGGCGCTCGCGCGCGTCCTTGATGATCCGCTCGGCCTCCTTCTTGGCCTCCGCGAGCATCTCCTGACGCTCCTTCACGATCCAGCGCGCCTGCTTGATCTCCTCAGGGATCGTCGCGCGCATCTGGTCCAGGATGTCGTAGATCTCCTCCTTGTCGACCCTTACGGAGTCGCTCAGGGGAATCGTCTTGGCGTTGTGCACCAAGTCGTCGAGCTTGTCTATGAGAACCAGGACATCCATAGCTATCGGTCACCTCTTCGAAGCATCCAGCCCCAACTTCCTGCCGTCAATTTCGTCAACGCCTCAACTCTTCCTGCAAACGCCCCACCACCTCGTCGGGCACCAGGTCGTCGATTCGCCCGCCGAACGTCGCGAGCTCCTTCACACCGCTCGACGACAGGAAACTGTACTGCGGGGAGGCCATCAGGTACACGGACTCGATCTCCGGGGCCTCGCGGCGGTTGAGCTGATTCATCTCCAACTCGTACTCGAAATCCGAGATCGCGCGCAAGCCCTTCACGATCGCTTTCGCGCCGATGTCGCGTGCGAAGTCCACCACCAGCGTCGAGAACGGCTCCACGCGCACCGTGTCCAGGTCCGCCAGCGCGTGCTCGATGAACGCCACGCGCTCCTCGATCCCGAACAGCGCGCCGCTCTTGCGCACGGAGCGGTTCACCACCGCCACCACCACTTCGTCGTACAGGTTCGCCGCGCGGCGAATCACGTCGAGGTGGCCGTTCGTGATCGGGTCATAGCTGCCCGGGCACACCGCGATGGCCTTGTCTGGTCTGGTCATTGGTGACGGTGGATTGTGATCGAAGTGTCGCCGTAGCGCCTCTGCAGCTCGACCTCCAGCTCCCCTGTCTCCGTCAGGGGGAGCTCCAGCGGCACGCGGCGGTCGCTCTCAACCACCACGCGCGCTCCGGGGCTCAGCAGCGCCGGCAGCAGCGCCGACAGCTCGCCGCCGGTACCGCGTGCCCGCGCGTAGGGAGGGTCGATGAACAGGAGATCGTATGTCTCTTCGCGTCCCCGTGCGCTCCGCAGCGCCGCCAGCGCGTCCATCCGGCGCGCCTCCGCGGGCGGACAGCCGAGGTCGAGCGCGGCGAGATTCCCCTTCAGGACCGCCATCACGCGCGCGTCGCGCTCAACGAACACCACGCGCTCCGCGCCCCTCGACAGGGCCTCGATTCCCAGCGCGCCCGTGCCCGCGAACAGGTCGAGTACGCTCGCTCCCTCCAGCGGGCCCAGCATCGCGAACAGCGCCTCCTTCACCCGATCCGATGTCGGTCTCGTTACCCGCCCCGCCGGCGCTTTCAAACGCCTGCCGCCGAAGGTTCCCGCGATCACCCGCATGCGGAGAACCGTAACGAGGGGCGCAAGACAGCCGCCCGACGGAGCCACAGGCACCGGCCCTCGCTACGCCGGGATCGGCTCCAGCGCCTGCTCGCCCAGCATCCGCTCGAGCGCCATCGCAAGCAGCGCGTACTCGGGCGAACGCAGCTCCGGGTCCACGGCGAAGATCGCCTGCGCGCGCTCGCGCGCGAGCTCCAGCAGCGGCGTGTCCTCCGGCAGGCACGCCACGCGGAACTGCCCAAACCCGGACTGGCGGGTGCCCGTCAGCTCGCCCTCGCTGCGCAGCTCCAGGTCGATCTCCGCGAGGCGGAAGCCGTCGGAGTGCTCCGCCAGCGCGCGCAGCCGCGGCGTCGGCGGGCCGACTAGGAAGCAGCTCGAGCGGTGCTCGCCGCGGCCCACGCGCCCGCGCAGCTGGTGCAGCTGGGAGATTCCGAAGCGCTCCGCGTTCTCGACCAGCATCACCGTCGCGTTCGGCACGTCGATCCCCACCTCGATCACCGTCGTCGCCACGAGCACGTCCGCGCTGCCCGACGCGAACGCCGCCATCGCCTCCTGCTTCTCGCGCGGACGCATACCGCCGTGCAGCAGCGCCAGCTCGAAGCCCTCGAGCTCGCCCTCGCGCAGCCGCGCGAGCTCGGCCGTCGCCGCGCGCAGGCCCACCCGCGCCGCGTCACCGCCCGCGGCGCCCGCCACGCCCGCGGCTGGCGCAGCGGCAGGATCACTCGCCGCGAGCGGCTCGGCCTCGTCGATCAACGGGCACACCACGAACGCCTGCCGGCCCGCGCTCAGCTCCGCGCGCAGCCGTTCATAGGCGCTCGCGCGCTCGGACTCGCCGCTGAGCAGGCGCGTGTCGACCGGCCGGCGCCCCTGTGGCAGCTCGCGCAGCGTCGTCGTGTCCAGATCGCCGTAGCGCGCGAGCGCGAGCGTGCGCGGGATCGGCGTCGCGGTCATGTGGAGCACGTGCGGAGCCATCCCGTCCACCCCCTTGGAGTCGAGCGCCCGCCGCTGGCGCACGCCGAAGCGGTGCTGCTCGTCGACGACCGCGACCGCGAGGTCGGCGAACACGACCGGCTCCTCGATGACCGCGTGCGTGCCGACGACCAGCGACAGCTCGCCGGTCGCCAGGCGGCCCAGGATCTCCCGCCGGCG
>DASUPL010000319.1:0-2099 GCA_036281155.1 Solirubrobacteraceae bacterium | reverse complement strand
ATCCGGGCCTGCCGGAATGGCATGGTCTGCGAGCATTGTTGGCGCGATGGGCAGGCTCGATGACCTCGATCTCTCACTGAAGCTCAAGCGCCGCGAGCAGGACGAACGGCTCGCCGCGGGTGGGCAGCGGCTCGTCCAGCTACGCCTCGCGCTCGGCGGCAAGCTGCACCCAGGCGACCCGCTCGGCCCGCCGCTGGCCGTCGTCATGGAGGGCTGGGACGCCTCCGGCAAGGGCGGTGCGATCAAGCACCTGCTGACCCCGCTGGACTCGCGCCACGTGCGGGTCGCGTCGTTCGCGGCCCCGACGCCCGACGAGCTGCGCCATCACTACCTGGAGCGCTTCTGGGTCCCGCAGCCGGGCTGGGGCGGCATGGCCGTCTTCGACCGCTCCTGGTACGGCCGCGTGCTCGTGGAGCGCGTCGAGGACCTCGCGACCGAGGAGCAGTGGCGGCGCGCCTACGACGAGATCGTCGAGTTCGAGCGCACGTTGGCCGACGCAGGCACGATCTTCGTCAAGTTCTGGCTGCACATCTCCGCCGAGGAGCAGCTGCGCCGCTTCGAGCGCCGTCAGGCCGACCCGCTGAAATCGTGGAAAATCACCGACGAGGACTGGCGCAACCGCGAGAAGCGCCCGCAGTACGTCGAGGCGGTCGAGGAGATGCTGGCGCGCACCGACCTCCCGGCGGCGCCGTGGATCCTGGTCGAAGGGGAGTCAAAGCGCTTCGCCCGCGTGAAGGTGATGGAGTCTGTGATCGAGCAGATCGAGCGTGGGTGCGCCGCGCGCGGGTTCGAGCTGCCGGAACCCCTGCAACCGGAGACCTCCGTATGAGCTACACCCACACCGAGCGCGTGCGCTTCGGCGACCTCGACGCGATGCGCCACCTCAACAACGTGGTCTTCCTGCGCTACTTCGAGACCGCGCGGATCGCCTACCTGCGCGCGATCGTCCCGGGCCACGACCCGGCCAACCCGGAGGCCGACGCGTTCGGCCTGATCTTCGCCGAGTGCCACATCAACTACCGCTCGCCCGTCCTCTTCGACGAGGAGGTCGCGGTGCAGTGCTCGATCGGCAACGTCAAGCGCTCGTCGTTCCGCGTCGAGTTCGAGATGCGCGTCGGCACGCGGCTGGCCGCCGAGGGCTACGGCGTCCTGGTCGGCTTCGACTACGGCGCCCAGCAGGCGGCCCAGCTGCCCGACGCGTTGCGCGAGACGCTCGAGGCCGAGGCGGGCACGACGGCCGAGGCCGTCTCCTCCTCCGACTAGGCGGGCGCGCCGACGACGACCCAGCGGCGTCCACGGTAGCGGACGCCGGTCGTCACCAAGCGGGCGAGCATCAGCGCGTTGAGGCCCCACCAGACGCCGACGACGCCCCAGTGGAAGTGCAGGCTGAGGAGCGTGATCGGCACGAAGACCGCCAGCGCGCTGAAGGCCATGGCGTAGGCGAGGAAGCGCGTGTCGCCGGCGCCGAGCAGGATCCCGTCCAGCGCGAAGGTCAGCGCGCCCGCCGGCAGCATCAGCGCGAAGAGCGGCCAGAGCTCGTGCGCACGATCGAGGACGGACGTGTCGGAGCTGAAGGCGTTTGGGATGACATCGCGCGTGGCGAGCAGGCCGAGGCCCATCACACAGCCGCCCGCCAGCGACCACCCCAACATGCGCCGGGCGGCGTCCATCGCACCGGCGCCATCGCCGGCGCCGAGCATCCGACCGACGAGGACCTGGCCCGCGATCGCGATCGCATCGAGGACCAAGGCCAGGAAGATGAAGACCTGGAAGGCGATCTGATGCGCGCCGAGGCTGTCGTCGCCGACGCGCGCGAGCACGGCGCCGGCGATCACGAAGGCCAGCAGCAGCGAGCCGGTGCGCACGACGATGTGGCCGCCCATGCGCGCGAGGCCCTTGAGCTGCTCGATGTTCGGCCGGCGCGTGCGCGCGGGCGCCTTGAGCAAGTACATGGTGAACGCCACGCCCATGCCCGCCTGGGCGACGACCGTTCCCGCGGCGCTGCCGTCCAGGCCCCAGTCCAACACGTACACGAACACCAGCTCGAGCACGATGTTGATTATGTTGGCCACGACGACCACTATCAGCGGGGAGCGCAG
>DASUPL010000318.1:0-2461 GCA_036281155.1 Solirubrobacteraceae bacterium | reverse complement strand
GACAACCTCATCGAGATCCGCGACGCCGACGTCGCCACGGCGTTCGCCCTCGAGGCGCTCGCGCTCGTCGACCACTTCCAGTTTCTCAATCGGCTCGCCGCCGAAGGCGGGGGCAGCGCGACGCCGCCCGCGTCCAAGACGAAAGCCGCCGCGGCCGCGGGCTGGTTCCTGTCCACCAGCGATCGCTGGAGCCGACCCTACTTCGACCCCGGCGACCTGCACTGCGTCGACCGCCTGCTGTTCGCCTCGCCAGCCGCGTAGCGCGTCTGAGGCCAGCCGCGTAGCCCGTTCGACGCCGCTCAGAGTGCTCTCGCCCGCCGCGCCAAGAAACGCGTCAGCATCCTCACGAGCCTACGGACGCGCGCCATCAAGACCGTGCCCACGATCAGGATCGCGGGGCCGAGCGTGCCGAGCGTCTCCTCAACTGGGATCCCCACGATGTGCGCGATCGGCCACATCGCGCCCACCCCTGGAGTCCTCAGCTGTAGGCGACGACGCTGAGCCGTCGGAACGCGAGCAGATCCGCGGCTTCGTACTGTCCGCCGCGATTGGCCACCACGACCAGCGTGGCGGTGAAGCTGGCTCCGTCCGCCACCTGTCGCAGTGCGCCGGTGATCGGCAGCCGATGGTACTGGGGGGTCAGAGGGTGCGGAGGGCGTAGATCGTACGCGTGGATCGGACCCGTCCGGATGTCGCAGTGCCCCTCGTCTCCGAGGCACGGACCGTGGCCGAAGATGTAGAACGAGCCGGCGTAGTTGGGGTTCCCGCCGGTCGGAGTCGAGGCGTCTGCCTCGGGACTGTTCAGAAACACCCGCACGCGATAGGAGCCGGCCGAGTGCTCCACGCCTTGCAACTCGAGGTCGACGCGGTCGTGCTCGTAGACGTCGCTCGCGGTCGGTACGTCGAGAGCTGGCGTGGTGTACCGGTCCATCTCTAGCCTCCCGCCCCGATCGCGACGTGTTGAATGGATGCGGCGTAGTCGTAGCCGAGTTTCGCCGTGTCGAGGACCGCCCCCACGGTGAGCTCCCCAAACCCGAGCGCCGTGGCGAACGTGCTCTGCGGCGGCCCGGGGCTCGCATGGGCGGATTGCCACAGCGACCAAATCCGGTCGACCATCGTGTGGTGCGCCCAGAACAGGGGGTCGTAGGCCGCGGTGTTGACCTCCCCCATGCTGCCTCCCACCCATTCGTGGACGAGGTTGTGCAGCTGTGTCTCCAGCGCCAGCTCGAAGTCGTAGTAGTCCGCTATCCCGATGATCGCTTCGATCGCTTTCGCATCCGGCAGTTCGGCCGGATCGGCCGGGGTTCGGTACGTCGCGGCGGTCCAGTCCTGCGGTGGGTTGGGTATGTCCGTCGGGAGGGCGCTACCAGCCAGCGGGTTGGGCTGCCCGTCCGTGTCTTCATCCGCGTAAGCCGCCGGGATCCCGGACTGCCGCGACGCGGGCCAGTCCCACCACGGCAGGCGGGCCGTGCTGTCCTGTTCATACAGCGACAGTTCGAATTCGTAGAGGTAGGCGCGATGCCAGGGCAGGAACAGGCGCGCCCGCGCGGTTTCGCTGCTGTGCTTGCATCGATACTGCGGCCATCCGTGTATGCCCGCGAGCGCCGCGAAGCCGCGGTTGTCCCCAATGGCCTGCATCTTCGCGGTGGCGTTGCGCAGCGCCGTCAGCTGGGACGCGGTCAGTCCGTCCACGCTCACGCGATGACGGAGCGCTACCCCTGAACTCGTCGCTGTGGCCGGTGCCGCGGACATGGCAACGACGTTAGCAAATTCGAACTATCGATGCAATCCCTTTGAGAAGATTTTTCTATCGACGCTCGGGCGCCGCTATTCCAGTGGAGAACCACGCGTGCAGCTAGCGCCCACGACGTTTCTCTTGCAGCTTCTCCGCGCGCACCAGCAACGCGGCGGGAGTCACGTGCAGGCCGTTGCACAGCTTGACCAGCGTGCTGAACGTCGGGTTGCCCTGGCCGCGGATGAACGTGCCGATCTGCTTTTCATCCAGATCGGAGTCCCTGGCCACGGAGTCGAGCGTCATGTGCGCGTCTTCCGCCATCACCAGTTCGATCGCCTGACCCAGCGTCGCATGGTGCAGGCTGCGGGGCTGGGCGGTCCGTGGGCGTGCCATATCGCGCAGCCTTACTCATTCCCCCGGAAGGGGTTAGGGCATATCTGTGGAAATGAGATGATGACAGTTGTCTTCAGCCCATTTTGGGAGCTTTTCTTGCCCGAGAGCCCACACAGAGATCCCGACGTGCCCGACCTCGGACGGGCGATTCGACGTATGCGCGAGCAGCGCGGCATCAGCGCCGAGGTGTTGGCGACTGCCACCGGCATCAGTCGCCAGCGTATCGACTCGCTCGAGCGCGGACGCCTCGACCCAACCTACGAGCTGCTGCTCGCGCTCACCCAGGGACTCGGCGTGCAGCTCTCCGCCCTCGTGAGGGCTGCCGAACAGCTC
>DASUPL010000317.1:0-10274 GCA_036281155.1 Solirubrobacteraceae bacterium | reverse complement strand
CTTCGCGCGCGAGCTGCGCGCGTGTCTGGAGGAGACCGCGCGAATGCTCGACGCCGACCCGCCGGCGCACTCAGACGCGGTGTTCGAGCTCGGGGAGCGCCTGCGGCAAGGCTGCTGGCGGCTGGCCTCGGCGAGCTACTGCCTGCGCGAGTGGCGCGAGCCCGAAGACGCCCGCGCGGATCTCGAGACACACCAAGACCTGAGCGAAGCGGGACTGGACCGCGCCGAGCAGGCCCGGCGACGCGCGCGACGCGCGGGGCGTCGGAACATCAGGTTGTGGAGCGAGCGGCCGCGTCGCTAGCCGTGCGCACGGCGCGCCAGCGCGTCGCGTGACTGGCGACCCGTCGGCCGCGGGATCAGCCGCTGCTCTTCACCCGCCACGGCGGCGGGTAGGGCAGCGGCGCGAGCGTGCCTTCGAGCTCCTCGCGCAGCGGCTCGAACGGAGGCGGCAGCGACAGCCGCTCGCCGAGATGCTCGGGGTCCTCGTCGACCCCGAAGCCGGGCCCGATCGTGGCGAGCTCGAACAGCACTCCGCTGGGCTCGCGGAAGTACACGGATTTGAAGTAGAAGCGTTCCACCACGGGCGTCGGGGTGGCGCCCGTCTGCTCGACCACCTCGCGCCAGGCATCGAGGTCGTCCATCCGTGAGGCGAACGCGACGTGGTGCACGCTGCCGGCGCCCTGTCTGCGGTTGATCTCCGGCGGCGCGGGGTCGTACGCGTAGAAGCCGCTGCGGCTCTCGCCGCGCACGTCCCAGTGCTCGCCCGCTCCCCTGGAGAAGCCGAGCGCCTCGCCGAGCAGCCGCTCGCTGCGCACGGGCGCGTTGCTGTACGCGCGCACACCGTCGAACCCCCGCAGCGCGTGCTCGTCGGGTATCTCGGGCGAGCGGGCGCGCAGCGGCTCCTCCTCGGTGGAGGACGGCACGAGCTCGTGTTCGAGGCCCTCCGGGTCGCTGAACAGCAGGCTGTCCTCGGTCAGCTCCACGTCGACCGAGTGGGCGGTGAGCCGCTCATGCCAGAACTCGAGCGACGCGCGCGAGGCGACGCGCCAGACGATGCGGTGGACCATGCCAGCGCCGGCGATGCCGCGCGCGGCGCCGGGGTACTCGAAGAACGTGAGGTCCATGCCGGGCGAGCCGCGCTCGTCGCCGTAGAAGAGGTGGTACACGCGCGGTTCGTCCTGGTTGACGGTCCGCTTGACCATCCGCAGGCCGAGCACGCCGGCGTAGAACTCGACGTTGCCGCGCGCGTCGGCGGTGATCGCGGTGATGTGATGGATCCCCTCGAGCTTCATCGCAGATGCCACTTTAGTGCGGTGGGGGTGCGGCGGTGGCTCCCGACGGCGCCCGTGCGATCATCGGCGCGTGCAAGACGGATCGCTCATCCCGCGCTTCGGCCGCGCCCGGCGCGACCCCTCGCTGGCGGTCCTCGAAGGCTTCCATCCGCTGAAGCACGCGCTGCGCTTCGGCGCGAGGACGCTGGAGGTGGTGACGAGCGACCCCGCGGAGCTCGACCGCCTGGCCTCGCGACTCGCGCCCGACGTGAGCGAGCGGATGCGAGAGCTCGCGCGTCCGGTGGCGCGTGAGGTGTTCGAGCAGCTCGCGCCGCTCGCGCCGGCGACAGGCGTGATGGCGCTGGCGGAGCGCCCGGCGATCGACACCAGGGAGGTGCTCGCCGACGCGCGCGAGGCCCCGGTGGTCCTGCTGGAGGACCCGCGCGACCTGGGAAACATGGGCGCGTGCGTACGCGTGGCCGCGGCGGCGGACGCGGCGGCGGTGCTGAGCAGCGGCAGCCACGACCCGTGGCATCCCGACGCGCTGCGCGGCGCGGCGGGATTGCACTTCGCGCTGCCCGTGAGCAGGCTGGCGCGGCTGCAGGCGCTCGAGGGGCTGGACCGGCCGCTGCTCGCGCTCGACCCCAGCGGCGAGGCGCTCGACCCGGCGGCGCTTGACCCGCGCGCGATCCTCGCGTTTGGCACCGAGCGCCACGGGTTGAGCGAGGAGCTGCTCGCGATGGCCGACGCGCGCATCAGCATCCCGATGCGCGCGGGCGTCTCGAGCCTCAACCTCGCCACATCCGTCGCGGCGGTGCTGTTCGCGTGGCGCCTACGCGGCTGAGGCCGCTTCGACGCCGTCGAGCAGCAGCCAGTTGCCGCGCAGCGCGGCGCGCGCGCGGCTGACCATCCGCTCGGCCTGCTCGTCGGGGTCGTCGGTCTCGGCGAGCAGCCGCTCGATCAGCTCGCCGGCCTGGCGCGCGTGCTCGACGTCGAGCAGCTCGTGCACGGCGAAATACTCCGTGGCGGGGCCTTCGTCGCGGTAGCCGTAGTGGGCGGCGAGTCCCTCGAGCTTCGTCCTCGAGATCTCGGGCTGGCTGGCCTCGATCGCGTACAGCACCGCGAGGTGCTCGAGCAGATCCTCACCCGCGTTCCACGCCCGCGCGCACGCCCGCGTCTGCGGCAGTGGCTGGGATGCGCGCTCGACGGGCGGCTGCTCGCGCTCGACGGGCTCTGACGGCGTGCCGAGGGCGCGCTCGAACTCTTCCCACAGCTTCACGTGCGTGGTCTCCTCCCGCGCGTGGCGGCGCAGGCCCGAGCGGTGGGGCTCATCGGCGCAGGAGGCCGCCTGCGTGGAGGCGGAGGCGAGCGCGATCACCGCGTGGCGGTACTCGCCGGCGTAGAAGCGAAGCTCCTCGGCGCTCAGATCGCCAGCGCTCCAGCGCTGATAGAACGAGTGCTCGAGCACGTTGTTCTCCGCTCGCGTCTCGTCGAGCCTTGCAAGGATGTCCATCGCGCGCTCCTTCTGTGGGTGGTGGGGGTCGTACAGCTTCACGAGACCGTCAGCGTGCCTTCCATGCCCGCGGCGCGGTGTCCGGGGACGGAGCAGTAGAACGTGTATCTGCCGGGCTTCAACGTGACCTCGAGCTTCTTCGATCCGCCGGTGAACACGGGCGTGGCGCCGAGGACCTTGGTGCCTTCGGCGATCGCGACGTTGTGCCCGACTGGAGACGCGTTCGTCATCGTGATCGTCACCTTGCCGGCCTTGGCGCTCAGCTGCTTGGGGTCGTAGGCGAGCGCACCCGCGGGATCGGCGGCGAGGCTGAGCGAGCTCGGGGCCGCGGGCGAAGACGGCGGTGTCGGCGTGCCGGTGGTGGCCGTGGGCGTGCTGGTGGTGGTGCCGGTCGTAGCTGTGGGGGTCGTGGCGGTGCTCGGCGGAGGGCTTTCGGGGGCGGTGGTGGTCGTCTGCGCAACCTCGCTCTTCTCGACGGAGCCGCCGGATGTGACGATCGCCGTGACGAGCGCGGCGAGCACGAGTACGGCGGTGATCGCCACCACCCCGCGCTGCTCCTGGAGGCTGCGCGGGAAGTCGGGGCGGCGCATGCCGAGGAGGAGCGAGAGCAGCAGCGCCCAGGCGACGAGCAATCCGCCCGCTACGTAGAACGGGACCTTGCTCTTCTCCGCCGCGAGGATCGGCGCGAGCTGGACTGCGAAGGAGTGCATCGGGCGCGAGCCTAGCCGATGAGGCGCGGGGTATGCTGCGCGAGCAGATGGCCGACGTGATTCGCACGCCCGATGAGGCGCTCGAGGGACTGCCGGACTTCCCGTTCGTGTCCCAATACCGCGACGTCGACGGACTGCGTCTAGCGCACCTCGACGAGGGCGAGGGACCGCCGGTGGTGTTCCTGCACGGCGAGCCGACGTGGTCGTTTCTGTGGCGCAAGGTGATCCCGCCGGTGCGCGACGCGGGCTTTCGCTGCCTCGCGCCCGACCTGGTGGGCTTCGGGCGCTCGGACAAGCCGACGGACATCGACTTCTACTCCTACGACCGGCACGTCGCGCTCGCGGGGTCGCTGCTGGAGGACCTGGACGTGCGCGGCGCGACGATCGTGGTCCACGACTGGGGCGGGCCGATCGGCCTGCGCCTGGCGGTCGAGCAGGCGGAGCGGATCGAGCGGATCGTGATCATGGACACGGGCCTGTTCAACGGCCATCAGAGGATGAGCGACGCGTGGATCGCGTTCCGCGACTTCGTGGCGCGCACGGAGGACCTGCCGGTTGGCTTCCTCGTGCGCGGCGCGTGCAAGAACGACCCCGGCGACGAGGTGATCGCGGCCTACGAAGCGCCGTACCCCGACGCGGCGTCGAAGGCGGGAGCACGTGCGTTTCCGCTGCTGATCCCGCAGACGCCCGACGCTCCCGGCGCGAGCGAGGGCCAGGGTGTGATCGACGCGCTGCGCGCGGACCGCCGCCCGACGCTGATGCTGTGGGCGGACTCCGACCCGGTGCTGCCACTGGCGACGGGCGAGCGCTTCGCGGAAGCGATCGGGCGCGAGAAGCCGCGCACGATCGAGGACGCGAGCCACTTCCTGCAGGAGGATCAGGGGCCGCTGATCGGCAGCCTGATCGCCGACTGGCTCGCCGCCGGCTGAGCGCGACCCGGCTCCTGCCGGCCGCGCCCGCGGACGGGCCGGTCTACCCCTCGTCGGTCTCGCTCACAGCGGCCTGCACGAGCTGCGGCTGCTCGGGCGCGGGCTCGAGGCCGGGCTCTGAGCGCGCGGCGCGCAGCTCATACGCGCGACGGCTGTTGAAATCCGCGCCGGCGAGCACGCGGTCGGCCTTCATCGCGCGCGCCATGCCCTCCGACAGCGCGCGCGGCAGCAGCACGCCGGCGGCGTTTGTGCGCTTGGCGGACTTCGGCACCCACACGTCGACGGTCCCGTGCTGCAGCGCCTCGACGATCGCGTCGGCGACGTCGGTGGGCTCGAGGTTGCTCATGCCGCGCGCCGTGCCGAGGCCACCGCCGAGTTCGGTGTTGACGACGAACGGCATCACGTAGCTGACGTCGATGTGGGCGCCCATCAGGTGCAACTCGCCGCGGACGGCCTCGGTGAGGCCGACGACGGCGTGCTTGGTGGCGGAGTACGTCGCGCCGCCGGGCGCGCCGAACTTGCCCGCCTGCGAGGAGATGTTGACGATGTGGCCGTGGTCGCGGGGGACCATCCGCGCGAGCGCGAGCTTGGTGCCGAGGATGACGCCGTGGATGTTGATGTCGACCATCCGCCGGGCGGTGAGGTCGTCCTCCTCCATGAACGATCCGATCTGCATGATGCCGGCGTTGTTGACGAGCACGTCGATCGGCCCGAGCTGCTCCTCGGCGGCGTCGAGGAACGCGGCGAAGGAGTCGCGGTCGGTCACGTCGAGTGGCAGCGCGACGGTGCTCGCGCCGAGCTCCGAGGCGGTCTGGCGCGCGGCGTCGATGTCGACGTCGCCGATCGCGACCTTCATGCCGTGGCGCAGGAACGCTTCGGCGGTTGCGCGGCCGATCCCGCGCGCTGCGCCGGTGATGGCGGCGGTCTCTCCGGCGAGGATGCGGGGCTGCTTGGCCATGGGGTCCCTCCTGGGGTGGCTGCGACTGAGAATTAAGTTGACCGGCCAAAGCTAGCGCGACGCGGCTGGAAAAGCACGCCGGTGGGTGTAGGGTTGATAGATGTCGTTCTTCAAGTTCGAGGGGCAGCGCATCGCCTTCACCGAGTTCGGCGGCGGTCCCGCGGCGGTGACGAGCGACGGCGTGCGCGGGCGTACGGCGAAGAGCGCGCCGGCGAGCGCGCGGCCGTTGATCCTGCTGCACGGACTGCTGCTCTCGCAGGAGATGCACCGCCCGCTGGCGGAAGACCTGGCGGCGCGCGGCAACCGCGTGATCACGATGGACCTGCTGGGTCACGGTAAGTCGGACCGCCCACGCGACATGTGGCGCTACTCGATGGCCTCCTACGGCAAGGAGGTGGTGGCGTTGATGGACCACCTGAAGCTCGAGCAGGCGGTGGTTATGGGCACGTCGCTGGGCGCGAACGCCGCGCTGGAGGTCGCCTCGGCGTCGCCCGAGCGTCTGCGTGGTTTGGTGATCGAGATGCCGGTGCTCGACAACGGGCTGCTCGGCAGCGCGCTGACGTTCACGCCGCTGCTGGTTGCGCTGACGTTCGGCGAGCCGGTGATGAAGCTCGTCTCGCGCGCCACGCACGCGGTGCCGCGACGGCTGCTGCCCCACTATGGAAACGTGCTGCTCGATCTCGTGCGCCAGGAACCGGGGCCGGGGGGCGCGCTGCTGCAAGGGCTGTTCTTCGGGCGGATCGCGCCGCCGCGCAGCGAGCGCAGCACGTTCGAGACGCCGGCGCTCGTGCTCGGGCACCCGCGCGACCCCGTGCATCCGTTCTCGGACGCGGGGATGCTCTCGCAGGAGATGCCGAATGCGCGGCTGCTGGAAGCGAATTCGCTGGTGGAGCTGCGCGTGCAGCCGCAGCGCCTGACGGATGAGATCGCGTCGTTCCTGGACGAGATGTGGGCGACGCCGCGCAAAGCCCGCGCGAAACGCCCCGCGGCGAAACGCACGAACACGCGCGCCGGCTAGCGCGCTCCCTGACCGCGGCGAGCCCGAGCGTCTATTGGGCGGGGAACAGTTCGAGTTCGTTGACGCTCACGTGGCCGGGCGCTTCGCGCGTCGATGAGGCTGGCGCCTGGCTGATCCACAGCGTGAGGAAGTTGAACGCCTTGGTGGAGTCTTTGAGCGAGATGCGCACGTGCTTCTTCTTGACCACGCGCGAGTGGCTGAGCGACACCCACGCGGGGTCGGTGATCGAGGTGGGCGCGGTCTGTCCCGTGGCGCCGTAGACCTGCACGGTGAGGCCGGGGGTGGAGGTGACGAGCGCGAGCGTCGAGAGCTTCTGCCGCGCCTTCAGGTCGATCAGGACGCCCTCGGCCATTTTGGGCGCCGTTACGGGGTCGACCTGCGCTGTCCACGAGGTGGAGGTGTCGCCGTCGATCGTCAGGCTGGGGTCGCCGAAGCCGCTGGCGGAGTAGTTGTAGGGGTTGTACGTGGCGGCGGCGTCGGTGTCGAGCACGACCGCGGTGGGCTTCGGCTCGGTGCCGCCGCCCGTGGTGGTGGTTTTGGTTTTGAAGTTGGTTTTGTTTTTGGTGTTCGAGCCGCCGGTGTTGAAGAACGGGTCGTTGTTGTCTGTGGTGCGCGGCAGTTTGTTGGCCGTGAGCGGGATCTTGGGCGGTTTGAATTTGGTTTTGGGCAGCACTGGCGTGGCGCCGGTGTTCCCGAACAGGTTGGGCGTGGTCTGCGACGGCACGGTGACGGTCGGCGTGGCCTGCGCGACGGTGGCGGTCACCATGCGCGTGGCGGGCGCGTGTTGGCTGAGGGCGGCGAAGGCCGCCGCGGCGGCCCCCAGCGCGAGGACGGCGGTGGCGGTGAGGATCGTGGCGGCGGAGCGCCAGCTGGGCGAGCCGATGCTGCCGGGAGCGCCGGCGCCGCAGCGCAGACACCAGTCCTGTCCGGGAGCCATCGGCGCGGCGCACCTGGCGCAGGCATGCGCGACGGGCGTGGGCGCGCCGGGCTGGGCGGGAGCGTCCGCCGACGCCGGCGCGGCGCCGTTGAGCGGCGCGGGCGGCGCGCCTGCAGACGCGTCCGGTGCCTTCGGCTCGTCGGACGGCGCGGTCGGCGAATCGGCTAGCAGCGTTGCCACTGACTTCAATTCTAGCTTTACATCGAGCGGGCGCGTAGCGATTGGCGCACGCGAGCGGATCTCAGCTGGGCGTGGGCGGTCCGCCGGGCACGATGTCGCGGCCGGTGGGGCGCATCTGCTCGTCGAGCTCGAGCTGCCAGTAGTAGCGGGTGAACGTGGTTCCGTCGCGGAACTCGCCGACGTGCGGCTCGACGCTCTCGCCGGCGGCCATGCGCACGATCAGCTCGGGGTAGGTGCGGCCAGGCAGCGCGGCGAACACGGGCGCGGGGAACGCGCCGCCGAAGCGGGTGTTGACGTCGGTGATGCCGAGGCCGATGTCGGGGTCGCGGAAGACCTGGATGGTCGCGGGCCCGTATACGCGCAGGGTCTCCATCGTGCGCCTCCCGAGCTCGATCAGCTCCTCGTCGCGGATGACCTGGCCCTTGATCGACTCGCCGCCGCGCGACTCGAGCATCGAGCGGGGGATCGCGTTGAGGCAGCGCCCGTCGCGGTCGCCGAGGCAGTCGATCGAGATCTCGGGCCCGCCCATCGCGCGCTGCACCATCGTGGGCTCGGGCACGTAGTCGACGAAGAAGCGCGCCTGCGCGGCGTCGTGGGCGAGGTGGATGGAGCGCGCGCCGGAGCCGCGGCGCGGCTTGACCATCACGGGGTAGTGCAGCGCGTCGAGATCCTCCTCGGGCAGCGCGGTGGGGGGCGAGGGCAGCGAATGGCGCCCGAGCAGCAGGTGCGTCTCGTACTTGTCGTACGTGGCGCGCGCGATCTCGGAGGAGGGCCCGAGCGCGGGCAGGCGGCCTTCCTCGCGCGCGCGGGCGAGCAGCTCGATGTCGAGGTCGGTGAGCGCCAGCACCGCGCCTACGTCGTGCTGCTCGCACAGGCGCTCGAGCGCGGGGATGTAATCGGGGTCTTCGATCAGCGGGACGGCGGCGCGAACGTGCGCGGCGTACCGCGCGGGCGCGAGCGGCGAGGGGTCGGCGACGACGGTCTTGGTGAGGCGCGCGAAGCAGGCGACGATGTCATAGCGCTTGCCCACGCCGGTGAGCAGCACGGCGGGGGGGCTCACAGCTTCCCCTCCCAGCCGCCGGCGGCGCCCTTGTAGAGATCGGAGCCGCCGAGGACCATCGCGACGGTGCGCCAGAGGATCTTCGCGTCGAGCGCGAGCGAGCGGTGCTCGATGTAGTACAGGTCGAGCTCGATCCGCTGCGCCCACGGCAGCGACGCGCGGCCGTTGACCTGCGCCCAGCCGGTGATGCCGGGCTTGATCGCGAGACGCCCGCGCTGGCGCTCGGTGTACTGCTCCACCTGCACGGGCAGCGTGGGCCGTGGGCCGATCAGCGACATCTCGCCGCGAAGCACGTTGAACAGGTTCGGCAGCTCGTCGAGCGAGATCCTGCGCAGCAGCGCCCCCACGCGCGTGATGCGCGCGTCGTCGACGTTGACGGCGAGACCCGCGCCGATGTGCTCCGCGCCGTCGACCATCGTGCGCAGCTTGATCACGTCGAACGAATGGCCGCCCAGCCCGGCGCGGCGCTGGCGGTAGAGGACGGGACCGGGACTCTCCACGCGGATCGCGAGCATCGCAACCGCGAGCACGGGCGAGCCGAGCAGGAGCGCGAGCGAGGAGACGAAGATGTCGACGGTGCGGCGGATCACGCGGCGGATTCTCGCAGCGGGCGACTGAAACGTCTCAAGCCCAACTTATGGTCAGACGCCGTGAAGGTACGTGCCATCATCATGCTCATCGAATCCGACGGCTGGCGGCAGGTTCGTCAGACCGGTAGTGACCGTCATTTTCGACATCCGGTGAAGCGCGGGACGGTGACTGTGGCCGGGCATCTGCGCGACGAGTTGCATCCCAAGACGAAGGCGAGCATCATGTGGCAGGCAGGATTGAGGCGATGACTGACATCGATCGTTATCTGATTCTCATCGAAGGAGGCCCGCCCTCGAACTACTCGGCGTGGTCGCCGGACGTTCCGGGATGCGTTGCGACAGGGCCCACGATGGACGTATGCATCCAGGAGATGCGCGATGCGCTGTCGGCACATCTAGGCGTGATGAGCGAGCATGACGAAGCGCTTCCTGAGCCTTCCGGCCCAGGCGTATATGTCGAGCGTGCGATAGCGGCGTAGGAACCCCAGCGACTGACCATTCGCGCTCAGCGCGTGCCTTCCGCGGCCTCCCATGCCGCGTCGGTGCCGTGGCGCAGCCAGTCCCACAGCCCGGCGGCGGGGGAGGCGGTGGTGAGCACGTAGTAGCGGGCGATGAGCAGCGGGCGGGCACGGACGACGCCGGCGAGCGCGGCGGCGGCGAGCAGCAGCAGTTGCAGCGCGAGCGTGACCGTGTAGAGCGGGGCCGCGCCGAGCGCGACGAGCGCGACATTGGCGCCGAGCGCGAGCGCGTGGAGGAACGGCGTTGCGTAGCGGAGCGCGCGGTGGGAAAGGATCATGAGCGCGTAGCCGGGGGTGTAGCCGCGGGGGGAGAGCAGGCCGCCGCGCAGGAGGATCGGCCAGGTGTGGCTCATCATGCGCCGCTTGCGCGCGAACTCGCCGCCGATCGAGGGGACCATCTTCTCGCTGGCGCGCGCCGCGGGCACGTACACGGCGCGCAGGCCGCGCTTGACCATGTTGAACGGCAGCGACAGGTCGTGCCCCATGATCGGGTCGACGACGATATAGGCGTCGCGGCGGGTGGCGTAGATGGCGCCGTTGCCGGCGGTGATCGAGCTGAGCGTCGACTCGCGCTCGCGCACGGCCATCTC
>DASUPL010000316.1:0-2149 GCA_036281155.1 Solirubrobacteraceae bacterium | reverse complement strand
GGACCGCAGATGATCCAGCTCTCCCTCGACGGGCGCAGGCTCTACGTCACCAACTCGCTCTATTCGACCTGGGACAACCAGTTCTACCCCGGGCTGCGCTCGTGGCTGATGCGCGTCAACTGCTCACCCGAGGGCGGGATGAAGGTCGACCCCGACTTCTTCGTCGACTTCCACGACCGACCCGACGGCCCTGCGCGAGCCCACGAGGTGCGCCTCCAAGGCGGCGACTGCACAACCGAGATCTTCCAATGATCTTCGCCCACGTCATGGGAGTGCCCGTCGAGGAGAGCGCGCTGGCGCTCGCGCCGGCCGGCGCTGCGATCCTCTCGGGCGCCGCGGTCATCGTGCGCTCCAAGCTGGCGGCGATCGTCGGGTGGCTCCGGCGTCGCTCATGGATCGACTGGTTCACACGGAGGGATGGCAGATGACCACGATGCCGACTACGGCGGGCCTCGCCGAACAGACGCGCGCACGCTACCCAGACGACGAGGGGTACGTCGAGCGCGACGGCGTGAGCGTCTTCTATGAGGTCTACGGCGAGGGCGAGCCGACGATCTTGCTGCTGCCGACCTGGTCGATCATGCACTCCCGCTGCTGGAAGATGCAGATCCCCTACCTGGCGCGCCATTTCCGTGTCCTCACCTTCGACGGACGTGGCAACGGCAAGTCCGACCGCCCGGCTGAGCCCGCGGCCTACGTCGAGCAGGAGTACGCCGATGATGCGGTGGCCGTGCTGGACGCGACCGGCACGGAGCGGGCGGTGCTCGTGTCGCTGTCGCGGGGTGCCGAACGCTCGCTGCTGCTCGGCGCGGGCCACCCCGAGCGGATCGACGGGATGGTGTTCATCGCGCCGGCGCTGCCGATGGCGCCGGCGATGCCGCGCGCGCGAGCGGCCCAGGAGTTCGACGAGCGGCGTGAGGCCCACAGCGGCTGGGAGAAGTGGAACCGCCACTACTGGCTCGAGCACTGGCGCTCCTGCTTCGGCAGCGAAAGCAAGCGCGCGGACGGCTCCGCCACAGACACCTGCTGGGAACGCGAGCGCGCCGTCCGGGCGTGTGCGCACGACCGCAACCGCGGACGAAAGCGAGCGCAAACCGGCGCGCCGGTCGAACGTCTCCTGATCGACCCGAGCTTGGCTTAGCGGACGCTCCGCCACCGGGACACCCACCCGTGGACGCGCGCCCCGTCGAGGTCGGCGCGACGACCTGATCGCCTTGCAGACGTAGTCGTCGCATCCGCGCTCGATCAAGACCGATTGGTCTACGCCGCCAGGGGGCGCGGCGCGGGCATAAGGCGGCGCCCCCGCCCGGGCTGGCGGCGTAGGTCAGCGCGGGGCGCAGCAGCTCCTCGGCGCGCGCGCGGCGCGCGGCTTCATCGTCACGTTCCGATGTCGCACGTGGGCGGCGTGGACGGCTAGGCGCCCGCGCGGCATCTCGATCGGCGGGTAGAAGGGGTCCGTCCGAACATCGACCTTGTTGTGGTGCTCGAGGAAGACCCGTGCAGGACGCGCTCGATGTGGCGGCGGTTGACGATCAGCAGCCAGTCGAGGCATTCGGCGTGGACGGTTCTGACGAACCGCTCGGCGATGGCGTTTGCCTGCGGCGCGCGCACCGGCGTCTTCATGACCCGGATGGCGGCGCTGCGGAACACCTCGTCAACCCCGCCGGGGAGCACGCCAGTCGCGATCGCGGATGGAGAAGCGCGTGTCCTTGTCCGCCAGCACCAGGCCGAGGTTGCGCTGGGTGACCCAGGTGCCCGTCGGGTTGGTCGAGCAGCCAGCAAGCCCCACGCGCCGGGGCCGCTGCGAGCACGGCCCGATCAGCTGCGCGAAGCTTTGGCGGCGCGCCCTGGCGGCGCAGCACCGCGACCTCGTGGCGCCCGACCAGCAGCTCGACGTCCCTGACGTCCAGGCCGCGGCGACACCGAACGAGTGCGCCCAGCAGGGCCCTGAACGCGACGTAGAGGAAGGGGAAGACCATGCTGCCGATCCTCTCAACCCATTCGCGAAGAACCGGACACGACTATTGGCGCTCTTCACGCATGATCGACGACCACGCGTTCGGCGCGATCGTCCGCGACTACCTGGCCCACAGGGTTTACGGCCGGCTCAATGAGCCCGAGCAGCAGCTACCCGGGATTGACGTCGAAG
>DASUPL010000315.1:0-5994 GCA_036281155.1 Solirubrobacteraceae bacterium | reverse complement strand
AGGCGCTCGCGCAGCGCCACGGGCGCGGTCTTGTGCGAGATCCCGAGCGCCAGCAGCTCGCTCACGGGAGCACCGACTCCCGCTCTGGATCGGCCGCCATCGCCGGTGCGCTCGGCTCCTGCTCGGAACGCTCCGACAGCGCCAGCAGCTCGCCGAGGTCGCGCTCCACGTGGCTCAGGCGGATCGCCATCACGGCGACGTAGATCAGCACGACCGCGAACGCCACCACGTAGGCGGCGGCGACGTATTTGCCAGCGGTGTGCAGCGGCAGGGCGGGCGACTCGGCGAGGACGAACGCGACCATCAGACGCTCGACGCTGCGCTCGACGGCGCGCTCATCGCGCCCGCGGCCTGCAGGCTCGGGACGGCGCTGCGGCCCTGTCTCGGCGCCGATGTGCCCTCGCCGGCGAGCCTTCTGCGCAGCGCGCGTACCTGCTGGCGGGTGTGCTTGGCGGTCAGCTCGTACCTGTAGAGCGTCGCGAACAGCAGCGCCATCGCGACGATCGAGATCAGGAACGTCAGCCGCATCGGGCCCGGCAGGTTGGACGTGCTGCCGAGCACGCGCGGGTGCAGATAGGCGGTTGAGATGCGCACGGCGATGAAGTTCATCGGCACGAACGCGCCCGCCGTGACGGCGAACACCGAGGCGTAGCGCGACTGGCGCTCGGGGTCCTCGATCGCGAAGCGCAGCGGCTGGTAGGTGGCGTAGAGCAGGAACACGATCAGAAACGACACGAGCGTAGGCTCGCTCCACACCCACCAGTGTCCCCACGAGCCCTTCGCCCAGATCGAGCCCGTGATGAGCGTCGCGACGCCGAAGATCAGGCTCATGTGGATAGCCACATAGGAGCGCATGTCCCAGCGCAGATCGCGCGTGCGCAGGTGCTGGATCGCGAACAGCCCGCCGATCACGAAGCCGCACAGCGCGACGATCGCCAGCGGCACGTGCACGTAGAAGATCTTCTGCAGGAAGCCCTGTTCGGCTTCCAGCGGCGCGTAGAAGAACACGAGGCCGAGCGCCAGCGCCATCGCGACGACGGTGGAGATGCTCAGCGCGCGCAGGCCCTTGCCGTACATGGGTTTAACTCAGTCCTCCAAGAGGAAATCGAACAGGGCGTAGGCGATCAGCCCGAAGACCAGATCATAGAGCCCCAGCGTCAGCAGCCAGCGCCCCGCCGGCCCCGCGGCGTGCGCGACGTTCAGCGCCGGCGCGCTCGCGCGCGCCCCGCCGATCACGATCGGCACGAGCAGCGGCAGTGCCAGCAGCGGCCCGAGCAGGTCGCGCGCGCGGGTCTGCACGGCCAGCGCCGCGACGAGCGTGCCGATCACAGCGATGCCGACGTCGCCCAGCAGGAGCGTCACGAGCAGGTGCGGCAGCGCCGGGCCGAGCGGCGCGGCGAGCAGCAACAGCGCGAACGCGGGCACCGCCACGAGCTCGAGCACGACGAGGTAGCTCAGCAGCGTCAGCGCCTTGGCGATGAACATCGCGCTGCGGTCCACGGGCGCGAGCAGGAAGCCGTCGAAGCCGCCCTGCTCGGCGTCGGCGACGAACAGGCGGTTGATGCCGAGGATCGCGGCGAACAGCAGCGTCACCCAGAGGATGCCCGCGGCGGTGTCGCCTTCGATCGTGTTGCGGTTGAGCGCGAAGTGGAACACCACGAACGTGCTCACCGCGAACAGCGACATGCCGGGGACGGACTCCAGCGTGCGCAGCTCCACGAGCAGCTCCTTGCGCAGCAGCGCGCGTACGGTGCGCTTCATTGGTAGAGCCCCGCGATCTCGGCCGCGTCTACCTCTGCGGCGTCGCGCAGCATCACTGGCCGCCCCGCGCGCAGGCCCAGCACGAGGTTGGCCTCGGCCAAGCCGCCGCTCGGGTCGTGGCTGCAGATCACGCGCGTGCGTCGCGACGCGGCGCCGATCAGGGGCGCGACGAGCTCGACGGCGGCGGGGTCGAGGTTGGAGTGGGGCTCGTCGAGCAGCAGCAGCTCCGGGTCGTGCAACACCGCGCGCGCGACCGCCACGCGCTGGACCATGCCGCGCGAAAGCGTGCGCAGCGGCTCGTCGGCGCGTGCGGCCATGCCCAGCGAATCGAGCAGCTCCTCCACGCGCGCGCTCGCGACGCCGTGCAGGCGGGCGTGGAAGCGCAGGTTCTCTCTCGCGCTCAGCTCGCGGTAGAGCAGCGGCTCGTGCCCGAGCAGCCCTACGCGCCCGCGCACCGCCCACGCTTCGTCGGGCAGACTCGCGCCGAGCACGCGCACCTCGCCCGCGTGCGGGCGCAGCAGCGCGGCGAGCACGCGCAGCAGCGTCGTCTTGCCGGCGCCGTTGGGCCCGAACACCACCAGCGTCTGGCCCTCTCGGAGCGACAGCGACACGCCGCCGAGGGCCTCGCGTTCGCCGTAGTGCCGAGCCAGCCCCTCAACCTCGAGCACGGGCACGTTCCGGGCTCTACACCCGCAACGCGTGCGAGCTCTGCGCGTGTGCGATCAGCTCGCGTACGCCCTGCTCATCGCCTTCGCGCAGCAGCGCCACCGGGTCGGGGTCGCCGCCCACGATCCCCTCGAAGAACTCCTTGCGGTCCTGGTAGGTGGGCAGCGTGCCCTTGGCCCAGCCGCGCACCTCGTTGAGCAGCACCGCCAGGCGCGCGTAGGGCTCCCCGAACTGGCCTTCGATCTCGCGCTTCATGCGCTTCGCCAGCGCGGGCGAGGCGCCGGCGGTGGAGATCGCGATCGCGAGCGGGCCGCTGCGCACGATCGCTGGCAGGATGAAGTTGCACAGCGGCGGCACGTCGACGATGTTCACGAGCATCGCCCGCCGCTCGGCGTCGTCGAACACGGCGATGTTCACGTCCGTGTCGTTCGTGGCGGCGATCGCCATGAAAGCGCCCTCTAGGTCGCTCGCGCCGGCGTACGCTCGTTGTTCCCACACGATCGAGCCCTCGCGCGCGTACTCCTGCAGCGCCGGCTCGGCCTCGGGAGCTACCAGCGTGACGTCGCCGTCGCACGCCAGCAGCCCCTCGACCTTCTCCAGGCCGATCTCGCCGCCGCCGATCACGACGCAGCGACGGCCGCTGAGCTTCAGGCAGGCGACGTAGAAGGGGGTGTCGAGCATCCCCTGCACGCAACTCTGATCGCAGATCCCCCTGCGCAGCTGACAGACGCACTCCTTGCCTGCGTAGGCCTGGGCGGGCATGGCTCAAGCGTAGCCGCAACCGCGCGCTGGGCGCAGGCGCGGCGCCTACTTCGGCAGGCCGCGCCCGAACGCGCGCGCGCCCACGCGCGCAAGGACCACCGCGCCCTCGCGCCACGCTCGCTCGCGGTCGGTGTCGCGCCCGGAGCGCATCTTCGCCACGGCGCGCGCCGCCCTGACGCTCGTGGCGTCGTACGGCCCCCACCACAGCCCGCGCGCGGAGGGCGGGTCCCACGTGATCAGCTTCTCCTGCGCGCACGCGCGCAGCCCCGCCTGCCCGAGCGTGCGTCCGAGCCCGCCGCCAGCGGCCGCGCCCCACGGTCCGCGCGAGACGGTCGGCCCAGGGAGATGGTCGTTGAGCCACACCATCCCCCCGCGCAGCTCGCGCGCGATCCGGACGCCGCGGTAGCGGTCGGCCGTCCACACCGACGCGGCCAGCCCGTAGTCGCTGTCGTTGGCGAGCGCGATCGCCTCCTCGACGCTGTCGACGGGCATGACCGCGAGCACCGGCCCGTCGATCGGCTCGCGCATCAACCGCATCTCGCTCGTGACGTGCGTGAGCACGGTCGGCGCGTAGAACGCGCCCGCCTCACAGCCCGGCGGGCTGACGGGCCCGCCGCAGTGCAGCTGGGCGCCCTGCGCGACGGCCTCGCGCACGAGCTCCTCGACGTGCTCCGCGCGCCGCGCGGAGGCGAGCGGCCCGACCTGCACGCGCGAGTCGGCCGGGTCGCCGACCGTGAGCGCACGAGCGCCGCGCACGAGCGCCGCGAGGAAGCGCTCGTGCAGCTCGCGCATCACGTACACACGCTCGACCGACCCGCGCGCCTGCCCGGCGCCCGCGCAGCCCGCCCACAACGCGCCCGCGACGGCCCTCGACAGCTGCGCGTCGGCGAGCACGAGCATCGCGTCCTTGCCGCCCAGCTCGACCGTGACCTCCTTCTCGCGCGAGACGCACGCGCGCGCCACCACGCGCCCGACGGCGGGCGAGCCGGTGAACAGCACCTTGTGCACGGGCGCCTGCGCGAGCGCCACGCCCACGTCCGCGCCGCCGTGGGCGATCCGCACGAGCCCCTCCGGCAGTCCCGCGCGCGCAAGCACGCGCGCGATCCGCTCCCCCGCGAGACAGGCGCGCGCGGCGGGCTTGAACACGACGCCGTTGCCGGCCAAGAGCGCGCCCGCGATCTGCCCGAGCGGCTGCGCGAACGGCGCGCTGCCGGCGCCGATCACGCCCACGACGCCGTAGGGCTCGTACGCGATCCGCGCGCGCTTGGCGATCGACATCGAACGGTTGATCCCAACGCGTCGCCCGCCGAGCACGTCCGCTCCGTCGTCGGCGATCCAGATCAGCGCGTCCACGGCGGCGAGCAGCTCGAGCGTCGCTATCTCTCCGCGCGAGCGGCCCTGCTCACGCGCGAGCGTCTCCTGCAGCTCGTCGAAGTCGTCGATCACCGACTGCGCCATGCGGCGCATGTAGCGCGCGCGGTCCTGCACGCGCAGCAGCGCCCACAGCGGCTGCACCTTGGCGACAGCCGCGACCATCTCCTCGACGCGCTCGGGCGCGGTGGCGGCCACGCCGCCGAGCGGCGCCCCCGTGGCGGGGTCGCGCGCGACCAACTCCTCCCTGATGCGGGTGTCACCCGCGGCAGCGCTCATGGACGACCGATTATGGCCCCTCCACGCCCCGTGCCCGACGGATCTCCCGCAGGCGCTCGGCGAGCCGCGCCTCGGCCTCGTCGGGCTCGTAGAAGCGCGCGCCGGCGACGCCCTCCGGCAGCAGCTCCTGCGAGGAGAGCCGTCCGGGGCGCCGATGCGGGTTGTCGTAGTCGCCGCGCTCCTGCCCCGCCGAGCGCATGTCGGAGAGAGCCCCGGAGCGCAGCCAGCTCGGCACGGGCCCCGCGCCGTGCTCGCGCACGTGCCGCTGTGCCGCCGACAGCGCGACCCCGGCGGCGTCGGACTTGGGGGCGAGCGCGAGGTAGATCGCCGTCTGCGCAAGCGCGTAGCGCGCCTCCGGCAGCCCGACGTGCTCCACCGCGGCCGCCGCCGCGACGGCCACTCCCAGGGCGCTGGGGTCGGCGTTGCCGATATCCTCGGAGGCGAGGATCACCATCCGCCGCACGATGAAGCGGGGGTCCTCACCGCCCTCGAGCATCACCGCGAGGTAGTACAGCGACGCGTCCGGGTCCGAGCCGCGCGTGGCCTTGATCCACGCGGAGATGTAGTCGTAGTGGCGGTCGCCGCCTTTGTCGTAGAGGATCGCGCGGCGCTGCAGGGCGTCCTCGACGCGTCCGAGCGCGACCCGCTCCTCGCCCAGGCCGGTGGCGGTCGCGGTGGCCAGCTCGAGCGCGTTGAGCGCGGTGCGCGCGTCGCCTTCGCTGCGCGCGGCGAGAAACTCGACCGCGTCCTCCTCGACGGCAACCGAGGCGCCCTCGGCGGCGCGGCGCAGGATCAGCGCGACGTCCTCGGCGGCGAGCGCCTGCAGCGCGTACACGCGCAGGCGCGAGAGCAGCGCGCCGTTGACCTCGAACGCGGGGTTCTCGGTCGTGGCGCCGATCAGCGTCAGCAGCCCATCCTCGACCGCGGGCAGCAGCGCGTCCTGCTGGGCCTTGTTGAAGCGGTGGATCTCGTCGAGGAACAGCACCGTCTGCCCGCCCGTAGTGTCCCTGCGGTGCGCGGCGCGCTCGATCACCGCGCGCACCTCCGCCCGCCCGGCCTGGACGGCGCTCAGCTCCTCGAACGCCGCCCGCGAGTGCTCGGCGACGATGCGCGCGAGCGTCGTCTTGCCCGTGCCGGGCGGGCCGTAGAGAACCA
>DASUPL010000314.1:0-5498 GCA_036281155.1 Solirubrobacteraceae bacterium | reverse complement strand
ATCGCGGCACGCGAGCACCACGCGCGCGCGGTGACGCGCGAGCTCGCGCGCGGCGATGAGCCCGAGGCCGCTGTTGGCGCCCGTGACCACGGCGACGCGGCCCTGCTGATCGGGGATCTGCTCTGCGGTCCACTTGGCGCTCATCGCGCTCCGTAGGCTAGCTTTCGAGAACTTCAAGGACAATGGACTCGCTACGCACATCCGCCGATCAACGTCGCCTGCTTGTCAAGACGATCCGCGACACCGCTGCATGGCGGGATCGGAAGGTGAAAGAATTCGAGGACGACGCCATAGCGCGAAAACGGAGCCTTAGAGCCAAGCAGGCACTGGGTGCGTTCGCGAACTTCGTAGAGGCAATGCCAGATGGCGACCCCGATCTGAGCCTGCCGGCGCTGCGTCGTGTGACGGAGCGCGATGGAAGCTTGTCACTCACGCCCGACAGCCTCACACTTGTCTCCCGCTTCGGGATGGATCGAGGAGCATGGCAGGCCAGCAAGCCAACTGAGAGTCAGATGCGCAACGCCCTACACCGCATCGATGGCATCGAGGCCCGAGAGCGGCACGCTCGCAAGCTGCGCGACGAGGAAGGCTATGGGGACGACTGATCCACCGGACATCCGCGCAGAGCATCTGCGGCGAGTCGAGGTCGACAGGCTTGAAGCGCGGATAGTGCTGGAAGACGTTCTCATCGAGTCCGCTTCGCTCAGCGGCGCCGACGCGGGTTCGGTACGCCTGGAGCGAGCGGACCTCAAGGATGTCGATCTCAGCAACGCCCGGCTGCGTGCGATTCGCCTGACGGATGTGACCGCTGAACGCATCGACGCCGCCAATGGCGATTGGGGTGGGGGCGAGTTGCGGCGCGTGCATCTTCAGGACGCTCGCCTGACGGGTCTTGATCTCTCCGAGGCTCGTATTGAACAGGTGAGCTTCAAGGGCTGCAAGCTCGATTATGTGAACTTCCGCCACAGCAAGATAGGGCATGTCCTGTTCGAGGACTGTGTGCTGAGAGGCGCCGATTTCCAGGGTGCCGAAATTGACGCCACGCGCTTTGCGAGATGTCAGCTCGTGGAGGCTGATTTTACGAAGGCCGAGATCTCGTCCGTCGATCTACGCGGCTCAGAGCTCGCGCTCGCTGGATCGTTGCTCGGGCTCAGCGGCGCGATCATCGACTCACTGCAGCTCATGGACGTGGCCCGCACGCTTGCGCACGAGCTCGGGATCACAGTCGAGGACGCCTAGCGTGCGCATGCCGGAGTTCGCACCACATGCCGCGCTCCTCTCGATAAGCCGCGCGGTCAGACGCGCGTTGCCAGCGGCTCGGGGCGAATGCGTTGATGTGACGCCCGAGCAACGAGAACATGGCCGGCAGGACCACGAGCTCGACGCGCGTGGGCGTCGAGACCTCGACGTGGTACTGGCGAAAGGGCCGTTCGCTAAACTGCTCCCAGCAAGAAGTGATTTATGCCGAAGACCGCCGACAGCCCAATGCTCACACGCCGCGAGGCAGCCGAGATCACCGGTCTGTCGATTGGCGTCCTTGACAAGGCGATCGAGCAGAAGATCCTGCCCGTCCACCGGCGGCGCAACCAGAGCTTTCTACGCAGCGGCGACTTGGCTGTGGTCGTGCTCCTAAAGAGCACGTCATTGCCCCTGCCGATCACGGTCAAGCGACAGATCAGGCGATGGGTGCGCGAGACGGAGCCCTACCGTGCCGGGCACGGCACTGAGTTGCACATCAGCGACGCGCTCGTTGTGCGTTGGTCCCCGGAGATCAGCGAGACCGTCCACGCAGCCGAGAGCTATGCGAGGCTGCGCGATCAATGGATCGAAATCAACCCGAGCATCAAGGGCGGCGAGCCGGTGATCCGGGGAACGCGTATCGGCGTCCGGGGCATCGCGCAGCGCATGGACGAGGGAGATACCACCGAGATGTTGACCGAGGACTACCCTCATGTCCCCGCCGGGGCATTCCAAGCGGCCTATACCTATGCCAGGGCACACCCACGCCGAGGACGGCCCACACGACCTTGGCGAGACGCCGATGAAGCTCTGGATCGACGAGGACCTTTCTCCGTCGCTGGTTGACGTTGCACATCGGAACGACCTCGATGCCACCTGCAACCGTGACCGAGGACTGCTCGGCCGCTCCGACGCTGAGATCTTGCAGCACTGCATGGACGAGGACCGGACTCTCGTCACCAACAACTCCGGCGACTTCCGCCGGCTGTGCGAGACGCACTCCGTACATCCCGGCCTCATCGTTCTACCCACCCCTTCACGGGACGCACAACAACAACTGCTCAGCATCGCCTTGGCGTACATCGAGCGCCGAGCGAAGCTGAGCGGCGGCATCGACCCGGGCGAGTTCATGATCAACCGAGTCGTCGAGATCGACGAAGGCGGCATCTGCGCCGACTTTTCGCTTCCACATTGAAGGCCAGGCTGGGCCGGCTCGTCGAGTGATACTGCAGCGCGCCCGGCAAGATTCGAACTTGCGACCTCTCGCTCCGGAGGCGAGCGCTCTATCCACTGAGCTACGGGCGCAGACGGCGTCGCGGTGACGACATCCCGGGCTCGGAGCTTAGCGCCGTGGCGCGCTGCCGGCCCACCGCGCGCCGCGCGCCGTCGCTACCGTAGCGACCATGGATCTGTCGCTGTTCTTCGTCGGGACCGCCGGCTCGGTGCCGAGTCCCCGCCGTGGGCTGCCGTCGGTGCTGATCAGGCGCGGCGGGGAGCGGCTGCTGTTCGACTGCGGCGAAGGCACGCAGCGCCAGCTGCTGCGCTCGGTCGGGCTGGCGGACCTCGACAGCGTCTTCATCACGCACTTCCACGCCGACCACTGGCTGGGGCTGCCGGGGATGCTGAAGTCCTTCGCGCTGCGCGAACGCAGCGAGCCGCTGACGGTGTACGGGCCGAGGGGCCTCGCGGGCCTGATGGACGCGATGCGCGTCGTCTACGGCCGCCCTCCATACGCCCTGGAGATCGTCGAGCTCGAGCCCGCGGAGACGGTCAGGCGCGACGGCTATGAGATCGCGGCGATCCCCGTGCGACACAAGGGCGAGAACTCGTTCGGCTACGCGCTCGTGGAGGACTCGCGGCCGGGGCACCTCGACGCGAAGCTCGCGGAGGAGCTGGGCGTGCGCCCCGGCCCGGACTTCGGCCGGCTGCAGCGCGGTGAGACCGTCGACGGGGTGAAACCCGAGCAGGTGATGGGGGAGGCCCGCGAGGGGCGCAAGATCGTGCTCTCTGGAGACACCGCGCCGTGCGAGACGCTCGCGCTCGCCGCCTACCAGGCGGACCTGCTCGTGCACGAGGCCACGTTCACCGAGGAGGAGGCCGAGCGCGCGCGCCTGACGCAGCACTCGACCGCGCGCCAGGCCGCGGAGCTCGCGCGCGACGCCGAGGTGCGGCTGCTCGCGCTGACGCACTTCTCCAGCCGCTACGCAGGTGGGGAGCTGCGCGACGAGGCGCGCGCCACGTTCGCCGCGAGCGAGGCGGCGCGGGACTTCGACACGATCGAGGTGCCTTTCCCCGAGCGCGGCGGCGCGACGCTCGTGCGCTGGTCCGAGCGCCAGGCGCGCGAGCGCAGCCAGGAAGGCCAGCCGTCCGTCGAGCCCCCATCGGCCCAGCCCGTCGCGTCCCCCTGATACATTCGTCTTGCTCCTTTAACCCGGTCCCGCGAGGCCAGGAAGGAAATGATGGAAAGCCACGAGAAGGTCGTCCTCCACGAGGAGGAAGTCGGGCGAGCGCTCACGCGCATCGCGCACGAGATCCTCGAGCGCAACCCAAGCGATCCCGCTCCCGCGCTCGTCGGCATCCACAGCCGCGGCGCGTTCCTCGCCCAGCGCCTGCACGCGCTGTTAGAGGATCTGCTCGACACGGAGGTCAAGCTCGGCGACCTCGACATCGGCTTCTACCGCGACGACGTCGCCACCCGCCCGGACGCGCCCGTCCTGCACGCCTCGCACATCGACTTCGAGATCACGGGCCTCACCGTCGTGATCGTCGACGACGTGCTGTTCACCGGGCGCACGGTGCGCGCCGCGATCGAGGCGCTGTTCGCTTACGGCAGGCCCGAGCGCGTGCAGCTCGCGGTGCTCGCCGACCGCGGACACCGCGAGCTACCGATCAGGCCGGACTACGTCGGCAAGAACCTGCCGACGTCCAGGGCCGAGCACGTCCACGTGCGCGTGCGCGAGATCGACGGCGTGGACGAGGTGGCGATCTCCACGGGGACGCTGGACGGCGCCGGGCTGGAGCCGACGCTCGCGCCGCCCGCGATGGAGGCGTCCGCATGAAGCACCTGCTCTCGATCGAAGAGCTCGACCGTGCGAGCATCGAACGGATCGTCGCGCAGGCGGAGCGCTTCGCGGAGATCTCAGACCGCGAGATCAAGAAGGTGCCCGCGCTGCGCGGGAGGATGGTGCTGAACCTCTTCTACGAGGCGTCCACGCGCACGCGCAGCTCCTTCGAGCTGGCCGCCAAGCGCCTGTCCGCGGACGTGGTGAATTTCGCCGCGAGCGGCTCGAGCGTGGAGAAGGGCGAGTCGTTGAAGGACACCGTGCTGACGCTGTCCGCGCACAAGCCCGACGCGATCGTGCTGCGCACGCCGTGGGTCGGCGCCGCGGAGCTGGTCTCCAAATGGTGCCCCGCGGCGATCGTGAACGCGGGCGACGGCAAGCACGAGCACCCCACGCAGGCGCTGCTGGACGTGTACACGCTGCGCCGCCGGCTGGGGGAGATCGACGGCGCGTCGATCTGGATCGTGGGCGACGTGGCGCATTCGCGCGTCGCGCGCTCGAACATCCTCGCCTTCCAGCGCATGGGCGCGAACGTCACCGTCGCGGGTCCGCCCACGTTGATCCCACGCGGGATCGAGGATTTAGGGTGTGAGGTGCGCTTCACGCTCGAGGAGCTCCACAGCGCGGACGTGGTGTACGCGCTGCGGATGCAGAACGAGCGCATGAGCGACACGTGGGTGCCGTCGCTGCGCGAGTACGCCGCCTGGTATCAGCTCAACGGCAAGCGGCTCAGTCCCCACCAGGTGCTGATGCACCCCGGCCCGGTCAACCGCGGCGTGGAGCTCTCCGGCGAGGTCGTCGACTCGCCGCAGGCCGTCATCACCGCCCAGGTCGAGGCCGGCGTGGTGGTGCGCATGGCCGTGTTGTACGAGCTGCTCGCGGGGACGCGCGACCCCGTGCAGGCGAGCGCCGCCGCTCCACAGCGCCAGCCCGCGGCGGCGGGCGCCGTGACCGAGGGGCAACTGGCGTGAGACACGCGGACCCCCTCGTCGCCCAGCCGCTGCCCGCGGCCGGCCTGCTGCTGCGCGCCGTGCACGCGCTCGACCCCCGCGCGGGCCACGACGCGCGCGTCGACGTGCGCGTGAGCGACGGGCGGATCGCCGAGCTGGGCGAGCCCGGCACGCTCGAGGCCGCGAACGGCGAGGAGCTGATCGAGGGTCACGGCCGACTAAGGCTGCTGCCGGCGTTCTTCGACCC
>DASUPL010000313.1:0-15959 GCA_036281155.1 Solirubrobacteraceae bacterium | reverse complement strand
GCTGAGTCCGTTCCTGGGCCCGGTGTGCTATCTAGGCTCGGCTGCCCATCCGATCGTGATCGCGCTTACGACCGGCACCACCAGCCCGCCGCCGCCGGCTCAGCCCATCAGTGGCCAGCCGGCAGAATTCATACACATCCCGATCATAGGCATCGAACAGGCATTCGGCCTGACGCTCGTCAGCAACTCCTTCTCGGTGCCGGCCGCAAGTGGCTGCGGTACCTCTGGTGGCAATCTGGTGAACGCGTCGATCGATCACAAGCTCGGGTTGCCATCTCCGCCGGGTCGTAACGCCATCATCATCCACGCGAACGCCGAGCAGGGAGCGTCTACTGCAGTTCTCGGCCATGGTGTCACCGGTGAATAGGCTCGGTCTGACCTTCGCGGCGGCCGTGGGCGTGTGCGCCTCGCTGACCTTCGTGGACGGTGCGGTTGCGTCGCTCCCGGATGGTCGTGGCTATGAGCTGGTCTCGCCCGTGGCAAAGAACGGTGTGCGCCCGTATGCCGCGGTGCCGTCGCTGAACGGTGACGTGGTGGACTTTCAGGCTCCGGGCGCGTTCGCGGGAGCGACCTCTGGTTCGCTGAACCTGTATCAGGCAACCCGCACGACGGGGGGCTGGCAGAGCACGCCGCTCACGCCGACGCCTCCTAAAGCGTTGGGCGCATTGGAAGAGCAGGCACCCGTGTGGTTCTCGCGCGACCTTTCGCGGACGATCTTCACAACCCCGGAGTCCTACGCGCCCAGCGATGAAGACGGTGGCGCGCTCAGCTTGTATCTCAGAGACTCCGGTGGCGGGCTGACGTGGCTCTCCCAGGGCGCCCAGGGTGGCAGCGAACCGAACCACGTGACCTTCGATGGCGCGACGCCGGATGCGAGCAGCGTGGTGTTCAGCAGCGGCGCGTCGTTGCTCCCAGCCGCGACCGGCCTGAACACCGCAGTGTTCCCGGAACCGGAGTACCTCTACAAGCGCGATGTCGCAGGCGGCCAGACGAGCCTACTGAGTCTCGACAGCAGCGGTCAGCCCGTAGGCTATGCGGCGACCGTCCTCTCCGCTGACTACACGACCGGGCACGGTGGGATCGAAGTGGCTCGCGCCGAAGGATTCGCACCAGGAGGTTTCATCACGATCGGAGCCGGGGAATCGGCAGAGACGACACAGATTCTTCACGTCCATCACGCGCTGGGCGAAGGGGCGACCGAGGAACTCGTCGTGCACAATGGGGAAGGACTGTCGAGCAACCATCCCGCAGGGACCACTGTCACCCATCCTGCCGAAGGCGCGATCCTCGGCGATGGCGGACACCTGACGTCAGGCCCAATCCCAGCGGGCGAATTCCTCCCCGCGAATGCTGGAAGCGGCTCGACGACGAACGCGATCTCGAGCGATGGCGCGAACGTCTTCTTCGAGAGCCCATCTCCCACCCTCGGCCAACCCGTAAGCCTGTACATGCGGCACAACAACTCGACGACGGTGAAGATAGCCGGAGGGACGCCGTATGGCGCCACAATCTCCGGACTCTTCGGGCAGGAGGAGACCGTGTTCGGCTCGGCGCGATACGAGGGTGCCGCAGCCGACGGCTCGCTGGCGTTCTTCACTTCCGAAGAAGGCCTCGCCGGAGCCACCATTGGCCGTCAGCTGTACGAGTTCAACGCCACCGAACACGAAATCGGGGGCGCCGCGCCGATGTCCACGAAACCCGTTTCGATTGGATTGCAAGGAGACAGGTCTCCCACTACGACCCTCACGGTTGGTGCTCACTTCCCACAAGAAACCATCACGGTCGCGAGCACAGAAGGCTTCCACAGTGGGGAAACAATCCTATTTGGGAAATTTGAAACCCTAGGCGGGAACCGCAACACCACCCTGATGCTGGTCGTGAAGGCCGTGACGAGCCCGACCGAACTGACCCTAACCACCCCGGTGAACAGCGCCGGGTTCAGCGGCATCGTGGAAGGGACTGAAGTTCATGGTGTTCATCTGGCCTCGGTGACCGCGATCTCGAATGATGGGTCGCATGTGTATTTCGTTTCGGACGGTGCGCTCGCGGCGAACGCGAACGCCGAGGGCGCAACGGCGACCGCGGCGCAGCCGAACCTGTACGCCTTCGACACGGGGACGGGGGAAACGACATTTATCGGCACGCTGGTGGGTAGCGATGTGAGCATGGAAGGCCAGCCGTCGGGTCTGGTTGGTGAGCCTGATATCTCCCGCCCCGCGATCCCGACCCCAGATGGCAGCGTGGTGGCGTTCGCCTCTGCGGCTGACCTCACGGGGCAGAACCCGTGGCAGGAATACACCGAGATCTACCGGTACGCGGTGGCCGGCAACACGCTGGAATGCGTCTCGTGCACGGCGCCGGGCGTCAAGCCGACCGGGAACGCGAACTTCGGGGAAACAGCTGGCGGCACATACGATCCGCCGGGTCTGTCCTCCCCGATCACCGAAGACGGCAGCCAGGTCTTCTTCGACACCCCGGACTCCCTCGTCCCAGAAGACACCAACGGCGGTGCGCCGCTGAGCGCGAAGTTCGGGACCCCCACCTCCACCGACGTGTACGAGGCCGAGGGCGGGAAGACGTTCCTGATCTCAAGCGGCACGTCCACGAACCCATCCATCCTCCAAGCCACCACACCCAGCGGGGACGACGTTCTATTCACAACGACCGCGAAGATGGTGCCGGAAAACACCGACGGCGGCTATGAAAACGTCATCGACGCGCGCGTAGGCGGCGGATTCCCCTCCGACGAAGGCTCCGGCGCCCCCACATGCGTCGGGGAGAGCTGCCGCGCCGCATTCGGTGTCGCGCCCGTGCTCACCCCACCAGCGAGCACCACCCCACAGAACGCGGGAAACCCACCCACCGCACCGACGCCGAGGCCCGTGAAGTGCCGCAAGGGCTTCGTGAAGAAACGCGTAAAAGGCAAGATCCTCTGCGCCAAGAAGCGGGCCAACAAGACAGGCCACGCCTCACGAAAGATCCACCGAGCAGTGCGTTAGGACGTAGCCAGCGACTCACGTTCGGACTGTCCCATCGATCGAACAACGAACCGGCGGACCCGGCGGGTCAGAGACAGCCACTTGCACGACGGCAGGCCTAAGCGTACAGTTTCAAGGGTACGCGGATACGCGTGCTGGGGTGTCATCAGGCTGGGATTCACGCTACTCCGGGCGGACGATCAAGCTCATACCACAAAGGAGTAGATGAACATCATGAACCACACAACTACCGCGACAGGGTTGCGAACCCTTTTTGCAATGCTCGTGCTCGGCGTGTTCTGTGCCGGGTCAGCATCAGCAGGAGGCAGACCCAATTCGTTCTTCTTATGGACGGGCCTTTACCAGGGTTAATCTTAGTGTTAAGCGACAATCCGCAGATTCTTAGTCTCACCGTTGAAACTGAACTTGTATGTCAGCACTTTAAGAGTCATGGCGTAGCCTCCAACGGACCGGCGATGACTACGAAAACGATCACTGTGGTTGGAGTCTACACGAGTTGCATATTAAATGGGGTCGTAGCCGCGGAACTCTCGCCTGCGAAATACTCAATCAATGCCGACGGCTCGCTAGCTGTCGTTGGTAAACCCATCGTAATGACCATCCCCGCACTCGGATGTAGTCTCAAAATCAACAACGGGCCCCCTAACAACAATCTCAGATTACTCTTATTCTTAAACAAGCCCAAAGCCATATTAGCGCACCTCGAGATAGACAAAGTTGCGTCGTTAGCGTCCGGTGGTCTTTGTGGTACAGCAGGCGAAGAGAAACCAGGACTAGACTACAGAGGGTTATGGTTAATTTCCGTCCACGGAGGAACTATTCAATGGGATCGGTAGTCTAGTCCGGCGCTATGGGGCCGGCCGACGTTCGGCCCCTACGCACCTTTCACTCCCCCGCCATCGCCCCCGACACATCCAACCGCGCCGCCCGTCTCGCTGGCAGCTGCGCCGCCAGCAGCCCCGCGAGCGCGGCGATCACGGTTGTGGCGGAGGCGGCCATCGTGAGCGCAACTTAGCGACCGGTCTGGGCGGAGCGTTTCGTCAGTCGAACGCGAGACTGACGAACCCTACGAGTTGGAGACGGCCCTTGAAATGGACTGATGGCTGTCGTACTCTTGTGCACAGCACGTCGTTGCCCCACGCACTCGCGTTTGGGTCTGTAGTGTGGCGCGTGTGGGGATGTCTTACAGCTGAGCTTCACACTATTCCGCGCGGGACTTCATACAGTCCAACAGCAAAGGAGTAGTTACAACACCATGAAACGCACAACGACAGCAACAGGGCTGCTCGCCCTTGCTGCGATGCTAGTGCTCGGCGTGTTCGCCGGGTCGGCTTCAGCAGGCGGCGGACCCAACTCGTTCTTCTTATGGACAGGGCCTTTACCAGGGTTAATCTTAGTGTTAAGCGACAATTTACAGGTCTTCAAAGCAACATCGGAAACCGAAATTGTCTGCCGACACTACAGGGGTCATGGCACCGCCTCCAACGGCACTGCGATGACCACAAAAAGTGTGACAATAGTCGGTATCTATACTAGCTGCATAGCAAACGGCATCGTAACCGCAGAAGTCTCGCCAGCAGAATACACGATCAGTGCTGATGGGTCTGTGGCTATAGTTGGGAAACCGATCGTTGTTACGGTCCCAGAACTCGGCTGTAGCTTGAAAATTGAGAGCGGACCTCCTAACAATAATCTCAGATTACTGTTATTCTTAAACAAGACTAAAGCCATATTAGTGCACGTCGAGGTCGGCAAAATTGCGTCGTTAGCGTCTGGTGGTCTTTGTGGTACGGCCGGTGAACTGAAACCAGAAGGGACGTACAGAGGCTTACTGTTAGTGTCTGTGCATGGAGGCAATGTTCATTGGGTTAAATAGTTCAGTAGGCATCACTGCTCAGTGAGTTGACTGTGGGTGGGGCGGATACTACGCTCCACCCACATATGCTGGAAGGTCTGGCCGTGTGCGCCTCGCTGACCGCGAAGATGGTGCCGCAGAACACTGACCGCGGCTCTGAACGTCATCGACGCACGCGTCGGAGGCGGATTCCCCTCCGACGAAGGCTCCGGCGCCCCCACATGCGTCGGGGAGAGCTGCCGCGCCGCATTCGGTGTCGCGCCCGTGCTCTCGGCACTCGCGGGCACGACCCCACAGAACGCAGGGAACCCGGCGAGCGTTGCCAAGCCGTCGTCAAGGTCGCTGACGTGCCGGAGAGGGCTCGTGCGGAAGCGCGCGGTCAAGGCAAGCTCGTCTGCGTCAAGAAGCGGGCCAGCAAGGCCCGCCACGCCTCACGAAAGACCCGCCGAGCAGTGCGTTGAGGGCGACACCAGCCAGTGCGGGTAGTTGCGCAGCTTAGCGACGCTCATCCGCGAAGCGCTGGCACTGACTTGTGGAGCAACCCGCAGTCAGAGACACGCCTTGCGTCTGCCTGGTAGCGAGCGTATAGTGCCGTCACAATGGAGTCGTTCTAGATGTCCGACTCCTAGGGGATGTCTAGGTCGACGATAACGCTACTCCGGGGCACTGACAATGCCAATAGTAAAGGAGTAGTTAGAACAAATGAGACGTGCAACAACAACCGCAATGGGGCTGGTGGCCCTTGTGGTGATGCTCGTGCTCGGCGTGTTCTCCGCCGGGTCGGCATCAGCACAGTTATTCTTATACACAGGCCCATTACCTGCTTTAATTTTAGTCTTAAATGACAACAACCAGATCTTTACAGTTGAACCCGCCAGTGAAATCGCCTTTCAAATAACCTGTAGGCACTTTAGAGGCCATGGCACAACCCCGATAGCCACGATGAAGGCCGCATCGGTAATTATCATCGGTACCTACAGCAAATGCGAAGCGACTGGTGGTATCCCCGCGACCGTAACGCCAGCGGAATACGAAATCGGTGCTGATGGATCAGTAAGCGTCCTGAAATCGATCGTGATCACTGTCGCTGGGGCTGCCAAATGTAGTGTTAAAGTCAACAGTGGCGGTCCGAATGATCACCTGTTATTGCTCTTATTCTTAAACAATCCCAGTGGCGATATCTTAGCCCACGTCGAGGTCAGCGGCATTCGCTCGTTATCATCCGGCGGGGTTTGCGGTGGTGCGGGCGTAGAGAAAACAGAAGGCACATATTTTGGGTTACTCTTAGTGTGGGCTCATGGAGGGAGCATCAAGTGGGACCCAACCCACTAGTCTTGAGTACTTTCGCATTATAGGTTTTGTAGTCGACTAGTAATGGGTGGGGGTCGCTGCCTGACTCCCACCCACTTTGTTGTGAAGAAGCGGTTTCAGCAGACGTGGCGGCTCTTGACCGCCTAGATTCGATAGAGGAGACAATCGTGAGTGCTTTTACGGGTAGGGGGCTACGCGGGGTCTTGGCGGTGGCGTGTGTCAGTATCACTGCGCTGTTGGTCTCTGTACCTAGTGCGGTGGGGTTTGTCGAGCCGGGGATAACGGGGCAGTCTTCGGATTTCGCGAACTGTCCGGTGAATGTGATTACGAGCGCGTTTGCCTTTGGCGGAGGCCACTGCTTGCATTCATATACGACGGGCGGTGTGGTTCAAATCGGCCACTCGAGCGTACCGATCTCGATTCCTGGCAACACGTTCGATGCCGGCCAGACCCAGGAAGAAGAAGCAGCCCCTGTCTGTGCAGTGATCGGCGCCAGCGAATGCGTGATCTCACCTCCCCACGGTATTCTCCACGGCCCAGCTCAACCTGTCCCGGGTGGCTTGCTGGGCACAGTTGGGAACGTCCAGCTGACGGGTGTGTCAGCGATGTTTGAATGGGCGGCGTCGGTTCCCCCGAATACACCGTTTGGGACTGCGAGTGTGTGCGGCTCGAACCTGTTTGTGACGGTCGATCTCTGCAAGCTTTTGAACGGCGTGTCTGGTACGGACATCACTTTGAGCGTGAAGATCCATCTGATGAGTCCCTTCCTCGGCGCGAACTGCTACATAGGGTCCGCCGCCCACCCTATCGTGATCCCTCTGACGACCGGCCTGACGAACCCGCCGCCACCGGCTAAACCCATCCACGGCAAACCATCCGAATTTCTGCTGCCCCGGAAAGGGGCGCTGCAGCTGATGGGTACGACGCTGGTGAGCAACTCCTTCTCGGTCCCAGTCGCCAAAGGCTGCGGCACCTCGGGTGGGAGCCTGGTGGATGCCTCCATCAATCGCAAGCTCGGGCTGCCTTCCGCAGCGGGCCTGAACCTGATGGTCATCAATGCCAACAGCGAGGAGCACTCCGGCTACGAAGTCCTCGAAGCAGGATGGACAGGTGCATAACACATGATCGACACGAGACGGCGAGCAGGAGGGATTACATTGTGAGGCCATATCTCTCTACACGGACGTCAGTAGTCACGAGCTCTCAAGTTCGCACGCTCGCGCTCACGGCAGCACTAGCCGTGTCTGCCTCGCTGCTGCTCGTGACCGGCGCGCTCGCGGCGTTGCCGGATGGGCGGGGCTATGAGCTCGTCTCCCCGGTGCAAAAGAATGGCGTGGCCCCATATGCGGCGGTCCCTTCCTCAACCGGCGGAGCTGTGGATTTCCAGGCGCGAGGCGCGTTTGCAGGCGCGACCTGGGGGTCGCTGAACCTATATCAGGCGACCCGCACTGCCGGCGGGTGGCAGACCGTGCCGCTCACACCCACCCCGACGATCCCGCTGGGCTCCTTGGAAGAGCAGGCACCCGTGTGGTTCTCCTCCGATCTGTCCAAGACGATCTTTACGACCCCCCAGTCTTATGTACCCGGCGATCAGGATGGTGGCGCGCTCAGCCTGTATGAGCAGACTCCGGGGGATGGCTTGACGTGGGTCTCCCTGGGATCTCAGGGTGGCAGCGAACCAAACTCGGCGACGTTCGACAGCGCAACGGCAGATGGTGACCATGTCGTGTTCAGCACCGGCGCGTCGCTGCTGCCGGCGGCGGCGGGCCTCAGCACTGAAGCCGCCCCGGAAGCGGAGTTCCTCTACGAACGCGATGTCTCCGGTGGCCAGACGAACCTGTTGAGCCTCGACGCTAGCGACCAGCCCGCCGGCTATGTTGCCACCACACTCCCTGAAGGGTACACACCGGGCTTCTGCTGTCTCTCGGTGGCTAATGTTGAAGGGTTCTTCCCAGGCCAGTTCATTACGATTGGTGCAGGCCCGTCGGCAGAAGTGACACAAATTGGCAAAGTCCTCATTCTCGAAGGTGTGCCTTTCCTCGAAGTGGAGAATGGCTCGGGATTGTCTAGCGCTTTCCCGCCGGACACCTCGGTTACTCATCTTGCCGAAGGTGCGATTCTTGGCGATGGCGGACATTTGGCTTCGGGTTTGCCGCCCGCAGGTGAATTCCTACCCGCTAACGCAGGCAGCGGCTCAACGACGAACGCTATCTCGAATGATGGCTCCAAGGCGTTCTTCGAGGCTCCGAACCCCGCCGCCGGCGAGCCAGTAGGTCTCTACATGCGTCAAGACAACTCGACGACAGTAAAGATAGCCGGCGCAGCGCCGTATGGAACCACACTCTCCGGAGCATTCGTAGAAGAGACGCCAGTTTTCGGCTCTGCGCGGTATCAAGGCGCGGCTACGAATGGATCGCTTGTGTTCTTCACCTCCGAAGAAGGTCTCGCTGGCGCCACACCTGGCCGGGAGCTTTATGAGTTCAACACAACAAGTCATGCGATAGGTGGTGCCGCCCCGCTATCTGTGAACCCTGTGTCCACGGGGCTGGGCGGCGATCAGGCCCCGGTCACCACCCTTGCCGCACCAGGGAAAGGCGAAGCGATCACGGTCGTGAGTACGGCTGGGTTTCATGCTGGAGAAGAAATCCTCTTCGCACCATTCAAACTCACACGCGGGCGAGTGAACTCGAATGAGTTGGCGACTATCGCGTCAGTGGATAGCGCGACGGAACTTACCCTGACACAGAGCCTGACAGGCGTCGGCCCTGGCATCGCGGCTGGTATAGCACTTCATGGCGTTCATCCGGCATCTTTGACAGCCGTGTCGAACGATGGGTCTCGCGTCTATTTTGTCTCGGATGGCGTGTTGGCGTCGAACACGAACGCGCAGAGCGCGACAGCGACCCCGTTGCAGCCGAACTTGTATATGTTCGATACCGCAACCGGCGAAACGGCCTTCATCGCTACGTTGGCGAAGAGCGATGTGAGCTTGGAAGGCAGTCCCACAGGGTTGGTCGGCCAGCCCGACATCTCGCGCCCCGCAGTCCCGACGCCTGACGGCGGGGCGCTCGTGTTCGCGTCGGCGGCAAACCTGACAGGCCAGAACCCATGGCAGGAATTCACCGAGATCTACCGCTACACCGTGGCCGGCAACTCGCTGACGTGTCTGTCGTGTACCGCGCCGGGCGTGAAGCCGAAGGGGAACGCGACCTTTGGGGAAACAGCGGGGGGCACGTACGACCCGCCGGGCCTGTCCTCGCCGATGAGCGACGACGGCGGGCGGGTGTTCTTCCAGACCCCGGATTCGCTGGTGCCCGAAGACACGAATGGCGGAGCGCCTACGAGCCCGAAGTTCGGGACGGCGACCTCGACAGATGTATACGAGTGGGAGGCCGAAGAAGTCTCGCTGATTTCCGGTGGCACGTCGTCCGTCCCGGCGGTCCTGCAGGGCACGACCCCGAGCGGCGATGACGTGCTGTTCACGACGGACGCGCAGCTCGTGCCCGGACAGAGCGATGGCGGCTATGAAAACGTGTTCGACGCTCGTGTTGGAGGTGGGTTCCCCGAGGCGGCGAAAGCCGCCCCATCGTGTGTGGGAGCGAGCTGTCGTGCGGCGTTTGGTGTGGCGCCTGTGTTCGCCCCGCCAGCGAGCACGACCCCGCAGGGGGCAGGAAATCTTTCGCCCGTGATCACGCCGAAATTGACGTGCCGCAAGGGGCTCGTGAAGAAACGCGTCAAGGGCAAAATCGTCTGCGCCAAGAAGCGCGCGAAGAAGGCCCGCCATGGAGCCGGGAAGACCAGGCGCGAAGCAACGCGCAATAAGTTCAACCAGTAGAGGAGTAGCTAGAACATCATGAAACGCACAACAACAGCAACAGGGTTGCTGACCTTTGTCGTGATGATCGTGGTCGGGGCGTTCTCGGCCGGATCAGCGTCAGCGGTCCCGCAATTCTTATGGACCGGACCCTTACCAGCGTTAGTCTTAGTCTTAAACGACAACACGCAACTCTTCGAATTTGAACCTGGTGGCACGGGAATCGAATGCGAACACTTCAAGGGTCACGCTATCGCTTCCAATGGGAAAGCCATGACCACCAAAGAGATCACCGTGACAGGACTTTATACCAAATGCTTCTTTGGGGAAATCTTTCCCATGACTGTCACTCCAGCGGAATTCTTACTCAACGCAGACGGATCAGTATCGGTGGTTGGGAAACCCATCGTGCTCACCATCCCGGAACTTGGGTGTAGCATCAAAATCAACAGCGGACCGCCGAACAACAACCTGAGGTTAATTTTATACTTAAACCTAGCTCAAGATGTATTAGCGCACGTCGAGATCGAAAAAATCGCCTCATTAGGCTCAGGTGGCCTATGTGGTGACGCGAGCGTAGAGAAAACCGAACTGCACTACACAGGCTTATGGTTAATCTCAGTTCACGGAGGAACGATCCGATGGGAGAAATAGCCTAGCTCGAGGCGGTGGGAGCCGACCGATGCCCGGCTCCCACTCCCCTACTCGCTCGCCAACGCCCCCAGCACATCCAACCGCGCCGCCCGACGCGCCGGCAGCTGCGCCGCCAGCAACCCCGCGAGCGTGGCGATCACAAGCAGCGCGAACAGCGTCCCCACGGGGAACGACTGCACGAAGCCCGAGTCCGACAGCGCCAAGGCGACGGTCACGATCTCGCCCACGATGCCGATCACGAGGCCGAACACGCCTCCGATCAGGGCGGTTATGACGGACTCGTAGCGGATCATCTGGCGCACCTGGCGGCGCGAGGTGCCGATCGCACGCATCATGCCCAGCTCGCGCGTGCGCTCGTAGATCGACAGGATCAGCGTGTTGACGATCCCGAACAGCGACACGATCACCGACAGCGCCAGCAGCACGTAGATCAGCGCGAGCAGCTTGTTGATCTGCTGGGACTGGTCCTTGGTGAACTGGGCGGCCGTGCGCGAGCGGGCCTGGGGGAAGTCCTTCGCCAGCAGCCGCTCGACCGCGGGCTGGACCTGCGCGTTGCTCACGCCGGGCGCGTAGGAGACGAAGCTCAGCGCGTCTTCGCGCTGCCCGAACGCGCTGCGCGCCAGCGACAGGCTGATCGTGAGGTTCGCCAGCAGGCCCGCGTTGTCGCTCGCGATGCCGCGCACGGTCAGCGACACGCGCTGCTTCGCCGGGGTGAGAACCGAAAGCGTCTGGCCGACCTTCAGGTGGTGGCTGTCGGCGTAGCCCTTCGTCAGCACCGCTCCCGTGTCGCCGAGCGCCAGCAGCACCCCCTGGCTGCCCTGCTTCCATTCGACCTTGTACGTGCTCGTGAACGTGCTCGGCTCGATCGCCGTGATCGTCGCGTTGCCCGAGATCTTGTTCACCCGCCCGAGCGTGAACGCGATCGGGGTCACGCTCGCGACGCCCCGCACGCGACGCAGCGCCGGGGCGACCTCGCTGGGGATGCCCTGTTCGCTTTCGCCCAGCTGCGCGTTCTCCACGATCAGATCGCCCGCGAACGACCTGCCCACCGCCTGGTTGATCGTCGCCTTCGTGCCGTCGGCGAACACCGCCACGAACGCCACCAGCGCGAGTCCCACCGTCAGCGCGGCCGCCGTGATCATCGTGCGTCCCGGCTGGCGCATCGCGTTCTCCCGCGCCAGGCGACCCGTGATTCCACGCCAGGTCACGAGCAGGCCGATCGCTCGCGCGAGCGCGGGGACGACCCGGTAGCGCTTGGCCGGGCGCTCTCCGCCGCGTCTCAACCGCAGCAGCAGCATCACCAGTCGGATGGCCCAAGCGCCCAGGAATATCGGCAGCACCGCGTCACCGCCGAGCGCGAGCGCGGAGGCCACGGCCACCACCAGGAACAGGGCGAACCTGACGATCAGCGCGCGGCGCGTGGGCAGCGGCCGCGGCGGGATGCCGACCCCCTCGCGCATCGCCGCGAGCGGCGGCACGCGCGTGGCGCGCACCGCGGGGATCAGCCCCGCGAGCACGGTCACGACGATGCCTACGAGCAGCGACACGACGATCGTGCGCGTCTCCACGACCGTGCCGCTGTTGGGCAGGTCGGCGCCGAAGGCCTTGAACAGCTCGTTCAGCGCGGGGGCGAGCGCGATGCCGCCGAGCAGGCCGAGCACGGCGCCGATGACCCCCAGCAGCAGGCCTTCGAAGACGACCGAGCGCATGATCTGCGCGCGCGAGCTGCCGAGCGTGCGCAGCAGCCCGAACTCGCGCGTGCGCTGCGCGACGGTGATCGAGAAGGTGTTGAAGATGATGAACGCGCCCACGACCAGCGACACGTAGGCGAACACCAGCAGGAACGTGCGGATGAAGCTGAGGTTGCTTTCCAGGTCCGCGGAGTCCTTCTCCGCCTCCTGCGCGCCGGTGCGCACGTCCACGACGCGCGGCAGCTCCGCGCGGATGCGGTCGCGCAGCTGCGCTGGCGTGACGCCCGGCTGGGCGGCCACCTCGATCTGGTCGTAGCGACCCTGTTTGCCGACGACCCGCTGCGCCTCCGCGGGCGTGAGGATCGCGGCGCCCGCGCCGCCGAAGGACTCTCCCCCGCCGAACCTGACGATGCCGACGATCGCATAGGTCCTCGCCGGCGCGAGACCCGCGACGACCATCCTCTGCCCGATCTTCAGGTGCGCGCGCGTGGCGGTCGCCTGGTCGATCGCCACCTCGCTCGCGTTCGTGGCGAAGCGGCCTTCGATCGGGGTGAACGCCTCGAAGCGCTTGGGCGCCTGCGCCGCGACGAACGCCGGCGCGCCGCCCTTCGTCAGCCGTTTGCCGTGCACGTCGAGGAACGTCCCCGGCGTGAAGATGCCGCCGGCCGCCTCCGCGACGCCGGGGATCGAGCGCACCCGCGCGAGCATCGCGTCGGTGATCGGCGAGGTCTGCGAGCGCGTTTCGCTCCCCAGCGCTTCGGTCGGGGCGACGACGACGTCGTTGCCGCGGTTGGCGACCTGGAAGATCCCGGCGAAGGACTGGTTGATCGTGTCCGTCAGCACGTACGTGCCGGCCATCAGCGCCACGCCGAGCGCGATCGCGATGCCGGTCAGCAGCACACGCAGCTTGCGCTGCATGAAGCCTCTCAGCACCAGCCTGATCATCAGCCGACGGACTTCATCAGGTCGAGCGCCTGCTCGGCCGTAACGGATCCTCCGTCGTGCACGATCTGCCCGTCGTCGAGCAACAGCAGGCGGTCCGCGAACGACGCCGCGTGCGCGTCGTGCGTGACCATCACGACGGTCTGCCCGAAGTCGTCGACCGCGTGGCGCAGCAGGTCGAGCACGTCGCCGGAGGATTTCGAGTCGAGGTTGCCGGAGGGCTCGTCCGCGAACACGACCGACGGGCGCGAGATCAGCGCCCGTGCGACCGCGACGCGCTGCTGTTGACCGCCGGAGAGCTCGGCCGGGCGGTGCGTCAGACGGTCGCGGATGCCGACCGTGTCGATCAGGCGGTCGAGCCACTCCGCGTCGGGCTTGCGCCCCGCGATCGACAGTGGCAGCAGGATGTTCTCCTCGGCGCTCAGCACGGGCAGCAGGTTGAACGTCTGGAAGATGAAGCCGATGCGCTCGCGTCGCAGCTGCGTCAGCGCCTTGTCCTCGAGCGCGGTCAGCTCGACGCCCGCGATGCGCACGTCGCCCGAGGTGGGGCGATCGAGGCCCGCGAGGATGTGCATCAGCGTCGACTTGCCCGAGCCCGACGGTCCCATGATCGCGGTGAAGCGCCCGGCGGGGAAGTCGACCGTGACGCCCGCGAGGGCATCCACGGCGGCCTCGCCGTCGCCGTAGCGGCGGCGGAGGTCGTGGGCTTCGACGATGTTCCCCGCCGCGGCTCCGTTGCTCGTAACGCTCATTGCGCAGCAGTGTATGAAGGATGCCCGACCGGCGACGGCACGCCCGGCGCAAACGCTCGGCTCGGTCCGACTCTGTATGTAGGATCGCTCGCCCGATGCACGAGACAAGCCCAGGCGTGTTCCTGCTCGCCCGCCCCTCCATCGACCTCGACGGGATGCGCGGCTACCTGCGCGACGTCGGCGGCGAGTCGTGGCTGGAGCGGCGCTTGGAGGAGGCCGACGGCGAGGCGGGCGGGCAACTCAATCATGGGCAGATGATCGTGGAGTTCGGCGGGCGCGCCTGCTACCGCAGCTGGGAGCCGGGGCTGAACCCGAACGTCACGCGCGTGCGCACCGATCGGCGCGAGTACTTCGCCAACATCCTGCGCTCCGCGCACGGCAGCGTGCTCGAGCACGCCAACTACTCGTTCGCTATTCGGAATTGTTCGAGAGTATTCACTCATGAGATTGTTAGGCATCGCGCCGGCTCGGCGTTCAGCCAGGAGAGCCTGCGCTACGTGCGCCTCACCGACATCGGCTTTCGCGTGCCGCCCGCGTTGGAGCCGGTGCGCGAGCAGGTGCTCTCGATCGTGGAGCAGCTCGAGGAATTCCAGGTGAGCGCCGCGAAGGAGCTCGGCATCGAAGAGGACGGCGTGCCGTTCCACGTCAAGTAGGAGGTCACCTCGGCGCTGCGCCGCCTCGCGCCGATCGGCCTCAGCACCGACATCGTGTGGACGGCGAACGCGCGCACGCTGCGGCACGTGATCGAGATGCGCACCGCCGAGGGCGCCGAGGAGGAGCTGCGGATCGTGTTCGACAAGATCGCCCGCGTGATGCAGTCCGAGGCGCCCGACCTGTTCCAGGACTTCACCCGCGACGAGGACGGCTGCTGGGTGCCCGAGCACCGCAAGGTCTGAGCGATTGGCTCAGCTCGCTACGTACCGACGGCGGTCCATCCGAGGCAGTCCTCGCCACCATCGTCGCGCAGGGAGATCTGACCGACGAACGCCAGAACCGCGGCCAGCGGCAGCATGGATACCGCCAACGCCCGCCTCATCGGACGCCCTTGGTTACGCGTCAGCGACATCAGGATCAGCGCCAGAGCCTTGTTGCAAGCGACCGTCGTCTCGTTTCCTCGAGCATAGACGGCCACGTCAGAGAACCCTGCTGCCTCGAGCATGATGCGCAAGCTCGATGGGGTGAATCGCCAATAGTCGTGGGGAACGTAATGCCAGCGCGCCGAAAATGGCACCGTGACGATCAGCCGCCCACCCTTGCGCAGTACGCGTCTCGCCTCCTGAAGGAAGATCGCGGGCTCGGGAACGTGCTCGAGTGTCTCTGTCGCCATCACCAGGTCTGCCGAGCCATCCTCGACCGGCCATCGTTGCCCCTCGAAGCGCTCGGTGTCGGGAAGGTCATAGCCAAAGACCGCATCCGACTCAACGATGTCGATGGCGTGGTAGCGCACACCGACGGGCAGCAGCGTCCGGTAGGGCTGCGCCCCAGCTCCTACGTCGAGGACGTCGCCGTGCGCGCTTGCCAGTTCCGTGCGCATGTCGCGCCATATCGAGGCAGCCTGGAGGTCGAGCATACGACGCCCGATCGCCAGCAATCGGTCTCGCCGCGTACGCAACGGGCGAAACGCCGGTGGCTGCCAAGCCTCGGTCGTGCGCGTCTCAAAGCGCGCGCGTGCAATCGGCATCGATGGGCTCGGCGATCTTCTTCTGGATCCTCATATGGCTCGATCCAGCTTACTCGGGTGTCTCTCGCTTGTTGGCTTCGGAGCACGGGCACAAGGTTCGCGCCCCGAAGCCTAGGGATGTCCTTATGGCTGAACGACACGCTGGCCAACCGGGACGAGTAAGTGGTAGCAAGCTGTGCATCAACTCCGCAAGACTCTGTCATCAGCGCACCGCTTCGTCTACATACATTCCAGCGGTCGAAATCCGCATGGATACAGGG
>DASUPL010000312.1:0-5038 GCA_036281155.1 Solirubrobacteraceae bacterium | reverse complement strand
AGTTGGGGTTCGCCTGCATCTGATACTCGAACTGCTGGACGCCCGCGAGCGCCGCGTAGTAGGCCTGCTTCTCCAGGGTGTCGCGATGTGAGGAGTGGATGTTGCCGTTCGTCGCCGTGTAGCCGGCGACGAGCAGCAGGCTGGTGATGAGCATCACGCTGAGGGCGAGGATCATCGTGAACCCGTCCTGAGAGCGCAGGGAAGTGTGGAGTTTTTTGAGGATCATTGGCATGGCGCGTCGTGGATAGGTGTTTCGGAGTTGGGGACGCTGTAGGCGAACGTAGTCTGGGCGCTCAGGTTGACGCTGCGGTTGAATGTCGTTTTGCCATTGGTTGGAGCGGCGTTGAAGCTGACCAGCACGGATGCGGCTTCTTCGGCTTCGCCGACGCTTAGTTTCGTGCCGGGCAGCGGTTCGCTGTTGAGCGTGGTCGTTGGTATGGCTTCGCCTGTGGTCGTTTCGGTCGCGTAGCTGTAGTAGCGGAAGATGGGGAGTTTTTTGCCGCCGGATTCGTTCTGGGTGATGTTCTGAGCGAGTGGAGTGGATTTCCGCGTTTCGGGAAACGTGAAATCAGGCCAAGCCCCGCCGGTGCTCTTGATGTGTGAGTCGGTCAGCGTGTGGAGCGTTTCGCTCCACGTTATTTCGTGCAGTTCGGCTTCGGGGATGAGAGCCTTTTCGCTGTAGGCGGTGATGAAGATCAGCTTCGATCCGGTGCTGTTTTCCTGGATCGGCGTGAACGCTGGGGCAATGCACGCCGAGTGGAGCGCGTTGACGATGCGAGTCATGGCGATCCGCCCCAGTTGGTCGGCCTGGACCTTGTCAGAGAGGGCCGCGGTCTGGGTGGTGGAGAGGTTCAGCACGGCGAAGAGCGCTCCCGCGACGACCGTGGCGGTCAGCATCGTGACGAGCAGCTCGATGAGGGTGAAGCCCTGCTCGTCGGCGTGCGGGCGCGGAAGAGGAGAGATGGGCTCCATCAGCAAGTGGTCCCGGTGGCGACTGTGGTTTCGACGAGCGACGGTCCGCTGCCTTCGGTAACGGTTCCGTTTGAGGCTTTGAGGTAGACGTTGACGGTCGAGCCGGCTTCGGTTGAGTTGGTGTAGGTGGACGTGAAGGTTTTGGTCCCGTTGGAAAAGCAGAGCTTGAATTTGCCAAACGGCTGGTAGGCGTTGGTGAGATGACCTGTGGTGCTTGTCGAGTTGGGGTGTTCGTAGTTAGCTTTGTAGGCGTCGTTGGGCGTCGCCGCCAGTGGCGTGGTGCAGCTGAGATTGGTGACCGTGGCTGGGTAGGAGGTCGTGGTGAAGAGGCCTTCGGGCGTGGCTTTGGTGTTTTTGTAGACGTTGAGCGTGACCAGCGACATCGGCACGGATGTGGTCGTGTTTGCGCCTGCTGTGACGGTGGAGCCGCCTTTTTCGAGCGAGACTCCATATTTTTCGGGATTGTTCGATGCACAGTCGCCCGCGTAGACGGTCCACGCACTGGGTTGGGGGAAGAGGTTGCCCGTGGGGTAGTGGGTCGGTTCGATCGCCGTTTTGGCCGAGCTCGCGTAAGTGCCGGGGACGGTCGTGTAAGCGCTTTCGGAGTTGAACGCGAGTTTTGTGGCTCCTGCCATCGTTTCGGGGTTCACGCCGATTTCGTTGTTGACCGCTACGAAGGTGTCGCCCGTGACCGCGGTTGCGCCTTTGTTGTACTTGAAGTTCGCCGTGATCGAGCCGCCTTGCGCGAGGTAGATGCTCTCGTGGGTGATGACATTGGGGGCGATGGAGACTTCTTTGGCGAAGAACTTGAACGCGCCGCTCTTGGTGACGTAGCCGAGTTTGAAGGCTTCGACTTCGGTCGTGGTGGAGGGGATGCCGTTGTAGATGACGCAGCCTTTTTCGCTGGTGGTGGTTTCGACGCCTTCGGCGATGACGGTGACGCCGGGGACGGCGGTTTCGACTTTCCCGCCGTTGGTGACGTCGACCTCCAGGGCGGAGCCGACGGGAGGTGTGATGAGGCTGGTCGCGGTGACGGCGGGTCGGGTTTTGCCGAGGCTGGACCACCTGACGGAGGAGGACACGCGGATGTAGTTGCTGGCTTCGTTGGAGTGCCCGGCGGCGGCGTTGCACGTTGCGGCGGTGCCGGATCCGGTCTCGAATTGGGCGGTCTGGGTGATGGTGTATTTCGTCCCCTGGACGGTCTGGGTATAGACGTGACCGCCTTTGTTGACGAGTTCGTTGAGGGCGGTCGCGGGGTCGCTGCGGAGGGCCTCCTGCGACTGCGCGGCGAGGACGGTGGCCTGGTTGTGGTGGCGCTGATCGGCGTCGCTCTTGCCGAGCGCGTCGAACCCGGCGAACGTGCCGAGCGTGACGATGCCGACGATCACGCTGCTGATGAGCACTTCGATGAGCGTCATGCCGTCCTGGGAGCGAAGCGCGAGAGCTCGCTCGTCGTGGCCGTGACGGAAGCCTCGGCGCAAACGCGTGAGGAGTGGAGAGGAGGGCCGGATCGGCGCGGAGAAAGTAATCATTGTTACAAGATGTCCCAGGGCTACTCGATCTGTCGGCAGCGCTGGGGATGGGCTTTAGCTTCTGGCTCGAGCGTTTAGATCGTCCGCCGCAGTCTCCGCCGGGCGCTCACAGCGCGCGCAATCGCGGTGCGCGGGCGCGCCAGCCGTCGGCGATCGACGGTCCGGGAGGAGCGAGCGGTTCCCAACGCCTACAATTCCGGCTCCTCGGGGGACTGGTGTATCGGTAACACGGTGGTCTCCAAAACCGCAACGCGAGGTTCGACTCCTCGGTCCCCCGCTCCGGGAACGGCTCTACAGCGCCAGATTGTGCGCTGTAGAGCCAAAACGCGCCGCAGCGCGAAGCCGCCGCGATCCCCATAGGTCCCCTGGAATCCCCTCTCGTCAGCGGGTTTCGTTCCACTGGACTTTCCACTGGGGCACTCCTATGGGCGGGCGCTAGGGAGGCGAGCGGCGTGAGCCTCGTCGGGGGCTTTTCCGAAGGTCTCATGTGAGACGCGTAGAGTGTCCCTTGTCCCGGGACAGGGGACAGTCTGGTAGGCTGTTGCCATGCTCAAAGGTGAGGACATTGTCGTCCTGCTTAAGCTGGCCTCCAAGTCACCAGATTGGACGGTTCGCTCGCTCGAGGCGGAGATCGGCGTTGCCCGCAGCGTCATCCAACGCTCAATCGTGCGTCTCTCGCAGGCGGGCCTGCTGGACGAGGGACGCCGCCGTGTGAACGTCGGCCGCGCCGAAGAGCTCCTGATCCATGGCGTGAAGTACATGTTCCCGCCGGTACACGGCGGGGAAGCCAGGGGGGTACCGACCGCCTGGGCAGCGCCGCCACTGCAGAAGGAGCTTGCCAGCTCAGACGAGCTACCGCCCATCTGGCCCGACCCCATGGGACGCATGCGCGGACTCGCGCTTGAGCCGCTCCACGACTCCGCACCGGAGATCTCGCGCCGTGATCCGGACCTCAGTGAGCTCCTCGCGCTCGTCGACGGGATCCGACTCGGCGACGCGCGGGTGCGCAGTCTCGCCGAGAGGCTCCTGAGCGAGCGTCTCGGCTCCGCGGTTGAGACATGAGCGTCGAGCTATTCGAGCGCGCCGCGTACGCACTCAGGCCGCTGCTTTCGGAGGTCGTGTTCCTCGGCAGGGCGCCTCGATCCCGCAGGCGGTCGAGTGCGCGTTGCCGTCTGGCTCGACGATACGCGCGGCACCACCCGCCTATCTGCTGGCCACGAAGGTAGAGGCGTTCAACGGTCGTGGCCGTGAGGACTTCCTCGGCAGTCGCGATTTCGGCGACATCATCGCGTTGATTGACGGTCGTGAAGAGCTCCCCGCCGAAGTCCAGCACTGCGAACCAGAGCTCCGCGCCTATCTTGCAGGCGAACTCGAGCGCCTGGGTGCTCATCCGCGTTTCCGCGAGGGAGTCTCTGGGGCTCTTCAAGCCGACCCAGCGAGTCAGGCTCGCGCTGAGGCAGTCGTACTACCGCGCCTAGAGCAGCTCACGCGATAGACGCAGCCAGTAGCATCGTCCGACTCGTTGGGCACCGTTCCGGCTGCGCGCCATCAGGTCTGCACCTGAACCTGATAGGAAGGCAGCTCAGGGTCCACCGAATCATCATACGAACTGTCCAAACGGACGATTACGCTCGGCGGGCGTCAAGGTGCGAGGCTATGCGAACGATGCGACGAGCAAATCGAAACCTCGCCAGCCACGCCCCCAGCGGAAGCAACGCGCCCCCGGAGGACGTGAGCGTCGAACTGCAACGCTGGCTCGATGGCGAGGACGAGAAGACGCTCGTGAGCCTGATCGAGCTCTTTGGACAGCGGGGCTTTGCGATGCTGTTCGTCGTCCTGCTCGCGCTGCCGGCGCTTCCGCTGCCGACCGGAGGCGCCACGCACGTGTTCGAGGCCATCGCGATGCTGGTGGCGCTCGAGCTGATCGCGGGACGCGAGACCATCTGGCTGCCCGCGCGCTGGCGGACGCTCAAGCTGGCGGGGGGTAGGCGGGAGCGGTTCTTGGTGTCCCTGATGAAGTTGATCCGCCGGCTGGAGCGCTTCTCCAAGCCTCGCCTGCGGAAAGTGTTCGGCCACCGTCTGAGCAACATCGCCTTTGGCCTCGTCGTGATCGCGTGGTGTGTGGCGGCCTTCGTGGCGCCGCCGTTCAGCGGACTCGACACGCTGCCCGCGATGGGGGTGGTGCTGCTGTCGCTGGGGGTGCTGCTCGAGGACTTCCTCATCGTCGTGTTGGGCCTAGCGGTGGGGGTCGCTGGGGTGACTCTCGAGGTGGTGCTCGGCGGCGCGGCGCTCCACGGTCTGAGCACGCTGTTCTAAGAAGTCGGGCGGTTTGTCTGCAAAAGTCGGCCGGGTGCCTGCGCGGCTGCTATTCTTCAGTAAACAAGTAGAGAAGCTGATGAATATGAGGATCGACGTACACCAACACCTTTGGACCGAGCCGCTCGTTGAGGCGCTGGCGGCGCGGCGCGAGCTTCCGTTCGTGCGCGTCGAGCGGGGGCTGACGGTGCTCTACCTCGCGGGCGAGCGGCCATACG
>DASUPL010000311.1:0-5607 GCA_036281155.1 Solirubrobacteraceae bacterium | reverse complement strand
GTCGGGCTGCGAACTGCTGCGGTTCCACCCCGCGATCGAGGTCGCCACCAGCTCCCATCAGGCCGGAGCCGCCGTGGGCTACGAGGTGAAAGTCGACGTGCCGCAGAACGAAGAAACGGAAGGCCTCGCGACGCCAGACGTGCGCGACACGGAAGTGACGCTGCCCGAAGGCACTGTGCTCTCGCCGTCCGCCGCGAACGGCCTCACATCGTGCAGCGACGCTCAGTTCGGGCTGAAGGTGCGAGCGAAAGGCGACTGTCCCAGCGCCTCGAAGGTCGGAACCGTGAGGATCGCCACGCCGCTATTGAGCAGCCCGCTGACGGGGAGCGTGTACGTCGGCGCGCCCGAATGCTCGCCCTGCAGCCCGGCGCAGGCCGGAGCGGGGGGGATGGTGCGCGTGTTCGTGGAAGCCGAAGGGTCCGGCGTCGTCATCAAGCAGGCGGGCCACACGAAGATCAACCAGGGCACGGGCCAGCTGACCACGGTCTTCACGGAAATGCCTCAGGCTCCCGTCAGCGACATACAGCTGACACTGCAGCAGGGTCCACAGGCGCCACTCGTGAACCCCAACTCGTGCGGCGGCGCGATCGCGACGGCGCGCCTGACCCCTTGGAGCACGACGACCGCGGCGGAGATCTCGGCGCCGCCGATCCCGATCGAAGGCTGCTCGCCGCAGGGCTTCGCACCCACCTTCCAGGCGGGAAGGACGAAGAGCGCGCGCGCGGGAGCGTTCACGGGCTTCGCGGTGACGCTGTCACGTCAGGAGGGCGAACAGTCGCTCGCCGGAGTCAGCGTGACGACGCCCGCGGGGTTGCTGGGCGTGCTGAAGAGCGTGGAGCAGTGCGCCGCGGCGCAGGCGGACGCCGGGACCTGTCCGCAGGGCTCACTGATCGGATCTGGCACGATCACGCTCGGACCGGGCAGCGCGCCACTGACGATCGGCGGCGGCAGGGTGTACCTCACGGGCCCCTATCGCGGCAAGCCCTTCGGCCTCTCGATCGTGACCCCGGCGCAGGCCGGGCCGTTCGTGCTGACGGGCAACGCGGGCAACGGCACAGAGGTCGTGCGCGCGTCGATCGCGGTCGACCCGCGCACGTCGGCGCTGACGGTGGAGAGCGATCCGCTGCCGCAAGCGCTCAACGGCGTGCCGCTCGACATCCGCACGATCACCGTCGATGTGAATCGCGAAGGCTTCATCTTCAACCCCACCAACTGCGACCCGATGACGGTCACGGGCTCGGCGACGAGCGCGACCGGGTCGGTGGCGGGGCTCTCGTATCCGCTCCAGTCGTCGGACTGCGCGCTCCTGCCCTTCAAGCCGAAGTTCACGGCGGTGACGCAGGGCAAGGCGAGTAAAAAGAACGGGGCGTCGCTGCACGTGAGGGTGACCTCAGGCAAGGGTCAGGCGAACATCGCCAAAGTCAAGGTCAACCTGCCGGTGCAGCTTCCCTCGCGGCTCTCCACGCTTCAGAAAGCGTGTACAGACCACGTCTTTGACGCCAACCCGGCGTCGTGTCCAGCGGCCTCGGTCGTCGGCAGGGCGATCGCCGTGACGCCGCTGCTGGCGCATCCGCTGACGGGCCCGGCGTACCTGGTGTCTCACGCCGGCGCCGCGTTCCCGGACCTGGAGATCGTGCTGCAGGGAGAAGGCATCACGCTGATCCTGGACGGGAACACGAAGATCAAGAAAGGCATCACGTCGAGCACCTTCAAAGCGGTCCCCGACGCGCCGGTCTCGAGCTTCGACCTCGTACTGCCGCAGGGCCCGCACTCCGTGCTCGCGGCGTTCGGCAGCCTCTGCGCCGGCAACCTCAACATGCCGACCCTGATCACGGGCCAGAACGGCGCCGTGGTCAAACAGACGACCAAGATCGCCGCGACCGGCTGCCCGAAACACAAAGCGAGCAAGAAGAAGAGGAAAAGATGAGGGCGGACTCCCGTCGGGCAGGCTGATTGACGGCTCCGAGGTTGTCTAGCGCGTCTCCTTGACAGGAGACGCGACACCTCGGAGCCGAACCATAGTCACGCTCCCGGCCGTACGGCTGAGATCACAACTGTGTCAGCGTAAGCAATCGACGTGGACAAATCACGTCCAACTTCTGGAACTGTCGCTCGGAGCAGGACGTGCCAGGGCGGGTACGGCTTATCGCCACGCGGGATTGTTTCCCACTGGGCCTCGTGGCTGGCGTTTTGTCACGCTCGATAATGCATGTTATGTCAACCAGACAGCGGTAAACCCCGCGTCAGCGCCCGAGCGTGCGCACGAACTCGTGTGCGCGACCGCGCAGGTCGCCGAGCAGCGACCGCACCTGCTCGAGGCCGGCGCGCAGCTGCGCATCGCCGACCTCGACTGGGAGCATCGAGTCCTGCAGCGTCGCGAGCGTGAGGTCCGCCTCGGTGATGACGCGCACGGCGGCGTCGACGAAGCCCTTGACGCCTCGCGCCGGCGCGAGCGCCGCGGCGGGCTCGAACTCACGGCCGGGGAGCTCGTGGCGCGCGGCGAACTCCGCGTGCGTGCGCTTCGCGCGGCCGTAGGCGCTCTGCACGGGGCGAAACAGCTGCTCCTCGATCCGGTCGGCGCTCGTTTCGTCGAGCTGTTCGTAGGCCTCGCTCAGCAGCGCGATCGCGCTCGCCATCTGCTCGATCGCCTGCGCGATGGAGTCAAGCAGCTGCTGTCGGGCATCGGCGGTCTTGTAGGCCACCGAGAGTAGATTAGTGACGCCCGCGGCAGTTCTCGCCGGTAGGAGCCGCGCTGCCAGCTGAAACTCCGACGGTCGCGACGACATCCGGATCGTCGGCGACATCGCGATACAACCTCACGAGATTGCGCCCTTCACCCTTGCCGCGGTAGAGCGCTCTGTCGGCCTGGTTGACGAGGTCTTCGGCGTCCTGCCCGCTCCAGCACGACACGCCGATAGTGACCGTCAGGGCCCACGGCTCTTCCGCTCCTAGCTCCAGCCCGCTGGAGGAGATGCGCGCGCGCAGCCGCTCGGCCACCATCACCGCACACTCGGCGTCCGCTCCGGGGAGCACCACGATGAACTCCTCCCCGCCCCAGCGTCCGATCACGTCCTCGACGCGCAGCGAGTCCGCCAGACGGGAAGCCACGTGGCGCAGCGCGCGATCGCCGGCGAGATGTCCGTGGCTGTCGTTGAACTGCTTGAAGCGGTCGATGTCGACGAGCAGCAGCGCGAGCTCGGAGTCGCGCCGTCGGGCCGCCCCCAGCGCGGCGCGCAGCGCCTCCTCGATGTGACGGCGATTGTGAATTTCGGTGAGCGAGTCGATGCGCGCGACGCGGTCGAGCTCGCGGTTGAGCGTCGTCAGACGCTGGCGACTGGAGATCAGGCGGTCGAACATCGCCAGGGCGCACAGCCCGAGCAGCGCGAAGGCGAAGAGCATGACCCACGCCACCCACTGGGCGGGCCCGCGCACGGTCTGGAAGACCAGGCGCGAGGGCGCCGCGATCACCACGCGCCATGGCGTCCCCGCGATCGGCCGGCTCGCGAACCACGATTCGCCGCGCCCGCGCCAATCGACCGAGCCTTCCCGGGCGCGCGCGGTCGCTCGTGCGAGCGTGGGGTCGATCGCCAACGGAGGAGATCCCGCCGTACCGCGTGTGGGCGCGTTGCTCACGATCACCATGCCGGCGCGATCCACCACGTACGCGCCCGCGCCAGAGAGCGGCACGACGCTCTCGAGATAGCGCCCGAGCGGCGCGACGGCTTCGAGCACGGCCGCGCGCGAGTGGCGGTCGAGCGTCTGCCCGCGCCGCGGAGGGAGACGTTCCTGCACGAACGCGCTCGCGAAGCTCGCCGCGATCGACGCGCGCAAGCCGAAGCGCTGCTGCACGCCGTGGGCGTTGCGAGCCTGCGATTGAGCGAGCAGCGTCGCGGGCGCGCCCACGCACAGCGCCCACAGGACGAGCAGTGCGATGTTGCGCGCCCTTCTAGCTCCCAGCAGCCACGCGCGCACGCTAGCGGCCCCGGCCGGGTCTGGATGAGGAATCCACGCGGTCATATCGGTCCACGACCTACCCGGCTTGAGTCAGAAAAACACGCGAGCTCGACTACTTGGCCAGCTCGCGCGCGCGGGCGAGAACCGCGTCGACCATCCCCTCGGTGAGCCTGCCGGTGAACGTGTTCTGCTGGCTGGGGTGGTAGCAGCCGACCAGTCGGTAGCGCTCGCCGTCGAGCTCCGCGCCGTGGCCGAAGCGCGGTCGCGGCCGGCGCGGCGGACTCCCCGGCGCGCTCAGCTCGGCCGTCAAGCGCAGCGCCGCGTCCCACGCGAACGCGCCCAGGCACACCACCACCCGCACCTCGCTCAGCAGGCCCAGCTCGCGCAGACTCCAAGGCAGGCACGCGTCGCGCTCCGCCGGTGAGGGGCGGTTCTGCGGCGGCGCGCAGCGCACGGCCGCGCTGACCCACACGTCGCTCAGCTGGAGCCCATCGCCGCGGTCGCGCGAGTGCGGCTGGTTGGCCATGCCGGCCCGCCACAGGGCGGCGTAGAGGAAGTCGCCGGAGCGGTCGCCCGTGAACATCCGCCCGGTGCGATTCGCGCCGTGCGCGGCCGGCGCGAGGCCCAGCAGCAGCAGCCTGGCGCGCGGGTCGCCAAAGCCGGGAACCGGGCGCCCCCAGTACTCCTCGTTCGCGAACGCCGCGCGCCGCTCGCGCGCCACCTGCTCGCGCCAGTCGACCAGCCGCGGGCAGCGCCTGCAGTCGGCGATCTCGCCCGCGAGCGTTCGCAACTCAGAACCCGCTTGCGATTGCACACCGCAGTAGTAGCATCGCGTGAAGAATGTCGCTGTGGGTGTGGATCCTGTTGCTGGCCGCGCTGATCAAGCTTCCGCTTGCGGGTCTGATGCTGTGGCTGCCCTACCGCTACGACGAATCGATGCGCTCGCCGGAGCCCGAGTCGACGGACTCCGAAGAGGACGGCGGGTCCAAGGCGCTCCCCGCGAGCCCGCTCGACCCGCACCCGCGCGGGCCGCTGCCGCGAGCGCCGCGCCGCGGCCCGCACTGCTCCCCCAGCGTGCCCGCTCCCGCGCGGATGCGCACGACGACGCGTCGGAGAGCGCGGGTGCGCGTCTCCCGTTAGCGCTTCGCGCGCGCGGCGTTGCGCTTGCGCTGCTGGCGCGCGGCCTTGGCTTTGGCGCGCCGCTTCTGCAGCATCGCGGCGCGCTCGTGAGCCAGGCGCGCTTCCTCGAGCTCGCTTTCGCCCTCCGTCGCGGGCGCGACTTTGCGAGCGTCGCGCGCGATCACCGCGGCGATGGCCACGAGCAGCAGGATCGCGGCCGCCATCGCGATCAGGATCGTGCTTTTCGAGTTCGTCGGTTCCGCGGTTTTTTTCGTCGCCGCGGGGGCGGTCGTCGCGGCGGGCGTCGACGTGGTGGTGGCTTTCGCCGAGGCGATGCTCGGGCGTGGTTGGCTGACCGCGCCGCTTGTGGGCGCGGTGCTCGTGGGCTTGCTCGCGCCGGCCGCGTTCGCGCTTGGCGCGGCGATGGCCACGACCGCCAGCAGGGTGCAGATCAGAGACGATCTCCTCACACCGCGAGCATACCCTTTGGGCGATCTCGTTTCGAACGCGGGCGCGATGCGACGCGAGCGCCCG
>DASUPL010000310.1:0-12378 GCA_036281155.1 Solirubrobacteraceae bacterium | reverse complement strand
GCGAGGCTCTTCGCCAACGTCGTCGGACGAGTGGTCGTCGCGATCAGGTCGAGGTCCTTCACGCTGTCGGCCTGCCTGCGCACGGAACCCGCCAGCTGCACGCGCGTCCCCGCGCCACCCAGCTCCATCAGGCCCGTCACGAGCGCCTGGCCGATCTCGATCGCCCTCGGCAGCACGATGCGCTCTGCGCTCGCGCCGGCCGGTCTTGCGTCCAGCTCCTCGAGCGCCACCAGCACGCTCGCCTCGAACTTCGCGCCCAGGCCGCGAACGGCGCGCAGGCGCTGTGCCAGCGCGGCCTCGCGTAGCGCCTGTGGCGAGTCGATCCCGAGCTCGGAGTGCAGCAGGCGGGCGCGCTTGGGGCCGAGTCCCGGCAGTCGCGTGATCGCGACCAGGCCGGGAGGGAACTTCGCGCGCAGCCGCTCGGCGGAGGGGATCGTGCCCGTCTGATCGAGTGTGAGGATCTTCTCCTGCAGCGTCTTGCCGATCCCCTGCAGCTCGGTTGCGCGACCCGCGCGCGCGAGCGCGGCGACCGACACCGAGGCCTCGCGCACGGCCTTCGCCGCGGAGCGGTAGGCGACCACGCGGTGGACGATCGCGCCGTCCAGCTCATACAGGTCGCCAAGCTCCTCGAACGCGTCGGCGATGGCGGTGTTCGACAGCTCGGGCTCGGCCACGACACCAGAGTAGGGCGCGGCGTGGGAGCGCGCCGCGCATCCCCGCCACTGACTAGGGTACGCCGACCGATGTCCGGCGTGCCCTGGCTGATACTGCCCACCTACAACGAGGCGGAGAACGTGAACGCGATGCTCGCCGCCGCTGGTGAGGTGCTCGCGAGCGCGGCTCCGGGTGGTTTCCGCGTGCTCGTCGTCGACGACGGCTCGCCGGACGGCACGGGGCGGATGGCCGATGAGATGGCCGCGCGGCACGAGTGGGTGCAGGTGCTCCACCGCAGCGAGAAGAACGGGATCGGCCCCGCGTATCTGGCCGGCTTTCGCCACGCGCTCGACCGCGACGCCGGATACGTGATGGAGATGGACTGCGACTTCTCCCACGACCCCGCGGACCTCGCGCGGCTGCTGCAGGCGGTCTACGACGGCGCCGACCTCGCGCTCGGCTCCCGCTACGTACCCGGTGGCGGCGTCAGCGACTGGGGGCTGCTGAGGCGATTCGTCAGTCACGGCGGCTCGGCCTACGCGCGCCTCGTCCTCGGCCTGGATGTGCGCGATCTGACCGGCGGCTTCAAGTGCTTCAGCCGCGAGGTGCTGGAGGCGATCCGCTTCGACCACGTGCGCTCGCAGGGCTACGCCTTCCAGGTCGAGCTGACCTACCGCGCGGTCCAGGCCGGCTTCGACGTCGTCGAGGTGCCGATCGTGTTCCGCGACAGGCAGCATGGCCAGAGCAAGATGTCGTGGCGCATCGCCGCGGAGGCGATGTGGCTGGTGCCGGGCCTGCGCTTCAGGTAGTCGCGACAGCAGCCGATGCGAGATGGATGGATGCGTCCGCATACGCGTTCGCCCACGGCGTGCGCCATACGCGCGTGACGCTGCGCGCTTGGCAGGTGACCCCCGGCCGTGTCGTCGGCCGCTGGGTCGCAGGGTCGGCCGCGGCGTCCGCGGCGCTGCTCGCGGCCATCCTCGTGATCGCCGCGCTCGACCACGGCTACCAGCAGGTCGTCAGCCTGCGTCCACCGTTCGGGGTCGGCGACGGCGGGGACGTACTGCACGTGCTGCGCAGCAACATGCTCGTGCTCGCGCTGCACGCGATGGCTTGCGTCGCCGGTTTCATCGCCGGCAGCTCGCTGCCGCTCCAGGCCGAGCACCACAGCGGCGTATCGCGCTGGGTGCACGAACACGGCGGCCGCATCGCGATCGCCTTCGTCGCCTGCGCTACCACCTTCTCCCTGAGCGCGCAGGCGTATCTGATCGGACACACGCTCGCTGGCGTATCTAACTTCCTGGGGGTCTCCCCGGCGCTGCTGCTGCTCGGCGTGCTGCCGCACGCGATCCCCGAGCTCATCGCGCTGTTCCTTCCGCTGGCCGCGTGGATCATCGCCAGCCGCCGCGGCGAGTGGGAGCAACTGCTGGCCGCCACGTTCGTGACCGTGGCGTTGGCGGTGCCCGTGCTCGTGGCCGCGGCGTTCGTCGAGGTCTACCTCTCGCCGCATCTGTTCGCCGCGCTGACCCACATCCACCCGCCGATCGTGCGTAACTCCGAGGGCTGGGTCGTGACCGTGCGCTGAGACGGGCTCCGGGGGTCGTAAAGTGATCCTTTACTTTGTATAGTCATGGGGAAAGCGAATCCAAGGAGACCCCATGGCAGGCACCCTCACCCAAGTCACAGACACGAACTTCGACGCGGAGGTCATCGAGGCCGAAGGGCCCGTGCTCGTCGACTTCTGGGCTCCGTGGTGCGGCCCCTGCAGGGTCGTTGCCCCCGTGCTCGAGGAGATCGCCTCAGAGCGGCCCGACCTGCGGATCGTCAAGCTCGACATCGACGAGAACCCACAGACGGCGGCGCGCTTCCAGGTGCTCTCGATCCCGACGATGATCCTCTTCAAGGGCGGTCAGCCCGTCAAGACCGTGATCGGCGCGTACCCGAAGAAGAAGCTCGAGCAGGAGTTGGAGCCGGCGCTGGTCTAGTGTCGGGAGTCATAAATTCGGTGTGGGTTTGCCGAACGGATGGTCGTGTCTGACGTTCGATGGCGGCGGCGTGCGTACCGGTAGTACGTGAGTCGGCGACGGCGAGCGTCAGGCGCGAGCAGACGCCGGGAAACGCCATCGAATTTATGACTCACGACACTAGTCCGACCCCACAGGAGCTACCCGTAGAAGCGGGATATCTCGAGTAGCTGGCTGAAGAAGTCATGAGCGATCAGCAGGACCACCAGCGATGCGCCAGCTACTGGGCCCCATCGCTGTCCAGCACCCCGCGCCGCCAATGCCAAGCCAGCGCCGAAGAGCGCGAGCGTGGGCAGTAGGTAACGCGTCTGTGCGTACTCGCCGATGACCTTCGGGAATCCAGAGTAGTCGGCCGCTCCCACAAGTAGCATCAACCCAGCCACGATCGCGCCGTAGACGATCAACTCCGCCAGGCGTCGGCGCACGCAAGCCCGTCCCATCAGCAAAGCGCGACCGAGCAACAAAGACACAATCGCGAGGGGAAGCAGGGCGAAGCTGTACACCCAGGTAGGAAAAACCGTATCGAGCCAGCCGTAGAGTCCGACGTAGCCCTGGATCCAGAAGTCGCGCGTCGTATCGATCCCAACGAAGTAGTCGTGCATGCCCGGCATACGGGGAAAGTAGAGCTGCCATATGTAGCTGCTCTCACCCAGGATCGACTTATCCCCGACCGCCGAGCTGACTTGGCTGGGGAGTTGGTTGAATGCGAATTGGCCGACGAGCGTGCTCATGCTGACGTACAGGCCGCCTGCGACCCCCAGCGTCAGGGCAAGCGAGCGGTAGGCGGTTCGCCGCGATTGACGACCGGCGCGCACCGTCAGCAGCACCACGCCCAGGGCCGTCCCTGGGATGAGGCCAACGAAATTGAGCTTCGTCATCAGCCCGGTCGCGATCACCAGGCCTATCGCGATCGCCAGCTTCGGAGTCAGTCCCCTGCGGAATCCGCGGGCGAGACAGTAGAAGAGGCTGGCCGACACCGCGTAGAGCAGCGCGTCGGGATTCACCGCGCCCGACATCAATCCGAGCAGCGGGGAGAAGGCAACACCCAGGCCACCGACGGTCCACGCCCACGGTGCCCGGGGGAGAGCCTCGCGCAGAAACAGCACCACGAAGAACGCGACAACGCCCGCGAACAGGGTTGAGAACAGTCGCATGAGCGCGAGGCGGTCGAGGACTGTGCCTCCGCGGCCCGCGTAGTAGGGGATGGTCTCCAGGGCGTAATACAGCGGTGGCTCCGAGGCCGCGACACCCGCATCTGGACCTATCCGAGAGAGAGGTAACGCAAGATCGCGCTCGAGTCGATCCTGTTGAGCCTGAGTGGAAATGGTGTGATTTTGTGGGCTGTAGTGAACTTGTTGTTGTTCCAGGTCCCGCATCGCTATTTCCTGCGCTGGACCGAAGTTACCGCCGTCGGAGGGAAGCCGTCCGGACTCGGCGAGGTATTGCGCATACGCGAAGTGGCTCGGCTCGTCGGTCACCTGAAAAGGTGGAGTGATCAACGACCAGCAGGCCGCATTCAGACAGGCAATCAACGCACACGACCATGCTGCCAGCGGAATTCGACGGATTGCGACGGTCGCCCGGCGGTAAGCGTTCATTCGAGATTCCGAACCACCGTCCACGACGCCAGGGCGATGGCCGCAAGCATCAGGGCGGCGATGGGATAGACGATCCACGTCCCACTCGCGGCGCGTCCGAACCCGATGTGGCGTATCACGGCGCCAGCTCGCGCCAGCCATGACTGCCGAGACGGACTCAGGTAGGCGATGCTGATTCTGCCCGGCAGGGTTAGGCCTTCGCTGGTGCCCGCCAGCCTGGGAAGTGTTTCTCTCCCCACCGCTTGCACATACCCGTTGATCGAGCTGACGCGGAAGCAGACTCGAGTATTGGAGTAATCTCGGCGCACGGAGCGCACCGGAACGGTCACCGTCGTGCCGTACCAGCCCGCCGCTCGCGTCCCTCCCGCGATGAGCTTTGAGCCATCGAATACGGCAACGGTGACCCGCGGCCCGATCGCCGCGTTCAGCCACAGACGAATCGCGGAGACGCCCGCGCGCAGCGTTTCTCCCGCTTGGCAGATGGTTTCCTCGTACGAGGTGACGTAGATCGTGGTTTGCGGCCGGACTTTGTTTGTTGCGACGACGACCGAGGGCGATTGCGCGAGGACCACCGAGGTGGCGACCGCGGTGAGCGATAGCCCCGTTGCGAGGACTGCCTTGATCCGCGCCTTCCCAGTTGTTCCCAGGTGACGCCAATACATACGGCAGTACTCTCGCAACGACCCGTTGGCTCGTCAAGCGAGCGAGTATTGGCAGCGCTCGCGTGGGCGCGCTTGCTCACCGCTGCGACGGGCGCGACTCGGTCGCGCGAGCGAGAGCGATCCAAAGCCGCAACCCGTCGATCTGTACCTCTTCGCGGTGTTTCATATCCGTATCCGTGAGCGTGGGGACGTTCGGCGCTTCATCACCGTCACGCGCCGGCTTCTCGGCGACTATGAGCTCGACCGCGAGCGTCTCGCCGACCAGATAGTCGCGGTGCGCGGACGCGGCCTCCAGCAGCTCCGCGTCGCCGCCGAGGCTCAGTGCGATCCGGTCCTCGACCTCGAGCCCAGCGCTCTTGCGCGCGTTCTGAACCGCGTGGACGATCTCGCGCGCCAGGCCCTCGCGCCGCAGCGTCTCGTCGATCGTCAGATCGAGCGCGACGGCGTGGGCGCCGTCGCGCTCGACGCTGTAGCCGTCGGGTGCGCGCATCGTGAGCAGCAGATCTTCGGCCACCAGCGTGTGATCGCGGCCGGCCACCGCGATCCCGACTCCCCCGCCGTCGCGTACCGCCGCTGCCACGTGCGCTGGGTCGAGCGCCGCGATCGCCCGCGCCGCCAACGGCATGTCCTTGCCGAACAGCGGTCCCAGCGTGCGGTAGTTCGCCTTGACCTCGTAGCTGCCCAGCTCCTCCGCGCCCGCCACGAAGCGCACGCGGCTCACGTTGAGCTCCTCGCGCACCACGTCCGCCAGCCTCTCGATCGCCTCCCGCTCGCGCCCGTCCGCGACCACAGCCGCCTCGCCGAGCGGCTGGCGCACCTTGATCTTCGCCTTCCCGCGCGCGCCCAACCCGAGCCTCACCGTCTCGCGCGCGAGACCCATCGCGTACTCCAGGTCCTCGTCGCGCGCGCCCACCTCCTCGCCCGCCGGGAAGTCGCACAGGTGCACGCTGGCGAGCGTCCCGTCGAGGTTGTCGTAGATCTCATCCGCTACGAACGGACAGAACGGGGCCAGCATCTTGGAGATCGCGAGCAGGCACGTGCGCAGCGTCACGAACGCCTCCCGCTCGCCGTCCCAGAAGCGTCGGCGCGAGCGGCGCACGTACCAGTTGGAAAGGTCGTCCACCAGGTCAGCGATCGCCCTGCCCGCCGCGGTCGCGTCATACGCGTCCAGCCGCTCTGCCACGAACTCCGCGGTGCCCGCCGTCCGCGACAGCACCCAGCGGTCGAGATCGCTCTCGGCGCCGCTCCGTTGCGCTTGGCCCAGCTGCTCAGCCGATGCGTTCGCGTAGAGGACGTAGAAGTAATACGTGGACCACAACTGCTTGAGGAACAGGCGCACGCCCTCGCCGATCGTGTCCGCGGAGAAGCGGTAGCCGTCCCACGGCTGCTTGGACGTGAAGAAGTACCAGCGGAACGCGTCCGCCCCGTAGGCGTCCAGCACCTGCCACGGCTCGACCGTGTTGCCTTTGGACTTGGACATCTTCTGGCCTTCCTCATCCAGGATCAGGCCCAGGCAGACCACGTGCCTGTACGGAGCCGGCTTCTCCAAGAGCGTCGCCACCGCGAGCAGCGAGTAGAACCAGCCGCGCGTCTGGTCCTGCGCCTCGCAGATGAAGTCCGCGGGGAAGCTCCGCTCGAAGACCTCCTGATTCTCGAAGGGGAAGTGGTGCTGGGCGAACGGCATCGCGCCCGAGTCGAACCACACGTCGATCACCTCCGGCACGCGTCTGCTCGCCGCCCCGCACGCCGACCCATCCTCATGAGAAAATGGGCAGGGAAACGCGACATCGTCGACGTACGGCCGGTGGTGGTCCTCCAGCTCGGCCCCCGAGCGCTCGGCCAGCTCCGCGAAGGAGCCGATCACGTGCACGTGGCCGCTCTCGCAGCGCCACACCGGCAGCGGCGTGCCCCAGTAGCGCTCGCGCGATAGCGCCCAGTCGACGTTGTTCTTCAGCCAGTCGCCGAAGCGCCCCTGCTTGACGTGCGGCGGGTACCAGCTCACCGTCTCGTTCGCGCCCAGCAGCTGATCGCGCAGCCGCGAGGTCGCGATGTACCAAGACGGTTTCGCGTAGTACAAGAGCGGCGTTCCGCAGCGCCAGCAGTGCGGGTAGGAGTGCTCGTAGTCCTGCACGCGCAGCAGCAGGCCACGCGCGTCCAGGTCGGCGATCAGCTCTCGCGTCAGCTCCGAGTCCTTCACGAAGCGGCCCTCGTAGGACTCGCCGGCGCGATCGCGCACGCGCGCGTCATACGTGCCGTCCGGGCGCACCGGGTTGTAGAGCGTGCCCGCTCGCGTCGGGTCGAAGTCGACCTCGGGCGCCGCCGCGGCCACGCGATAGTCATCCTCGCCAAACGCCGGCGCCAGGTGCACGATGCCCGTGCCGTCCTCGGTCGTCACGAACGAGTCCGCGAGGATCGGCAGACCTCCTTCGCGACGGTCTTCCGCCGCGAAGATCGGCCCCTCATAGGAGCCGTATCGCTCCACCAGATCCACGCCCGAGAACCGCTCGAGCACCTCTATCCCCTCACCCAGCACCGGCTCCACGCGAGCGTCCGCGAGCACCAATATCTCATCCCCCGCTCGTACCCGCGCATACGTAGCCCGCGGCGCCACCGCCACCGCCACGTTGCCCGGAAGCGTCCACGGCGTCGTCGTCCACACCAGCAGCCTCTCCTCGCCGCCGACCACGGGCAGCTTCAGGAACACGCTCGGGTCGACCACGTCGGAGTAGCCGAGCGCCACCTCGTGCGAGGACAGCGTCGTCTCGCAGCGCGGGCAGTACGGCACGACCTTGTGCCCCTCATACAGCAGCCCACGCGCGTCGATCTGCGCGAGCGCCCACCACACCGACTCGATGTAGGTCTCCTCCAGCGTGCGATACGCGTTCTTCAGATCGAGCCAGAAGCCGATCCGCTCGGTCAGCCGATCCCACTCCTCGAGGAACGTGAAAACCGACTCCCTGCACTTCGCGTTGAAGCGCTCGATCCCGTACTCCTCGACCTGCGCCTTGGAGGAGATCCCGAGCTCCTTTTCGACGGCGATCTCCACCGGCAGGCCGTGGCAGTCCCAGCCACCCTTGCGCTCCACGCGGTAGCCGCGCATCGTCTGGAAGCGCGGGTAGATGTCCTTGAACACGCGCGAGAGCACGTGGTGAGAGCCCGGCGGTCCGTTGGCCGTGGGCGGTCCCTCGTAGAAGACCCACTGCCGCGCGCCTGCGCGCGCGCGCAGCGACTCCGCGAACACGTCGCGCTCGCGCCAGCGCTCGAGCACCTCGAGCTCCAACGCCGGGAGGGCCTGCTGAGGATCGATCTTGCGTGCCGGGATCAGTGGGTGTCGGGGGGCAGGGGCCATTCGGCGGCTCATTCTGGCAGGCCCACTGGGCTCACCCCGGCGCCGTCGACCGGTCCTGGCCGCGGGCGGGCCCACGCGTCTACCTGTATTGGAGACGCCCGCACCTATCTGCGACGCACCACGGCCAGGCTTTTCTCAGCCCGACACCTTCACATGAAACGCAAAAACAAGCGATCTGTATCTTCGCGTGTATGGCAGGCACCTGATGCTAGATCGAGGCTCCAGCCTGGTGAAGGAGTCGGCGTTCGTCGTTGCCGACGGACCTGGCGATCCGTTACTGCGTCATGTTCCGGAAAACCATCCGCTGACCCTTTCGGAGGGTTTGGAGCGGCTCCACGGCGATATCAGTCGTACGCACTTCATCGACATTTGGACTCGACGCGCGATGCTCTCCCGTCTTGGACGTTTGCCCATGGCTCCCACGGTGATCGACCTCGGCTGCTCGACAGGGCAGTTGCTGGCGGATTTGCGCGCACTGCTTCCCGACGCGACGCTCATCGGCGTGGATCTCGCGGCGCCCGATCTGCGCGCCGCGCATCTCCTCGCGCCCGACGCCCTCCTCCTGCAGGCTGACGTCTGTGCGCTGCCCCTCAAAACGGAGTGTGTCGACACCGTAATGAGCGCGAACGTGCTCGAGCACGTGGCCGATGATCGGTTGGCGCTCGGGGAGATGTATCGCGTGCTGCGCCCCGGGGGGCGCGCCGTGCTCGTCGTTCCGGCTCATCCCGGCAGCTACGACTTCCATGATCGTCTTCATGGTCACACGCGCCGCTACGCGCGTGGTGAGCTTGCGCGCAAGGCCAGCCTGGCGGGGTTCGAGCTGTTGCAGGACATCTATCTCGGCGCTCTGCTGTTCCCCGCGTTTTGGATGGTCAAGCAACGTAATCGTAGGCGCGAGGCCCAGCTTGACGCGGACGTGCTGGAGGAGAAGGTGGATGGAGATACAGAACGCACCGCCCACTCGAGGCTCGGTCACTTCGCCTGCCGTCTGGAGGCGCTGCTGCTGATCGCCGGTGTGAGGCTTCCCTTCGGGATCCGCGGGTTGACGGTGCTCGAACGTCCGCTGGTAAACACATGAACCCCGTCGAGCCGGCCGCGGGTCCGGCTGAAAAGAGAGCCGGCGGGGTGCAACGGCGCCCGCAGCGTGTGGAGCCGGACGACAGCCCAGGCGACTCTGAGATGGCATTGATCACGTGCGCCGCGGACTCCGCCGAGGCGACTCCCAGTCGAGTGCGCCTCGCGCTCATGCTCGTGCGCAACATCCGCTCCCCCGAGTCGGGGCTCGCGGGTCAGGGAGTCCGCTTCGCCCTCGCCGGGACCATCGTGGCAGGCGTCTACGTGGGCGTGACCACCCTGCTTCACAGTCTGCTCGCGGTCCCGTTTCAGATTGCCCTCGCGACCGGTTTTGTCGCGAGCGTGGCCCTCCATTTCACGCTCCAGCGCCTGTTCGTGTGGCGCTATCACGAGCAGTTCGCGCTCGCGATGCGCCATCAGGCCCTGCGCTACCTGCTTGTATGTGTCACCCAGTACGGAATCACGGCGATTTCCACTTCACGTCTGCCAGATCTGCTGGGTCTCCCGGTGGAGGTGGTCTACGTGATCACCATGATCACGCTCGCGGGACTCAACTTCCTCATCTTTAGAGGGCGCGTCTTTCACCCGGGAGCCGATCGTCGTGGATAAGGTCGATGCCACATGCATGTCGCCGGGGACCGTGCTCGAGTCAGACGTGGCGATCGTGGGCGCCGGTCCGGCTGGGATCACGCTGGCGCTTGAACTTGCCCATGCCGGGCATCGCGTCCTGCTGATCGAGAGCGGTGGAGACTCATACAGCTCAGAAGTACAACACCTTGGTGACACAGCAGGCAACGACCCGGCTCACGCGCCGATGTCGCTCGCGACGCGCCGTCAGATCGGCGGTACCTCAAACCTCTGGGCTGGGCGCTGCGTGCCGTTCGACCCCATTGACTTCGAGCGGCGCGCAATTGTGGGCAACGCCCGTTGGCCCGTGAGCTTCGCTGAGACGGAGAGGTACTTCTCGCGAGCCTGTGAGTGGTGTGTCTGCGGCGAGCCGCTTTTCGATGCCAGTCTGATACCCGCCTTGTCCGGCGACGCGTTGATACCCGGATGGCCCGAGGGAGATATCTGCTCGACCGCGTTGGAGCGCTGGTCGTTGCCGACGAACTTCGGTCGTGAGTATCGAAGGAGGCTGAGAGACGCGCCGCTGGTCACGGTGGTGAGTAACCTCACCTGCACCGAGATCGTGTGTGCGACTGAGGGTCGCGGCGTTGACCATCTCACGACACGAACGCTGTCCGGAGGCCAGGTGACGATACGAGCCCGCCGCTACGTGCTGGCATGCGGCGGCGTTGAATCCACCCGTCTGCTGCTGGCCTCCAACCGGCATCATCGGGATGGCATCGGCAACCACTCCGGCCATCTCGGCCGCTGGTACATGGGGCACCTGGGAGCCGCGATCGCGCAGGTGCGGTTCACGACGCCTCCCGACGCGACCATCTACGGCTTCGAGCGAGACTCCGCCGGCGTCTACGTGCGTCGTCGCTTCTCATTTGCCATGGACTATCTGCAGAAGCACGAGCTGCAAAATGCCGTGATGTGGCTGGAGAACCCGCCGATGGGAGATCCGTCTCACAAGAATGAGATTCTTTCGTTCCTCTATCTGGCGCTGACATCGCCACTGGGGGGCTGCTTCGTTCCCGAGGGTATTCGTCGTCGCAAGATCGACGATGAGACGCGAGGGTCGAGTTTGCTGCATTTCGGAAACATTCTGCGAAGACTCCCACGAGTCGTGAAGTTCGCTCTCACCTTCGGCTATGAACGCTATGTACGGCAAGGCTACAAGGTGCCGGGAATCTTCATTCCAAGCGCGTCAAACGCATACCGCCTGTACTACCACGGCGAGCATCTGCCCAACTATGACAGTCACATCACCCTCACTTCCGCGCGTGATGCTCTTGGAATGCGTCGTGTGCGGACCAGTTTGTACTTCAGAGATGACGAAATTCAAAGCGCGATCCGCGCTCATGAGCATTTCGACCTATATCTGCGCCGACATGGCCTCGGGCATCTGGATTATCTGTATGAGGACTCTGAGGCGGCGTTTCGCGATCAGCTGCTCGACGGCTATCACCAGGCCGGCACGACGCGCATGTCGGCTCGGCCCGAGGATGGTGTGCTCGATCCGCATCTGGCCGTCCATGGCTTTGACGATCTGTTCGTGGCCAGCAGCTCGGCCTTCGTAACCGCCGGGCAGGCCAACTCGACCTTCATGATCGTGGTCTTCGCCCTCCGGCTCGCCGATCATCTGCACCGTTCTTTGCGATCAGAGGATCGACCTCTCCAGCTTGCGGTCGCGCAGCGAGTTAGAGACATTGCACCTCAATGATTGGCGGAATCGTCGCTGGTGAAATAAGCTCGGCGCCATGCCTACACACCCCTTGCCTTCAGTGCGGGAAATCCTCGCGAACCGGGTCGGCGAGGAGATGTCTCTCAACAATCGCTATCTGAACCCACAGATGGGAAAGATCGTGCGAACCGTCGGGTTCGATCGCATCTGGACCGGCGGCGAGGGCGCGCACCTGATCGACTCCGAGGGTCGTCGCTATCTCGACCTGTTCGGCGGACACGGCGTGTTTGCCCTCGGGCGCAACCATCCCGAGGTCGTGGCGGCGATGGAGGACGTCCTGCGGGCGCGCACCGGCAACCTCCCTCAGCTCGGCGTGACCCTGCTCAGCGGAGTGCTCGCGGAGACGCTGCTGGCCCGTGCTCCCGGCAGCGTCGGGGCGATGGTGCCCTCCAACACGGGAGCGGAGGCCGTGGAGGGCGCGATCAAGATCGCGCGTGCCTCGACCGGTCGACCGCGCATCCTCTACGCCGAGCAGGCCTTCCACGGCCTCACGCTGGGCGCGCTGTCGCTCAATGGCAACCCCGAGTTTCGCGAAGGCTTCGGTCCGCTGGTGCCCGGCTGCGACGTCGTGCCGTTCGGCGATCTCGACGCGCTGGAGCGGGAGTTGCGTCACGGCGACGTGGCCGCCTTCCTGATCGAGCCGATCCAGGGCAAGGGTGTCAAC
>DASUPL010000309.1:0-8146 GCA_036281155.1 Solirubrobacteraceae bacterium | reverse complement strand
ACGCGACCAGGTCCGGGAGACGAAGCGGGCGCGGATCCTGTGGGCGATGGCCCAGGCGGCGGGCGATCAGGGCCCTGACCTCGTCAGTGTCACGCAGGTGATCGCGATCGCGGGCGTATCTCGAAAGACCTTTTACGAACTGTTCGAGGACCGCAACGACTGTCTCCTCGCGGCGGTCGAACGGGCGACGACGCTCGCGACGGAGGACGCGAGCGAGGCGTATGCGCCAGATGGCAGGTGGGTGGAGCGACTGCGCGCGGGCCTGCTCGCGCTGCTGGAGTTCTTCGACAGCGAGCCACGACTGGCGCGCCTGTGTGTGATCCACTCGGCCATCGCCGGCCAAGCGGTCGTCGCGTATCGACGCGAGGCGCTGTCGAAACTCGCCGACATCGTCGACGAGGGGCGCGTGTCGGCGCGCCGCCAGCCTTCGCCCCTGACCTCCGAGGCGGTGGTGGGCGGGGTGCTGACGATCGTTCAGTCGCGCCTGCAGCAGCCGAGGTCCGAGCCGCTCAGTGCTCTGATCAACCCGTTGATGAGCTTCATCGCCCTCCCCTACCTCGGCGCGAGAGCGGCCTCCATCGAGCTGTCCCGCCCGCTGCCAGCTCCGGCGACCCCGCGCGCGCAGATGATCATCCCCGACCCATTGGAGGGGGTCGAGATGAGACTGACGTACAGGACCATGAGCGTGCTCTCCGCGATCGCGGCGCAACCTCGCCTCAGCAATCGCGACATCGGCATTCGCGCGGGCGTCACAGACCAGGGCCAGATGTCGAAGCTGCTCGGTCGCCTGGCCCAACTCGGCCTGATCGTCAACAGAGGCCGCGGGCAGGTGAACGGCGCGTCGAACGCGTGGGAGCTCACAGCCCGTGGGCGCAAGATCGAGCGCTCGGTTCGGCACGCGTCGCTCGGCGAGGGGGACCGCGAGCCTGCGGCTGGGTGAAGTAATTGACATGCTGCGTGTCTGGTTAACCTCAATAGAAAAGCCCCGCATTGGCGGGGCTTTTCCTTAGCGGGTCGATAAGCCGGATCCTGTCGTTGAGCAGCCATCCATCTGAGCGGCCTACCTGGACCTTGGCGGGCAGCCTGCAAGCGGTCCTGTTTGGCCTTGCATCGAGTGGGGTTTGCCCAGCCGCCGCGTCACCGCGGCGCTGGTGCGCTCTTACCGCACCATTTCACCCTTGCCTGTGAGCCGTTCACGTGGGACGGCCCCATCGGCGGTTTGTTTCTGTGGCACTTTCCCGCGGGTTTCCCCGGGTCGATACCTCGACCACCCTGCCCTGTGATGTCCGGACTTTCCTCGAAGGCTCACGCCTCCGCGGCTGCCTGACCTGCAAAGCCAACCTAGCGCGATGGCGGGCTTCTGTGAAGGGTTGGGCTCGCACGCCCGAGCTGAGACATTGCACCGACAGCGCGCCGTCAGACGCGTCTGAGCAGACCCACGACCCGGCCGAGCACCTTGACCTCTTTGCTGCGGATCGGCTCCATCGTCTCGTTCTCAGGCTGCAGGCGCACGTGGTCCGCTTCGCGGAAGAAGCGCTTGACGGTCGCCTCCTCGCCGAGCAACGCCACCACCACATCGCCATCGGTGGCGGTGTCCTGGGGATGCACGACCACATAGTCGCCCTCGAGGATGCCCGCGTCCTTCATCGAGTCACCGCGGATGCGCAGAACATACTCGCCATCCGCTCCGCCCGCGATTTCCGGGATCGACACGTATTCCTCGATGTTCTCCTCCGCGAGCGTCGGCTGACCGGCGGCGACCGAGCCGATGAGCGGCAGCCCTTCCGAGCGGACCATGCCCCGCACGCTGTCGACGGCGCTTTCCACCGCCCGGTCGAGCAGCTCGATCGCGCGCGGCTTGGACGGGTCGCGCCGCAGCAGCCCGATCTTCTCGAGGTTCGCCAGATGGGCGTGCACAGTCGAGGAGGAAGCCAAGCCCACAGCCTTCCCGATATCGCGCACCGTCGGCGGATATCCGTACTTGGCCGAGTACTTGCGGATGAAGTCGAAGATCTCCTGCTGGCGCTTGGTCAGATCCATGCCTGGATGCCTCCCCGCTCGGGTTGACTATATGCAGCAACGAACATGTGTTCGCACTGTAGCGTCGGCTGTGGACAGATGCAACGGTGGGCGCCTGCGCCCCGCCAGCGGCCAGCGTCATCCCGAGGCTATACTCGCCCCCCTGCGCCCGTGGCGGAATTGGTAGACGCGCAAGGTTGAGGGCCTTGTGGACTTCACGGTCCGTGGTGGTTCGAGTCCACTCGGGCGCATCGCAGGAAAGCCCTGCAAATGGTGCCTCTCTATGCGTCCCTTGAGCCCGAGAGATGGTGCTTCACTGTACGTCCAGCTTGTTGCCAAAGGACGTACAAGCCGGGCGGGACCGGCGCTAAGGCTGCTCACCGACGTGCTGGAGTGCCCCGTCGGGCAACGGCACGGCCAGCGCAACGCTGCGCAGGCGCTCGGCATCGCTGAGATCGGCCGGCCCGGCAGGATCATGCCCGCAATGGCACCCTCTCGAATACGATCAGCAACGTGTCCTACTGGACCGACATATTCACGCTGGAGACCTGGGCCCAAGCGGAGCAGCACGGCTGGAACGTGAGTGGCTTCCCGCCGCCAACCAAGACGCGCGGCGGCTACAGCGACCGAATGTTCGGGCGGGTCCGGGTTGGCGACGTGTTCCTCTGTTACTGCAAGGGACCAGCAGCCCGTTGGGTCGGTGCGCTGAAGATCAATGGCGGCATGTACATCGGTGACGAACCGGTCTGGGGACTCACGGAGGACGGCACAGTCCGCTTCCCCGCGCGCTTCGCGGTCGAGCCGCTCGTCGTGCTCGATCCAGCGCGCGGTGTTCCCGGCACGGAGGCTGCTAAGGCGCTGACGTGCCTTAGCCGACTCAAGCAGTGGGGTACGTTCCTGCAGCGTTCATTGAACGAGGTGCCCGATGTCGACGGCGAGCGCCTGCTCGCAATGTTGCGCGAGCCGCGCCCCGCGGCTCCAATCATCGTCCCACAGCGCCGTGCGCGACGTGTACCTGCGGCGCAGGCACCAGAACGCGGGCATCTCGAGGCCCAGGCGCAACCGCCGACGCTGACCTCGATTGACGGTGGCGAACGAACCGAGGATGAGCTGATGGAGCCGCGCACGCATAGCGAGCTTCAGGCCAAGCTTCGCGACATCGGGATTTTCGAGGGCTATGACGTGTGGGTGGCCGATCGGGGCACCCTGTGGAATGACGAAGCGTTGGGCACGGGTTGCCTGACCGACCTGCCGGTCGTTGCCGCCCCCCGGACGCGCACGGTCATGAAGAACATAGACGTGATCTGGTTTCGGCGCGGTACCGGTCACCCGGTGCGCTTCTTCGAGATCGAGCATTCGACCAGCGTTTACTCCGGGCTCCTGCGTATGAACGATGTGATGATCGACTTCCCGATCACGGAGGCGTTCATCGTCGGCAACGGCGACAAGACGCAGCGCAAGTTCGAGCGGGAGATCACGCGCCGCACCTTTGAGCAAAGCGGACTCAAAGACGTCACGCGGTTCCTGCGCTACGACCAGGTGCGCCAGACGTGGCAGAAGTACCGCGGCGTCGGGACGGGCAGCAATGAGTGGGGATCGGGCGCACCGCAGCACTCGCAGCAACCGGCATAACGAACGGATCGTGTGAGGTTCACCGGCGGGTCGGCCGGGGATGTGCAGGCAGCCCGAGTGTGGCGGTGTGCTCGCGTAGGTAGTCGCGCAGGTAGGGGAGCGCGAACTGGACGCGTCCGTACCCCGCGGGTGCGATCAGCTCGAGTGCGATCAGTCGCAGCCGGTACTGGCCTGCGTAGTTCGAGTCTACGTTCAGTCGTTTGGCGATGTCGCCGAGGAGCGACGCGCCGTCGTCCTGGGCCATCGCGAGAAGGAAAGACTTGTCGACGTCAGAGGCCGTGGCGAGCGCTGGCGCGTGCACGAGCTGGCCGAGCCGTCGCCGCGCGGCGGTAATGCCCTCCTGCGCCGCGATGAGAGTGATCTCGCTGACAGCGCCAGCCTTGCGCCACACCTGATCGCCGACGAGCTGGATGAAGAACGGGTACCCCTCGGTCGCTGCGACCATCGCGTCGAGGGCGTCGTCGGTGATCGACCTTCCGCGCGTTGCGATGGGTTGAGCGATCGCTTCCCTGACAGCGGCGTCGGCGACGGCTCCGACATGGTGGCGGTCGGCGCGACGCATGAAGGTGAGAACCTCATCGTTGAGCAGCTCGTCGATCGCGGCTGGCAGTGCGGCGCCCGCGAACGCGAGATCGCGGCGCTCGCGGAACGCGTGCTGCACCACCGTCCCGAACTCGCGCAGCTCGCTCGCCTGGCGGTAGTGGAGCTCATCGAGTGTGATCAGCAACCCGCTCTCGTTCTCGGCGAGCAGGCCGGTCAGCAGCTCGACCTTCGAGCGGAAAGAGAGCGTGCGCGTGTGCCGCTCGATGGTCTGCCAATCGAGCGAGCCGAGGTTCGCCGGCAGCCCGAAGCCGCTGAGGCGCCGCTTGAGTGCATCGGGGTCGTGCTCGGCGAGCAGCCGCGGCAGATGATCGTCGGTGAGCCGCGTGAGAAACCCTGGCGTCGCGGTCTCGGCGACGACCAGCCAGCCGCGCGCCCGGGCAGTGTCCTCGACCGCGTTGAGCAGCACAGTCTTGCCCGCGCCACGCGCTCCCGTATAGAGCGTCGCCCGTCCTGCCGAACCAGGCCCATCGTCGAGCGCCTCGCCGAACAGCTCGATTAGCTCCTCGCGCCCAGCGAGTAGCGGCGGCGGCGAGCCAAACGTCGGCGTGAACGGATTGTTGGTTGCCATGCCTGCACCATACCACCGGGCTTTAGTTGTCTTTAGTTCTTTTAGCTCCCTTTAGTGGCGTTCAGCTGATGGCGCGACGCCCAGTGACCACGGTTGGTCATTGCCCAGAGCGTGGCAACAGTGTGGCAACAGCCATATCGTCCCATGCCTCCGATGCGTCGGCGAAACCCGACAAACTGACGATCTAGGACGCCCACGGACATATATGGCGCCCCGCGCACGGTTCAGGTCCGTGTCCGGGAAACCGGGTGGAGGTTCCGAGTCCTCTCATCCGCATGCGAAAAGCCCTGCTCGCCGGAGTCGGTCTAATCGAGTGCGAGGTCCAGCTTCCGTCTGAATGCCGGCCGGGTCGATCGCCGTCGCTGCCATCGCCACCAACAAAGACGCCTCGCGCTCCCGCCCTGCAGAGAGATCAGCAAGGCCTCGACTCACCAACTCATGACCAGGCAGGCTGTCTGACACGATCATCATCGATCAATCCTCGCACCGTCAGCAACGCAACCTGCCTCCCCGAGACCTCCCTAGCCCCTGCCACGAGAACACACCCTGCGGAGCGTTGACTTCGATGACCGTCTCGCGGAACGCGACCTCCATCAGCGGTCCAGACCCGCGGTGGGCTCGTCCAGGAGCAACAGATCCGCGCGGAGCATCCGGGTTTCTCCGCGGCCTCGGGTTGCGCTAGCGTGCCGCCCGTGCTCGGCCCTCTCGATCACGTCGGCTACCTCGTCCGCGACCTCGACGCTGCGGTCGCTGCGTGGGCGGAGCGCTTCGCTCTGGAGGTGGTGCGCCCGGTGGAGCTTCCGCAGTACTCGATTCTCGGCAAGTACCTCGGGCAGGGCAGCGGCAGCGTGGAGATGTTCACCATCACCGACGAGCAGTTGCTCGCCGAGCGCCTCGGCGAGCAACGCATCGTGCTCGACCACGCCGCGTATGAAGTCGCCGACATCGACGCGGTCGCCGCCGCGATGCACGAGCGCGGCGTGCGCTTCTGCGGTCCGGACCGCCGCGAGGAGGTCAGCGAGCCAATCCTCCTCGGCGGCGGCGTGCGCCACCTGTGGACCGTGCCGCACACGAGCTTCGGACAGTCGCTGCAGCTACTTCAGCGCTGAGCACGGAGGGCTTCCCCCGCTTCGGTGTGCCTGCAGTGCTGCCGAGGGGTGAGCGACGGGATTCGAACCCGCGACCGCCTGGACCACAACCAGGAGCTCTACCAGCTGAGCTACGCCCACCACGAGACGCGAGATCGAAGTTTAGCGGTCGCTAGTCCTCGCTCGTGTCCGACGGGCGGAGCTTCCGTTCGGCCAGCGCGAGGCTCTCGCTCGGCGCGAGGCCGGGGGAGCCAGCCGCCACGGTGTGCCACGCCTCCAGGAGCGCCGTCGGATCTTGCCCCAGCAGCGACGCCATCTGCACGCCCATCGCCAGCGGATCGCCCACGGCGCTCCCGGCAGGCGCGCCGTTCGCGCCGGGCTCCCGCGCCGCCTGCTCCATCGCGCCTTTCGCCGCCGCCATCACCCGCTCGGTCACGTCCTCGCCCTCGCGCTGCGCCGTGCGCCAGCCGCGGCCCATCGAGAGCTTCTGCACCGGCAGCCGCGGTCCTTCGAGGATCGTCATCGTCGCCTGGTTGCAGTTCCACTTGCGTTCGCCCAGCTCCACCCACCGCTCGCGAATCCACGGATCTACCAGCGCAACCAGCTCGCCGTCGCTGAGGTTGAAGCGCGCGTGGTTGTGGGGGAACTGGCTCAGCTCGACGTGGTACACAGCTCACAGGCTCCCACGTTGCAGGCGCTCGCGCATGATGCGCACCGCCTCCGGGTTGCAGTCGATCAGCACGTAGCGGCGGTCGAGCTTCGCCGCCACCGCCCCCAGCGTGCCGCTTCCCGCGAAGAAGTCCAAGCACCAGTCGCCCGGACGCGTCGACGCCTGCACGATGCGACGCAGCACGCCTTCTGGCTTCTGCGTCGGGTATCCCGTCTTCTCGCTTCCGTGCGTCGGCACGATCGTGTGCCACCACACGTCCGTCGGCAGCTTGCCCCTAGCGGCCTTCTCCGGCGTGACCAGGCCCGGCGCCATGTACGGCTCGCGGTCCACCTGCTCGGAGTCAAAGTGATACGCGTTCGCGTCCTTCACGTACACGAGGATCGTGTCGTGCTTCGCCGGCCAGCGGCGCTTCGTACGCGCGCCGTAGTCGTACGCCCAGATCAGCTCGTTCAGGAAGCACTCGCGCCCGAAGATCTCATCCAGCAGCAGCTTGCAGTGATGCGCCTCGCGGTAGTCGATGTGGAAGTACAGCGTGCCCTCCTCGCTCAACAGCCGGTGCGCTTCCTCCAGGCGCGGCGCCAGGAACGCAAGGTAGTCGTCGAACGCGTCGCCGTAGCTCGACCGCGCCAGCAGCTCCGTGCGATAGCGCCGCCCCTGAAAGCCCGTGCGCTCGCCGTCCGCGTCGCCCACCGTCCGCAGCGTCTTTCGCGTCTGCGCCTTGCCGGTGTTGAACGGCGGGTCGATGTACACCAGCTGAAAGGACCCCGACGCGAACGCCGGCAGCAGCTCGGCGTTGTCGCCGAGCAGGATCTGATCCTCCATCAAAGCGCCGCTCCCGCTGTTCACGGCAAACACACTACGTTTGTCCGCCGATGGAGTTCGCTCGCCCACGGCCGTGTCGGGCGCGAATCAACTCGACCCACTCGTATCCGCGCCCGCACAGCCTGCGCCAGCGACCGACGACCGCGCGGCGCAGCACGCGGCCCGCGTGTTCCGAAGCGGGCGTCAGCACGATCGCGTTGAGCACCGCCGCGCCGCCATCGCCCGGCTCCAGATCGTGGGCCGTGCGGTTCAACATCAGCCTGTGGCTGCCCGCGCTCAATAGCACCGGCAGCGGCGGCGCGCTGCCGATCACGAGCGAGTTGCCGCTCAGCTGACCGCCGAGCGACGCCACGCCGCGACCGTCGATGCTCAGCTCCACCGTCGGCATGATCCGCCCCTTCACCCACACCTCCCAGATGCCCGGCGCGGGCAGATGGAACGTCGCGTCGAGCCGTCCTGCGCGCTTCATCACGAGGCCCGCCCGCTCGCGCCCCCAGCCGGCCGGACGCGACGCGCGCTTCAGCCGCACGCTCACGCTCCGCGGCGCCTGCGCCGCCACCACGTGGGCACGCCTGCGCCCCATCTTCGCCACGCGCCCGATCGCCTCGCACTGCGCCCGGCGCGTGCCGCTCAACGCCACGTGCACGCGCGCCGGCGCGACGCCCGGCCCGCGACGCCACACCTGGTAGTAGGAGCGCTGCCACACCAGCCGGTAAGCCGCCGGCGGACGGCTCGCGGTGGGGT
>DASUPL010000308.1:0-5042 GCA_036281155.1 Solirubrobacteraceae bacterium | reverse complement strand
TAAAGCGCTCGAGCGCGTCCTCGCGGCGGTTGTACACGAGGTCGTCGGCGTACCCGCGGTCCTCCTCGGAGATCTCGGAGTAGGGCGTGATGTGGTTCGGGTTGACCATCGCGAGGTCGAGCCCGGCCTCCACGCAGTGGTGGAGGAAGACGGAGTTGAGGACCGAGCGCGCCGGGACGCCGATGCCGAACGAGACGTTGGAGACGCCGAGCGAGGTCTTGACGTCGGGCATCTCGGACTTAATCAGCCGGATGCCCTCGATCGTCTCGACGGCGGACGGCTTCCACTCATCGTCGCCCGTGGTCAGCGTGAAGGTCAGCGCGTCGAAGATCAGCGCCTCGGGCGAGAGACCGTGCTCGTCGCACACGAGCTCCTTGATGCGCTTCGCGATCTCCAGCTTGCGGTCACGCGTCTTCGCCATGCCGACCTCGTCGATCGTCAGCGCGATGAGCGCGGCGCCATGGGCGAGCGCGAGGGGCGCGACGCGGTCGAGCTTGTCGCGGCCGGCCTCGAGGTTGACGGAGTTGACGATCGCGCGGCCGGGGATCTGCTCGAGCGCGCGTTCGATCACCTCCGGCTCGGTCGAGTCGATCTGGATCGGCGCGGGCTGGGTGAGGGAGACCTTCTTCGCCAGCAGGCGCATCTGTTCGTCCTCGTCGACGCGCTCTGTCAGCGCGACGCACAGGTCGAGCACGTGCGCGCCGCCGCTGACCTGGTCCTCGGCGATCTGCACGAGCCCGTCGTAGTCGTCGGCGAGCAGCAGCTCCTTGGCCTTGCGCGAGCCCTGCGAGTTGACGCGCTCGCCGACCATCGTCGGGCGTGGCTCCTGCACGAGCGGGGTGGCGGCGATCATCGAGGACAGGTGCGGCGGGCGGGGGGCGGGACGCGCGGCGACGGCTCGCCCGCCGACGCGCTCGGCGATCGCGGCGATGTGCTCCGGCGTCGTGCCGCAGCAGCCGCCGACGACGCCCACGCCGTAGCGCTCGACGAACTCCGCCAGCGCGTCCGCGAGCGGCTCGGGCTTTTCGGGGAAGATCGTCTCGCCGTCCGGGCCCTGCAGCGGCAGGCCCGCGTTGGGGATGCACGCGACCGGCACCGGGCAGTGCTCGCCGAGAAAGCGGACCGCGTCGCGCATGTCCTGCGGGCCGGTCGAGCAGTTCAGCCCGATCACGTCGACGCGCAGCGCCTCGAGCGTCGTGAGCACCGCGGAGATGTCGGTGCCGAGGAGCATCTTGCCGCCATTGGGCAGCAGCGACACCGACGTGTGGATCGGCAGCGCACGGCCGGCGTCCTTGAACGCCTGGCGGGCGCCGAAGACCGCGGCCTTGACCTCGAGGATGTCCTGCGCGGTCTCGATGATCAGCAGGTCCGCGCCGCCCGCGATCAGGCCCGAGGCCTGCTCGGCGAAGACCTCCACGAGCTCGCCGAAGCGGATCTGCCCGAGCGAGGCCTCCTCGGACGCGGGCAGATACCCGGTCGGTCCGATCGAGCCCGCCACGAAGCGGCTCTCGCCGGCGGCCTTGCGCGCGATCTGGGCAGCGTTGGTGTTGATCTCGAGCGTGTGCTCGCCCAGACCCCACTCCTCGAGCTTGATGCGCGAGCCCTGGAACGTGTCCGTCTCGACCACTTCCGCGCCCGCCGCGAGCATCGAGCTGTGCACGCCCTCGATCACGTCGGGACGGTTGAGCACGAGCGCCTCGTGGCATTTGCCGGCCAGCCCGCCGTAGTCAACGCTTGAGAGCTCGAACTGCTCCAGCGTGGCGCCCATCCCGCCGTCGTAGACGACGACGTGGCTGTGGATCTCCTCGAGGTAATCGCGCATGGCCAATGAGCGTAACAACGCACGCGCGCGGATCTGGCGAGGACGGGGTCGCGCCAGGCGCCCGGGACCACGCGTCCTTCCCGTCCGGAACGGTGTCGCTGCCCGCTTCGGACGACACGCCCGTGTGCCCATTGGAGCCGTTCGTAGGTCAACCGTCCAGAGGGGTTTGCACTCGCCCCACAAGCGTGCACACTGCGGCCCGCAGCATCACACGGGCACGACTATGAAGGGGGCACAGATGATGCCGGAGCTGGCTTTGGAGAAGTTTTCGACCGTGCAGATCGAAGAGCCCGTCATCGAGCTCGCGAGCACCGGCACGGAGGACGCCGCCACGGACGCGGCGAGCATCGCGCAGGCCGTGGTGGCGGTGGTGGGACTCGGCTACGTGGGTCTGCCGACCGCGATCGCGCTGCGCGGCGCGGGCGCGAGGATCGTCGGGATCGACATCGCGACGCATCGCCTCGAGGAGATCCGCGCCGGCCGCGCCGAGCTGCTCAGCTCAGAGCAGGAGCAGCTGCACTCACACCTCCAGGACGGCGGCTTCGTGCTGACCGACAGGATCGACGCGTTGAGAGCGGCGGACCTCGTGCTGATCTGCGTGCCCACGCCGATCGATGCGCAGCGCCGCCCCAACCCGCAGGCGCTCAGGCGCGCGTGCGCCTCGGTCGTCGAGCACGCGCGGCCGGGCCAGACGTTCGTGCTGACCTCGACTACGTACGTCGGCTGCACGCGTGAGCTGCTCCTCGAGCCGCTCGCCGAGCGCGGGCTGAGCGTCGGCAAGGACGTGTTCGTGGCCTTCGCGCCGGAGCGCATCGACCCGGGCGTGCCCGACCACGAGCAGCTGCGCACGCCGCGCGTGATCGGCGCCGTGACGGAGACGTGCTTCCGGCGCGCATCGGAGCTGCTGCGCCACACCTGCGCGAGCGTCCACCGCGTCTCCTCGCCGGAGGCGGCGGAGATGGTGAAGCTGTACGAGAACACGTTCCGCGCGGTCAACATCGCGCTCGCGTTCGAGATGGCCGAAGCGTGCAAGGCGCACGAGCTGGACCCGATCGAGGTGACGGAGGGCGCGGCGACGAAGCCGTTCGGGTTCATGGCCCACTACCCCTCCGCGGGGGTGGGCGGCCACTGCATCGGCGTCGACCCGCACTACCTGCTGCATCCGCTGCGCGAGCGCGGTCGTCCGGCGGTTCTTGCCGAGGAGGCGCTGCGCAAGGTCGCCGGCCGTCCTCGTCACGTGGTCTGGCGCGCGCACGAACTGCTCGCCCACGGAGGCGGGAGGCTGCAGGACGCGCGCGTGCTCGTCGTCGGCGTCTCCTACAAGCCGGGCGTGGGCGACAGCCGCGAAGCGCCCGCCGTGGAGATCATGGAGCGGCTGATGGCCGAAGGCGCGAACGTCGAGTTCCACGACCCGTACGTGCCGGCGCTGAAGATCGACGGCGAGCTGATGGAAGGCGTGGACCCCGATCCGCGTCGCGACAAGAGCGGGTTGGGACCCGAAGACTATGACTTGGCGATCGTGGTCACGGTTCACCCCGACCACGACTACGGCTGGCTGCGGCGCTGTCCGGTGGTGCTCGACTGCACCTACCGCACCCCGGCCGGCGGCCAGCGCTTCGTGCCCTGAGCGGATGACCGTCCACCGCGCCTTGAAGGCGCTCGCCGCCGTCTATCTGGTCGGGCTGATCGTCGCTGTGCTGGCCTACAAGGCAGCGTTCATCGACCTGATGTTCTCGAACGTGTACTTCGGCGTGTACAGCGTGTGCGTCACCACGTACATCCTCAGCCGCTTCCTGTTCAGCCTGTTCTACCGCTCCCAGCCAGACGCGGGCATCGAGCCGGCGATCGCGATCGTGATGCCGGGCTTCAACGAGCAGCACGCGATCGCCGCCTCGCTGCGCTCGCTGCTGGCGCTGGAGTACCCGCGGGAGAAGCTCGAGCTGATCGCGGTCAACGACGGCTCCACCGACGGCACGCTCGCGGAGATGGAGCGCGTGGCGCGGGAGTGCGAGGGGCGCGTGCGGGTGATCGACTTCCCGAGGAACCGCGGCAAGCGCGCGGCGATGGCGGCGGGCATCCGCGCGAGCGAGGCCGAGGTGATCGTGTTCGTAGACTCCGACTCGGTCGTCGAGCCGCAAGCGTTGCGCAGGCTCGTGCAGCCGCTCGCCGATCCGCGCGTGGGCGCGGTGTGCGGGCACGCGGACGTGCTGAACGTGCGCGAGACGTGGATCACGCGGATGCAGGCGGTGCGCTACTTCGTCGCGTTTCGCGTCGTGAAGGCGGCGGAGTCGGTGTTCAACGCGGTCACGTGCTGCTCGGGCTGCTTCTCGGCCTACCGCCGCGAGGCGATCCTGCCGCGGATGGAGTGGTGGGAGAGCCAGCGCTTCCTGGGCGTGGAGTCGACGTTCGGCGATGACCGCTCACTGACGAACTGCGTGCTGCGCGACTGGCGCATCGTGTATGAAAAGAACGCCGTCTCACACACGATCGTGCCGAGCACGTTTCGTGGGTTCGTCACCCAGCAGACGCGCTGGAAGCGCTCGTGGACGCGCGAGTCGCTGCTGGTCGCGAGGTTCATCTGGCGCAAGCACCCCGTGGCGGCGTTCTTCACCTATTTGAGCATCGTGCTGCCGCTGCTCGCGCCGGCGGCGGCCGTTCACGCGCTCGTGTGGGGGCCGATCATCCACGGCGGCACGCTGCCGCTGATCTACCTCGCGGGCATCTACTCGCTGGCGATGGTCTACTCGCTCTACTACGTGATCTTCCAGGACGAGTACAGCCTCGTGTGGGTGTACGGGATCCTGTTCGTGTTCTTCTACCTGGCGATCATGCTGTGGCAGACCTACTACGCGATCGCCACATGTCGCACCGCCTCGTGGGGCACGAGGCCCGCCACGGCTGGGATGACCGGCGGGGGAGTGGGGGCGTGACGAGCGCGACGATCGATCTCCCGCCCGTCTCGCGTCGCGCGGGCGCCTCCAGATCGCTCCGGCGCGCGCTGGCGATGGTGCTGTTGCCCGCGTCGATCCTGCCCGTGCTGCTGGCCGGGCCCGCGCTGGTACGCGCCCCGCGGACGCTGTGGCGCCAGGCCTGGGCGGACGTCCAGCGGATGCAGGCGGGTTCGGCTGCGCACCAGCACAAGGCGCACGCGCGATGACGCGGCGTGGCGGGAAAGCTCTCGTGGGGATGCTGGTGTCGGCCGGCGCGCTGGTCGCGGCGA
>DASUPL010000307.1:0-2525 GCA_036281155.1 Solirubrobacteraceae bacterium | reverse complement strand
GGGCGGCGGCCTCGCCGAGGAGCGCGACGCGCAGGCGGCTGCCGTTCGCCGGTGCGATCGGCGTCTGGACCCACTCCAGGGCGAGGAGCGAGTCGTGGCGCGGCGCGGCGGCCCTGCGCAGGGCCTCGGCGTCCACCGTGGCGGTGATCACCGCGTCGATCGCGATCACGGGCGCTCCGGTCGGGTCGCTCGCGTGCAGGCTCACCCGGCCGTGTCCCTCGCGCGCGACGCGGACCCGCAGTGGGGCCGCACCGCTCTGCTGAAGTCCCAGCCCCTGCAGGGAGATCGGGACCTGCGGCCCCCGCGCCGGTTCGTCGAGCGCGGCGCGCAGGCCGAGGTGGAAGGCGGCGTCGAGCAGCGCCGGGTGCAGCGCGAACGATGGCGCTTCGTCGTTCTGCGCGCTGTCGAGCGCGACCTCTCCGAACAGCTCCTCGCCGCGTCGCCAGATGGAGCGAACACCCTGGAACGCGGGCCCGTATTCGTAGCCCGCCTCCGCCAGGCGGTCGTAGAGGAACTCACCGTCGAGCCGCTCCGCTCCGGGCGGCGGCCAGGCGTCGGGCATCGCGGGCTCGGGCGCCGTCGCGGCGAGGCTCGCGGCCGGGGCGAGCCGTGCGGTGGCGTTGCGCACCCACTCGTCCGTCTCCGCGTCGGTGGCTTGCGCGTCCGCGGCGGTGGACGTCGCGTCCTGGACGCGCGTGTGGATCGCGACCGTGCGGCGCGACCGCTCGTCGGCTTCGCCGATCGTGAGGTGTATCTGCACGGCGTCGTCGGGGCCCAGGCCGAGCGGCGTCTCGAAGGTGATCTCCTCGACGGCGGCGTCGGCGTCGATCTCCCCGGCGGCATGGCTCGCGAGCTCCAGGAACGCCGACCCGGGGAGCAGGCACGCGCCCATCACGGCGTGGTCGGCGAGCCACGGGTGCGTGCGCAGCGAGACGCGGCCCGTGAACAGCCAGCCCTGCTCGTTCGGCAGCCGCAGCTTCGCGCTCAGCAGCGGATGCTCCACCGGATCCAGGCCGGCGGCGGAGAGATCGCCCGGCGCGGACGCAGGGTCCAGCCAGTAGCGGGCGCGCTGGAACGGATATGTCGGCAGCTCGACCGTACGCGCCGAGGGCGTCGCGAGCAGCACGCCCCAGTCGACGGGCACCCCGTTGACGTGCGCCTCCGCGAGCAGCGCCAGCAGCGCGTCACGCTCGCCTCGCTTCGCGCGCAGCGTCGGGGCGAGCAGCGCGTGCGAGCCCGCCTCCTCGCTCAGGGACTCCCGCGCCATCGCGCACAGCACGCTGTCGGGGCCGAGCTCGACGAAGCGCGTGACCCCCTCGGCCTCGAGCGCCGCCACGCCGTCGGCGAACCGCACCGTCTCGCGCACGTGACGCGCCCAGTACGCCGCGGTGGCGATCTCCTCCCCGGCCAGCCGGCCGCTGAGATTGGAGACGATCGGGATCCGCGGCGGCGAGAACGCGACCTGCTCCGCGCACTCCTGGAGCTCCTCGAGCATCGGCGCCATCCGCGGCGAATGGAAGGCGTGGCTCACGTTCAGACGCTTGGTTTTGCGTCCGCGCTCACGCCAGAGCCGCTCGAGCGCCTCGATCGCGTCAGCGTCCCCGGAGAGCACGATCGCGCGCGGCCCGTTGACCGCCGCGACGGACACCCGCTCGTCCAGGGCCTCCCGCGCCTCCTGCTCGCTCGCCTCGATCGACACCATCGCGCCGCCGTCCGCCAGCGCGCCCATCAGCCGCCCGCGAGCCGCCACCAGCGCCGCGCCGTCGCTGAGCGAGAAGACGCCCGCGACGTGCGCGGCGGCGAGCTCGCCGATCGAGTGGCCGATCAGCACGTCGGGCCTCACCCCCTGCGACTCCAGCAGCCGGTGGAGCGCCACCTCGAGCGCGAACAGCGCGGGCTGGGTGAAGCGCGTCTGGTCGAGCAGCCCCGCCTCGGGAGAGCCCTGCTCGGCGAACATCAGCTCTCGAAGCGAGCAGCCCAGGTGAGCGTCGAGCGCTCCGCAGACCTCATCCAGCGCGGCCGCGAACGCTGGGAAGCGCTCATACAGATCGCGTCCCATCCCCGGCCGCTGCGCGCCCTGGCCGGTGAACATGAACGCGACGCGACCCGGCCCAGCCACGCCCTCGATCGCTCGCGCCGAGGGCTCACCCGACGCCAGCGCCCGCAACCCCGCGAGCAGCTCCTCGCGATCGGATCCGATCACCACCGCCCGCCGCTGCAGCCGCGCGCGACCCCTCAGCAGCGAGAACGCAACGTCCCGCGCCGCCAGCTCGGGACGCTCGCGCAGCCAGCCGCCCAGGTCCCGTGCCTGCTCGCGCAGCGCCTCATCCGACTTCGCCGACAGCAGCCACACCCCCGGTCCGGGATCTCCCTCACCGGCGGCGTCGTCGTCGTTTTCGACCGCTGTGGGTGGTGCTTGGAGGATCAGATGGGCGTTCGTGCCGCTCGCCCCGAACGAGGACACCGCGCCACGACGCGGACGCCCCACCTCCGGCCAAGGACGCGCCTCCCGCAACAACTCCACA
>DASUPL010000306.1:0-4953 GCA_036281155.1 Solirubrobacteraceae bacterium | reverse complement strand
GGCGTCTACGACGAGATCTCAGCGGACGCGAAAGCCGCGGAAGCGGAGGCTCGCGGCGATGAGGACGAGGAGACCGACCAGCAGCTGCCGCGCCTGCTGCAGGACGAGCACGTGCAGACGCGCGAGCTCGCGAGCGTACGCAAGGAAACGAAACCGCCACGGCGCTACAGCGACGCGTCGCTGCTCGGCGCGATGGAGACAGCGGGCAAGCTGGTGGACGACGACGAGCTGCGCGAGGCGATGAAGGACTCGGGGATAGGCACGCCGGCGACGCGCGCGGCGATGATCGAGCGGTTGATCACGGTCGGCTACATCGAGCGTGACGGGCGCGCGCTGGTGGCGACGGAGAAGGGCCTGAACGTGATCCGGCTGCTGAACGAGCACGCGCTCACCTCGCCGGGGCTGACGGGCAGCTGGGAGCAGCGCCTGGGCAAGATCGAGCGCGGCGAGGACTCGCGCAAGCAGTTCATGCGCGACATCGCGGGCTTCGCGCAGGAGACGGTCAAAGAGCTGGACGAGACGCTCAAAGACGTGCGCATCCCACGCGCGCGCCTGGGGCCGTGCCCGGTGTGCGGCCACGAGATCGTGGAGAATCGCAAGGGCTACTCCTGCTGGGCGCGCAACGACGCGGGCTGCGGCTTCGTGATCTGGAAGTCCAAAGCGGGCAAGACTCTGCCGTTGGCGGTCGCGAAGGAGCTGATCAAGACGGGCTACACCGCGCAGGCGGTCACGGGCTTCCGCGGTCGCAGCGGACGCAGCTTTCGCGCGCACCTCGCGCTGCAGCAGACGGAGGAGGGCAAATGGCGCGTGGAGTTCGACGAGCTGTGGGCCAAGGAGGGCGCCAAAGCCCCCGAGGCCGAGGCGGAGGATGCCCCCGCGGTCTCGACCGCCGCTGCTTAGGTAGTGAGAAACAGGGGGTTGTCGCCCTCACCTACGTCGGATAAAACTAGCATTTGGGGGGTCTGCTAAATCTGAGGAGAGGTGAGGGATGCAACGCAGTCGTTTCGTCGGTGTTCTCGCGGCTACAGCTGCCATTTTTTCGTGCGCCACCGCATCTGCGTTGGCGGCGCCGGAAGCCCCGACCACCGAAGCGGCTGAAGTCATCGGCACGACCGCCCACCTGAAAGGCGTGCTGAACCCGGGCGCTTCGGGCGAAGCCGGCTCCTACGAATTCCTCTACAAGCTGTCCGCGACTGAATGCGAAAACGAATCGTCGACGGGCACGATACCGGCTTTCGGCGCGCAGGAAGAACAGGTTCTCGCGGAATTTGCGCTGCAGCCGAGCGCGACGTACTCGTTCTGTCTGCTGGCTCGCAACGAAGCTGGGGAAACCGCCGTCAGCTCGACGGAAACGTTCACGACGGCCGCGGCGCCGCCCGCGATCGACGCCGAGGGACTCGCGAGCGTCGGGGGTACATCCGCAGGCTTGTCGGCACAGATCAATTCCAACAACCAGGAAACGACGTACAAGTTCGAATACTCGACGCAGGCGACGGGCCAAACGCTCGAAGGCACCGTCACCGAAGTGCCCGGCGCCGAACCTCTGGCTGCCGTGTTCGGCGATCAGTACGTGGAAGTCAAAGCCGAACCGCTGCAGTCCCAGACGCAGTACTACTGGCGCGTCGTCGCGACGAACGCCTCGGCGGAAACGACGACCGGCAACGTGGAAACCTTCACGACCCCCCTGCCTCCGGAAACACCGACGATCGAACCTGTCGAACTCGAAGGTCTGACGGCGAAGCTGAAAGGCGTGTTGAACCCGAACCAGACGCCCGAAATCAACTCCTCGTACGAATTCCTCTACAGGCTGTCCGCGACCGAATGCGAAGGCGAATCGTCGACCGGAACGGTGGGGGAGACCGGCGTGGAAGGAGAACAAGTCTCCGCGGAAGCGCCGCTGCAGCCGAGCGCGCTGCAGCCGAGCGCGACCTACTCGTTCTGCCTCCTCGCTCGCAACCAGGTGGGCGAAACCGCGCTCAGCTCGGTGGAAACCGTCACGACGCCTGCGGCGCCACCGGCGATCGACGCCGAGAGCAGCTCTAGCGTGAGCTCCACGGCTGCGGCCCTATCGGGGCAGATCAACCCGAACAACCAGGAAACGAACTACGCGTTCGAATATTCGACCGACGAAACCCTGGAAAGCGGCGTGACTCAGATTCCTGGCGCCTCGCCGCTATCCGGATTCGGCGACCAGGCCGTGGAAACCAAACTCGAATCGCTGCAGCCCCGTACACAGTACTTCTGGCGCATCACTGCGACGAACGCCTCGGTCGAAGCAACGAGCGGCAACATAGAAACGTTCACGACGCTCGACGCCCCGCTCGCCACGACTGGAGCGGCTCAGGGGATCACCCGCACGACCGCCGCGATCTCCGGCACGGTCAACCCCGGCGGGCTGTCCACGCGGTACAACTTCGTGTACGTTGACGCGGCCCACTACAACGCGGGCGCCGAATGCCCGCAGGGCCAGACGTGCGCCTATGGCGAAGGCGCCAAAACGACCCCGAGCGAAGTGCTCGGAGCGAGCGACTACGAAACCCATCCGGTCGGCCCGCAAGGTCTCGGCGAACTCAAACCGGGCACGACCTACCACTACGCGCTCGTTGCCAGCAACTCCGAAGGCGGGCGGGTTGGATCGGACCAGACGTTCACCACCTCGCCGGCCGCACCGCCGAGCGCGAGCACCGGCGAAGCGAGCGGCGTGAGCCAACTCTCGGCGACGATCACCGGCGCCGCTGACACGCGCGGCCTGCCGGGGACACTCTCGTTCCAGGTCGCCCTGAGCCCTGAAGGAGGCTCGTTGGAGCCGGCTTCGGTGGTCGGCTCGCTGTCCGGCACGAGTGTGACGATCACGTTCTCGTTCGGCCCCTACCTGCAGCCCGAAACGACTTACTACTACCGCGCGGTGGCAACCAACGCCGACGGCACCGCAGCGGGTGAATGGCGCTCATTCACGACCGGAGGCTTCCCGTCCCCGTTCCCGCCCTCGAAAGCATTCCCGCTGCTGAACGTTCCGTTCGAACAAGAAAGCACACCCAAGCCGATCACGAACGCGCAGAAGCGGGCCAACGCGCTGAAGAAGTGCCACAAGCTCAAGAAGAAGTCCAAGCGCAAGAAGTGCGAACGCGCGGCGCGTCGCAAGTACGCGGCTAAGCACACGTAGAAACAAATACATCCGCTGGGGCGGTCCAGGAGCAGGAGAGGTGGATGAATTCAATCCCAGTGATGATGCAAAGTAAGTGATGACGGGGTGGCGCTGGCTAATGCTGGGGTCCACCTCCGTTTCTTGATGAAGTGGATGGACTGCAGCTGATGCGGACCCTCTCGACTCCGGCGGCGGTGTGTACACCTCCTGTCGGTGCGGTGCGCGACTATTGAGCGTATGCCGCTTGCGCTGATCACGGGCCCCGCCAACGCGGGCAAGGCCGAGGTGGTGATGGATGCTCTGCGGGCGCACCTCGCCCGTGGCGCGAAGCCGCTGTTGGTCGTGCCGACGCGTGCTGACGCAGATCACTACCTGCGCGAGTTGGCGGGCGAGGGCGCGGCCATTGGCGCTCAAGTTGAGCGCTTTGGCGGGCTGATCGAGGAGACGGTGCGCCGCGCGGGCGTTCGCGAGCAGGTACTCGGCGGGTTGGCACGCGAGCGCGTGATCGCGACCATCGCCGCTGGCGAGAGAGGGCGACCCGTCGGGCCTGGCTTCGTGAGCGCGCTCGCCGCGGTGATCGTCGAGCTGCAGGTGCGGCGCGTGACGCCCGCGCGGTTGGAGGCGGCGTTGGCGAGGTGGACGGCCGCTGACGGCGCAGGGGCCTCGCGGCAGGAGCTCGGGCGCCTGTTCGCGGACTATCGTGGCACGCTCCAGCGGATCGGCCGCCTCGACGGCGAGCAGCGCGCCGTGCGGGCGTTGGATGCGTTGCGGCGCAAGCCCATGTTGTGGAGGGCGACTCCGGTGCTGTTCTACGGCTTCGACGATCTCACGCGGCTGCAGCTCGACGCGATCGAAACTCTCGGCAAGGTCGTGGGGGCGAGGGTGATGGTGTCGCTCACGTTCCAGGCAGGCCGCACCGCGTTCGCCGGTCGCGCTGCCACGTTCGCCGCGCTCGCGCCGATCGCCGACGAGCACCGCGAGCTGCCCGCGCGTGGCGACTACTACGCGCCGCACGCGCGCACTGCGCTCGGCCACCTCGAGCGCTCTCTGTTCGAGCCCGACGCCAAGCGCGCGGACTCCGCGGGCGCCGTGCGGCTGCTGGAGGGCGGCGGCGAGCGCGCGGAGCTGGAACTTGTCGCGGCCGAGATTACCCGGCTGCTGGATGGAGGCATGGCGCCCGAGGACATCGCGATCGTCGTTCGGGCTCCGGAGGCTGCCGCTGACCTGCTCGAGGAGGTCCTCGCGCATACGCGCATCCCGTACGCGCTGCAACGGCGCAGGCCGTTTACAGACACCGCGCTCGGGCGGGCACTGATCGGGCTGCTGCGCTGCGCGTGGAGCGAGGGCGAGCTGGGGGATCTGCTGGCGTGGCTACGCGCGCCCGGCGTGTTGGAGCGGCCGGAGTTGGCCGACGCGCTGGAGCTGCGGGCTCGGCGCGCGGGCATCACGAGCGTGCAAGGTGCGCGCGCCCTGTGGGAGCAGCGCAACTGGCCGCTCGACACGATCGATCAGCTGTGCGAGGCAGCTGGGCGCGGCGCCCCCGCGCTGATCGAGCGAACGACGCGCGAGCTGCAGAGGCTGTTCGACGCGCCCAGGCGCGGGCAGGCGAGCGTGCTCGACGCCGACGAGCTAGACGAGGCCGGCGCGCTCGCCGCCGGACGGCGCGCGCTGGCTGAGCTTCGCGAGCTGGCGCGCCTCGCCCCCGAGCTGGCGCCCGCCGGTGCCGGCGAGTTGGCAGGTGCACTCGAGGGTGTGGAGATCGTCAGCGGCGAGCGTCCCACGCCAGGCGCCGTGGCCGTGCTCGACCC
>DASUPL010000305.1:0-2389 GCA_036281155.1 Solirubrobacteraceae bacterium | reverse complement strand
CTCGCTGGACCGCATCCCACGCCGATACCCGGCGGCTGCCCGCCCGCCCTGCGACTGACCGCCCCGCCCAGGCGGCTTCGACGGTGCGTTGATCGGGTGACGCGTCAGTCGGCACGCCTTTGCGCCCGACCTCACCACTCGCCGGCTCGATGCGCTGGATCGCGTCGGTGGCCACCTCCGATTGCTGCCTTGGCAATGAATAGGTCGAGGTGAAGCAGCGCGCCGCTCCGGCCCGCATCCACGGTCGCGTTTGGGCACTCGGGATCGCCCAGTGCCCAATCACGCGGCAAACCCTCGCAATTTGCGGCTATCGAGTTCGCTGCGGCGGAGGTCCGGATCGCGCGCTACGGCTCGCTTCCGGCCTCCGTATCCGTCGGCTCCTCCTTCTTGATACGCGAGAGCTCAGGGCCTCGAGCACACAGCGCTCGCGATGCTTCACGTTCTCTAGCGTGGGCGCCATCAGCGTGCCCTTCTCGTCGGCGCGATTCGCCCTGCAGAGCCCGCTCAGCGTCTGGCCATTCAGTGCCTCATCGTGGTCCTGCGAGCTGCGAGCTCTTGCGCGTCAAGGTCGGACAAAGCCTCCATGGCCGGATCTCAGGAGCGATCTTCGCAGACGTTTGAATCTGTTGGCATCCCTATGTAGGCTTTTAAAGCCAGATCGGCCCAGAACAGAACCACGTGAACGCGGCAGAAACCGATCGCATCCGTTGCCGACTCGCTCGCAGTCGCGTGATGCGACCGCGATCACGAGGCCGCGCACATGCACGCGACGCTGCAGCGTGGTTGTGCGGGCTATACGGCGACGCCAGGGAAGCGCTGTGGGCATGACCCGTCGACCTGGGCGCCCGACGCAGCCGGTGCCGCGATATGCGCTGACTCGGCAGGAGGCGGCCGCGTCGCTCGGTATGAGCGTGGACACGTTCGAGCGCCGGGTGCAGCCGTTCATCAAGGTGGTGCCCTGTGGGCAGTTGGTGTTGGTACCGCCAGCCGAGATCGAGCGGTGGATCAAGGCCAACGCTCGCTACCTGGTGGATCAGGTCGCCTAATCGGCCTGGCCGAAGTACGCGTTCAGCCGGTCTGAGCGATCCGCCTCGGCGGGCTGGGGCAGGACCTTGACGTAGCGGTCGGTGGTCACGAGGTCGGCGTGGCCCATGAAGTCCATGATCTCGCGCAGGCTGTATCCGGCGGCCATGAGGAACGAGGCGTAGGTGTGCCTGCACTCATGAAGCGTGATTGGCTTCATGGCCTCAGCCCGGGCGCGCTGCCAATCGCCGGCGTCGTCACGCTTCCAGCCCCACGCGCGCATGGCGCGCGCTGCGGTCTTTGCTGACATGACGGAGACCTCGCAGATGCGGCCGTGCGAGGGTCGTCCCTGACGCTGGTATGCCTGTAGGAGGATCGCGCGCAGCGGCTTGGCGATAGGTAGACGCCGCCCGTCGCCTGACTTGCCCGGCGCCGCTGCGACGCGCAGCCAGTTGCCCGGCTTGCCTTCGATCATCTCCACGTCGAGCCAGTCGAGCCGATCGATCTCGCCGCGACGGAGCCCGGCGTAGAAGGCGATTCCGTACGGGAGATGATCGGTGTGCTCGAGCAGCGCCAGCAGCTGCTCGGCTTCTTCGGCCAGCGCGACGCGCTCGCGGCGCTTTCCAAGGTTGGGCGGCAGTTCGACGTAGACGAGCGGATTCGACGCGACGTGGCGGCGCGTGCGGTGCAGCGCCCATGCGTAGATCGAGCTGGCGACTGCCTTGACGTTCGCAAGGCGCGAGTAACTGAGCGCGTCGCGTGCGATCTCGTCGAAGAACTCCTGCCACTCGCGCTCGTCGATACTGTCCGCTGGGCGTTCGCCGAACCTTGGCTTCAGGAGGCGCTTGAGGTCGCGGCGGTATCCAGGAATCGTCGTCGGCGCGTAGGGCTCCGGTTTGCCGCGACGGCGGCGCTGGATGCGGCCGTTCTGCACGCCGTCGATCCACTCGTCGCCGAGCGACGCGAAGGTACGACCCTGTTCGACGCGCTCCTCGACCGCGGGCTTGGCTTTTTCGCCGGCGCCGAGCCACGTCAGGACCTCGCTTCGGTCCTTCGTAACCCTGCTCCACTCAGGCTTGCCGGTCGCCGGGTTACGGCGCCGGCCGCGCCAGGAGGGCGTGCATTGGCAGCGGCGCGTGTCGAAGGCTGCCGGGCAGTCGTTGATGTGGCGGACGTAGACGCCCGCGGTCTTCGTCTTGCGGAACTGCGCTGTGTGCCCCTTCGCGGTGCCCTCGCCCACAATGACCTCTGGATCGCATCGATTGCGGCAGACCTCGCCCCGTTGGACACACGCTAGTTGGACACACGGTTGGACACAACTGCAGCCTTCTGCGCGGTTCGTAGCGGTTGGTTGCGGTCGCTCAGG
>DASUPL010000304.1:0-7369 GCA_036281155.1 Solirubrobacteraceae bacterium | reverse complement strand
CCGCCGCGATCCTCACCGCCGGCGTCGCCGCCGCCGATCACGCCGGCACCGCACAGCGCCACCACTCTCACGCCGCCAGCTCCACCTACGCGAGCTCCTCCGCGCACTCCAACGCGCCCGTCGTGATCCACCAGCTTGCTCAGCCCGACACAGCCGGCAGCGCCGTGCACGCGCGCCGCCGCGCCGCCCTCGCACACCGCCGCGCTCACGCGCTGAAAGCGCTGGCGCCCAGCGACGTGCCCGACACCACGAGCGCCGCGCCCGTCGCGCCCCCAGCCACAGCCAAACCCGAAGATCCATCGACGGTGCAGGTCACCGAGGTCACCACCGAGACCACGCAGCTTCCCGCGGCCGCCACCAGCAGCACGCCGGCTCCCGAAACGCCGCCCGTCACCAGCACCACCGCACCCGCCTCGCCACCCGCGCAGCCGCCCAGCGCCGAACCGGTGCTCGAACCTGTCCCCACGCCACCACCCGCGGGCGAAGGCGCACCGGGCGAGCACGCTGACGGTCCCGGCGATACGCCCGCCCCGAGCGACGGCTTGCCCCCCGCCGGGGTCGAACCCGAATAGCGGCGGAGCTCGCCGGCTCTGACTAGCCGAACGCGAACGTCTTCAACGGCCGCAGCAGCACGCCTTTGCCCGGGATTTCCTGCGGAGAGGTGATCCGCGGAGTCGACTTCGCAGACGTCAGCATCACGATCGCCACGCCATCGCGCGCCCCCGCGCGTGGAGGCAGCAGCAGAATGTCGCGACCGTAGACCTCCCTGCCTCCCACCCTCGCCGTGTACAGAATCTGGTAGCCGATCATGTTCACGTTCACCCGCGTCTTGCCCTCGCCCCGCAACACGAAGTCCTCGTGTCGCCGCGCCAGCGCACGGATGTAGTCGCTCGCATAGATCGGCAGCTCGCCGAACAGCTCGCCCGAGTAGCGCGGCAGTCGCAGCGGATCGACCGCGTACGAGTACCTCAGCGCGCCGTCGCCTTTGTGAGCCTGCACCCTCACATAGCCGCCCGGGTCCGGCGTCGTGCGGTAGAGGCCGCGGTAGCTGAAGTGGAACGGCACCCGCCCACCGTGCGAGTAGCTCGAGTTCTCCAGCGTCAGCGCCAGCGCCGCTACCGCCACCACCAGCCCCACGCCCGCGGCCGCCACCGCCGCACGGGTCGCTCGCCTCGCCGCGTGCCAGCGTGGCGCGAGCAGCCACCCAAGCGTGGGCCCGTACTCGGGCCTCATCGGTACCGTCGCCATCTGCTTCAGACGGTCATTCGCCGATCGAGAACAGCGCCTCGAGGTCGTGCCTCGAGTAAGCCGCGAACGCCACCATCGTCTGGGTGCGCAGCACCCCCGACAGCGCCCCGATCTGACCCGTGACCACGTCCGCCAGCTGCTCGTGGTGCGGCACCCGTACGATCGCCACGAAATCCCACTCGCCCGTCACCGAGTAAGCCTCCGCCACGCCCTCCGTGTCCGCGAGCGCCGCCCCCAGCGTCGAGAGCGCGTCGCGCTCAGCCTCGATCAGCACCACCGCGTGGGTCATCGGCATACGTCGATCATCATAGGTCGCTCATTCGAACGCATCACTCCACCGCGTCGTCTGTACGACTGAGGCCGAGCCCCACCAGCAGACCGATCGCCGCGCCGACCACGCCCGCCAGCCAGCTCGCCTCCGAGAGCACAGCAGCGAACGGCATCGCCAGCAGCAGCGCCGCGAGCGCGCCCGCTCCCAACAGGTCGCCCTCGTAGTACGCACCCGCGCGCGCCGCGCGTATGTCCGGCGCCGCCCAGCACGCCAACAGCGCGAGCGCCGCCCCGTTCGCGCCGTTGGCCAGCGGGATCTTGTAAGCCGCATCCGCCACCAGCGCCCCAGCGGCGCCAGCCGCGAAGAACAGCGCAAGCACCACCGCCGGTCCATGACGATCCTCCAGCAGCCAGCCGAAGATCGCCAGCGTGAGGATCGCCACGAACGTATACGGGCCGTTCAGAGACGCGAACTCGCTCGTGAACGGCTTCCACCAGTCGCCCGCGATCGGGCCCACGATCGCCATGTGCGTATAGATCTTCAGTTCCGCGTGGAACACGATCCAAGACACACAGCTCACCGCCACCAGCGCGATCGTCGCGTACGGGCGCGACGCCGCCCACCGACCCGCCCCGTGGGTCGTGCGGCGCGCGCGAGCGCGCGTGCCGCTCACGCCGCGCCCAGGCGCGCCCAGCAGCGAGCCCAGTCGTGCGCGGCCCGCAGCCGGCCTCTTCGGACCGTTCACGCGCGGCAGCTTCGGCGCGCGGCGGCGCAGACGATTGCCGCAGTACGGGCACTCCGTGATGTACGGGCTCACCTCTGATCCGCACTGCTTGCACACCACGAACAGGTCAGCACCGGAGGTCATCTCGGGTTCATTCTAAGGGCCTGTCGACCCCGCCCCACGCGCCCCTCTGGAATACTCAGTCGCATGAACCTCGGATACGACCACAAGCTCTACATCCTCGCGTTCGACCACCGTGGCTCCTTCCAGAAGAAGTTCTTCGGGATCGAGGGTGAGCCGGACGCCGAGCAGACGGCGATCATCGCCGACGCCAAGCACCTGATCTTCGAGGGCATGCTGCAGGCCGTCGGCGGCGGCGCCGACGCGGCCGCCACCGGCGTGCTCGTCGACGAGCAGTTCGGCTCCACCGTCCCCGTCGAGGCACGCGAGCGGGGGCTGAAGCTCGCGATGCCCGCCGAGCGCTCCGGCCAGAACATGTTCGACTTCCAGTACGGCGACGAGTTCGGCGCCCACATCGAGAGCTTCGACCCCGACTTCACCAAGGTGCTCGTCCGGTACAACCCCGACGGCAACGCCGAGGAAAACCGCGAGCAGCTGGGCAAGCTCAAGCGACTCAGCGATTGGCTGCATGAGCACGATCGCAAGTTCCTCTTCGAGCTGCTCGTGCCCGCCGAGGACGCCCAGCTGGCGTCCGTCGACGGCGACAGCGACCGCTACGACGCCGAGCTGCGCCCCGAGCTGATGCGCCGCGCGATCGCCGAGATCCAGAATGCCGGCGTCGAGGCCGACATCTGGAAGATCGAGGGCGTCGACGAGCGCTCCGACTGCGAAATGCTCGCCGCGCAGACCCGTGTGGACGGGCGCGACGGCGTCGTGTGCGTGGTCCTCGGCCGCGGCGCCGACGACGCCAAGGTCGACCACTGGCTGACCCAGGCGGCCCCCGTCGAGGGCTTCGTCGGCTTCGCCATCGGCCGCTCCATCTGGTGGGACCCGCTCAAGGCATATGTCGATGGCAAGATCGAGCGCGCCGCCGGCGCCCGCAAGATCGCGGAGAACTACCTCCGCTTCGTAGCCGTCTACGAGCGCGCCAAAGCGTCCTAGACGCAGCCGGCGTAAGCGCTATGAAGATGCGCCAGAGTCTCGCTGAGTGGGAGCGAGCGTTCGTCAAGGAGATATCGCTCGACCGTCATCGGCGCGCGTCGCTCAAGCGCACCACCGAGCAGCGCGCGCTCAGGCGCGAGGTCGACAAGCGGCACAAGCGTGGCTCCGTACGTTTCGGACTACTCGTCCTCACGCTCATAATGACCGCGGCGATCGTAACCGTGGTGATGTTTCGGACCCTCTACCTACTGCTCGGCTAGAGCCGCCCGCGGGCGCTAGGTGCCATCGCCGAGCTTGTGCAGCGACTCGTCCACCTTCGTCGCGTGCCCCGGCTCGTGACCCTCATCGCTCACCGTCACAGCACCCGTTTCGCGATGTATCTCGAGGTAGATCTCCTTGCGAAAGACCGGCACCTTTTGGGGCGCCTGAATGCCGATCCGCACCTTCTCGCCCATGACAGACAGCACCGAGACCTCGATCTCATCCCCGATCATGATGCTCTGGTTGGACTTGCGCGTCAGAACCAGCATTCGATGCACCTTCCTCTTTGCCCATGGCGACCCGGCGCTAGCCCCCACCGCCGGTCTGCCAAGCATAGTCCCAGGACCGGAAGAACGCGATCCCAATGCGTTCTCGCGCGCGCGGGGGAGCCCCACCGAGCGGACCTTTTCGACGACCGCGGCGCTGTGGACTCGCTTTACGCTAGTCTCCCGGACCGTTCATGCCCCGCAAATCATTGCGCCCGCACCTCAACCAAATTCGCGCCTGGGTTCGCCAGGGTCGTACCGATGCCTGGGTCGCCCATCAGCTCGAGGTAACAGTCCGCGATATCGAGCAGTTCAAGCGCCAGAACGAGCTCGTCAGCGACGAGGACTCGCCTGACGGCGCCGGCGGGAACGACTACCCCGAGGAGATAGACCTTCGCGCCGAGGACGACGCGCTGATCGCCGCCGAGCTCGAAGCAGCCGAAGCGGAGGCCGAGCGCGCTCGCCTGGAGGCCGAGGAGGCCGGCGAGGACGCCGAGGAGCCCAGCGAGGCCAAACCCCGTCGCCGCAGCCGCCGCGGCGGGCGTGGACGGTCGCGCTCCGGCGCAGCCAACACCGGACCGCTCGAGGGAACGTTCGACCACGGCGAGGAGGGCTACGGGCTGTGGCTCGACCCCGCCATCCAGGACAGCCCCATCTACGCCGAGCACTGGGCCGGCCACAGGCCCATCGAGGTCACCGTCGAAGAGGACCGCATCGTCATCCGCCGCACCGAGGACGACCAGAGCGACTAGCAGCACGGACGACCGGCGCCACTAAGCACCGATCTCGAGCCTTCCTCCCGCGTAATCGCTGGCCTCTCTCAGGTAGCGACCGAACGCCGCGTCAGCCACCAGACCCGCCTCCCACGCCCACGGGTCGGCTGGGGCGAGCTTCATCGCCACCTGCAGGCACCAGCCGGTGCCCGCGCCGTACAGGTCAACGAGCTCCGCCGCGGAGAAGCGCCCGCCGAGGCGGCGGCGCAGCTCCGCCACGATCGCTTCGATCACCCGCTCCAGCAACTGCGTGTGCTCCAGCGGCGCCCGTTGCAGGCGCCGCTCGCCCTGCTGCCACTGGTAGATCGCGTTCTCGAATGACACTTCGCCCGAGGCTAGCAGTGGGTTGATCGACCCGGCGCGCGCGGGGGCCAGCTCGCGATGGGTCAGTCGTTCGGCAGCGAGCCGACGAGGTAGGGCTGCTCGTTCTTCTTCATCATCCCCAGCTGGCGCGCCTCCGCTTCGAGCGTCGACTGCTTGCTCAGCGTTTCGTGCTGGCGCAGCAGCAGCGCGTGTTCGTGTCGCAACGTCGACACCACCGCGCTGTCGTGGCGGGACTGGCGCCACGTGGAGAGCATGTGCACGCCCGCACTCAGGTACAGGTACGCGAGCGCCGCCAGCACGCACAGGATCGCCGTGCGCCCAAGGCGATCCCAGCGAATCCTCGCGACGCGTTTACTGCGTGCTGCTGTGGCTGAGGCGGCGGACACCTACCACCGATTCGCGCACGGCCGCGAACCTCCTGCCGACATCGACGGCTGTGCGGGCGGTGGGCGCTAACGCCCACCGAACGCGGCGCGTCCGGGGAACTGGGCGGCGTCGCCCAGCTGCTCCTCGATGCGCAGCAGCTGGTTGTACTTCGCCACACGATCCGAGCGCGACGGCGCGCCCGTCTTGATCTGCCCGCAGCCAGTCGCCACGGCGAGGTCCGCGATCGTCACGTCCTCGGTCTCGCCCGAGCGGTGGCTCATCACCGCCGTGTAGCCCGCGTCGCGTGCCATCGCGATCGCCTCGAGCGTCTCCGTGAGCGTGCCGATCTGGTTGACCTTGATCAGGATCGAGTTGCCCACGCCCGCCTCGATGCCGCGGCTGAGCCGCTCGGTGTTCGTCACGAACAGATCGTCGCCCACGAGCTGCACCGTCGCGCCGAGGCGATCCGTCAGCGCTCTCCAGCCGTCCCAGTCCTCCTCGTCCATGCCGTCCTCGATCGACACGATCGGGTAGCGCGAGGCGAGGTCCGCCCAGTAGTCCGCCAGCTCGACCGCGCTCAGCGTGCGTCCCTCGTGCTCGAGCACGTACGAGCCGTCTCGGTAGATCTCGCTCGTCGCAGGGTCCAGCGCGATCGCGATGTCCTCCCCCGGCGTGTAGCCCGCGGCGTGAATGCCCGCCATCAGCATCTCGAGCGCCTCCTCGTTGGAGCTCAGGTCGGGTGCGAAGCCGCCCTCGTCGCCCACCGTCGTGCCCAGGCCGCGCTCGTGCAATGTGCGTTTGAGCGCGTGAAAGACCTCATCGCCCATGCGCAGGCACTCCGAGAAGCTCCGCGCGCCGCACGGCACGACCATGAACTCCTGGAAGTCGACTTTGTTGTCCGCGTGCGCGCCGCCGTTGAGCACGTTCATCATCGGCACAGGCAGCACGCGCGCCTGCTCGCCGCCCAGGTAGCGCCACAGCGCGAGCCCCTCCTCCGCCGCCTGGGCGTGAGCCGTCGCCAGCGATACGCCCAGGATCGCGTTCGCTCCCAGGCGCGACTTGTTCGGCGTGCCGTCGAGAGATATGAGCGCACGGTCCACCCCCTCCTGGTCGGCAGCGTCCGCACCGATCAGCGCCTGTGAGATCTCGCTGTCGACGTTCGCGACCGCGCGCGAGACTCCCTTGCCCTGCCAGCGCTCGCCGCCGTCGCGCAGCTCGGTCGCCTCGAACTCGCCCGTGGAGGCGCCTGAGGGCACCGCGGCGCGCCCCTGCGCGCCAGAGCGCAGGACGATGTCGACCTCCACCGTCGGGTTGCCTCGACTGTCGAGGATCTGACGTGCGTGGACTCGCTCGATCTGACTCATGCGGCGGATCCTTCCACTCGCCGGGGCCGGTTCCAGCTTTCGCCGAACGCCTCTAGCCGGTTTTGCTTGTACCGGTCGAAGGCGAGATCGGTTTCGAGCTCGTCTTCGGGGCTTTGTACTGCTTGCAGTCGGTCACGACGAAGCCCTTGCGACAGTCCGTCTTCGCGGTCCACTTCTTCTTGAACCCCTTCACGAAATCGGCGAGCGCTTTCTGCTGCTGGGTCGCGGTGAGCTGCTGCTTGATCGAAGCCTTCACCTTCGACAGAGGCTGCTGTTGGCCGGCGGTGACGCCCTTCACTTCGAAGATGTAGAAGCCGAACGGGGTCTTGATGGGACCGCTCAGAACGTTCTTCGAAGCGGAGAAGATGGCCTTGTCGAGCGATTTCTCCTGCTGACCCTTGATCACTTCCGGCAGCAGTCCGCCCTTGGTCTTGCTCGTCGGGTCGATCGAGACCTGCTTTGCCACGCTCGCGAAGCCCTTACCCGATTCGATGTCCTTCTTCGCGCTCTTCGCCGCCGCTTCGGTCTTAGTGAGGATGATCTGAACGCTGCGCTTTTCAGGCGTGCCGAAGCGCGATTTGTTCGTGTTGTAGTACTTCGTGATCTGCTCGTCGGTGACCTTGCCCTTGTCCTTGACGATCTTCGCCTCG
>DASUPL010000303.1:0-8628 GCA_036281155.1 Solirubrobacteraceae bacterium | reverse complement strand
CGGCCGGCCAGCACGCCATACCCTGCGCGAGCTACACCCCGCAGCAGGTCAAGAGCGCGGTGTGCGGCAGCGGACGTGCGCAGAAGGATCAGGTGGCGCGGATGGTCAAGACGCTGCTCGGCCTGCTCGAGGAGCCGCGCCCCGACCACGCCGCGGACGCGCTCGCGGTCGCGGTCTGCCACGCCAACTGCGCGCCGCTCACGACGGCGCTGGCACAGGCGAGCGCATGATCTCACTGCTGCGAGGCGAGGTCGCGGTCCGCCGCGGCGACCATGTGGTGGTGCTGTGCGGGAGCGTGGGCTACCGCGCGGCGATCTCCGCGGAGACGCTGCGCCACGTGCCGGCGGTGGGCGAGGAGGTGACGCTGCACGCGCACCTGATCGTGCGCGACGACGCGCTCGCGCTGTATGGCTTTCACTCCGAGCAGGAGCGCGACCTGTTCCTGATGCTGCTCTCGGTGCAGGCGGTCGGCCCGAAGGTCGCGCTGGCGGTGCTCTCGGCGGGACCGCCGCGTGAGCTGATCGCGGCGCTCGCGGCGGGCGACGCGGCGCGCTTTCAGGCGGTGCCGGGGATCGGCAAGCGCACGGCGGAACGGATCATCGTGGAGCTGCGCGAGAAGGTCGGCGTGGACGCCGGCCCCGATGCGGTGCGGGTGCCGATCGTGGCGCGCCGCGGCGCGGCGCCTGACCCGCGGATGCTCGCCCGCGAAGGGCTGCTGGAGCTCGGCTACGCGCTCGGCGAGGCCGAAGAGCTGCTGCGCGACGCGCAGGGCGAGAGCGCGGAGGACCTGATCGGCCACGCGCTGCGCGTGGCGCGGGCGTCTTGAGGCCATGAGCGAGATCGCGGCCCGCATCCAAACCCCCTACCTCGTCCCCGAGGACGAGCTCGACCGCTCGCTGCGGCCGAAGCGGCTGGAGGAGTTCGTCGGGCAGGAGACGCTGCGCCAGCAGCTGTCGGTCGCGATCGAGGCGTGCAGCGCCCGCGGCGACGCGCTCGACCACCTCCTGCTGGCGGGCCCTCCGGGCCTTGGCAAGACCTCGCTCGCGCAGATCGTCGCGGCGGAGCTGGAAGTGCCGTTCGTACAGACGGCCGGGCCGGCGCTGGAGCGCAAGGGAGACATCGCGGCGTTTCTGACGGCCCTGGAGCCCCGCAGCGTGTTCTTCGTCGATGAGATCCACCGCCTGCCGCGGACGCTCGAGGAGACGTTCTACCCGGCGATGGAGGATCACCGCCTGCCGATCACCGTCGGGCAGGGCGCTGGCGCACGTGTGGTCACGCTCGAGCTGCCGCCGTTCACGCTCGTCGGCGCGACGACGCGCACGGGCCTGCTGACGACGCCGCTGCGCGACCGCTTCGGCATCCAGGCGCGCCTGGAGCCCTACGGCGTGCGCGAGCTCGCGATCATCGTGCGCCGCTCAGCGGGCATCCTCGACATCGAGCTGCAGGAGGACGGGGCGCTGGCGATCGCCGCGCGCAGCCGCGGCACGCCGCGCGTGGCCAACCGGCTGCTGAAGCGCGTACGTGACTTCGCCGAGGTGCGGATGCAGGGCGTCGTCACCGCGGATGCGGCGCAGGCGGCGCTGGACATGCTGGAGGTCGACGAGCGCGGCCTGGACCGCCTCGACCGCAGGATCCTCGAGACGATCTGCGCGAAGTTCGCCGGCGGGCCCGTGGGCCTCTCGACGCTGGCGGTCGCGGTCGGCGAGGAGCAGGACACGATCGAGGACGTGTACGAGCCATATCTGCTGCAGGAGGGCTTCATCAAGCGCACCCCGCGCGGTCGCGCGGCGACCCCCGCGGCGTTCGAGCACCTCGGCCTCGCGCCCCTCGCGGCGACCGAGCAGCCGCTGTTCTGAGGCCCATGAAGCCCCTGATCGACGCCCCGGCCTGTGCGGGGGCCTCCGCGTGTCGGCTTGCGTAGTCTGTGGCGAGATGGCACACCCGTTCATCTGCCCCAACTGCGGCCACCGCACGAGCGAGCTCGACCGCAACCTCGGCTTCACGCGCCAGCCCAAGGGCTGCACGAAGTGCGGCTTCGCGTTCCTGTTCGAACTGCTCGACGACTATTACCCAGCGCCGGACGCGGCGTTCTTCGTGTGCGACGGCGAGGGGCGCGTGGTCGGCTGCGGCAAGAACTCGTTCGCGTTCACGGGCCTGGAGGAGGAAGCGGTCATCGGCCAGCGCGTCGAGGAGGTCCTCGGCCTTGACTTCTCCAGCGGCGACGATCCGGTGGCGACGGTCCTGGAGTGGGGCGTGCGCGCGCTCGCGGTGCAGGTGCGCGTGAGCGGCGAACGCGACATGGCGGCGAGCGCCAAAGCGGACATGTTCCCCGCCTATGACGACGACGGCGGGCTGTTGCTCGTGTTGACCCCCGACAAGTAGTCTGCTGAGAGCATGACCGACCGCCGCCGCAACCTCTTCGTACTGCTGACCGTCGTCCTGCTGATCGCGGGGTCGGCCGCGGCGATCCTGACGAAGAAGACACGCCTCGGCCTGGACCTGAAGGGCGGGGTGGAGCTCGTCTACGAAGGCAAGCCCACCGCGCAGTCGAAAGTCGACACCGCGTCGCTGGAACGCGCGATCGAGATCATGCGCAAGCGCGTCGACCAGCTGGGCGTGGCGCAACCGGAAATCCAGCGCTCGGGGGAACGCGAAATCGACGTCGCGCTGCCGGAAGTGAGCAACGCCACGCGCGCGCAGGAACAGGTCGGCAAGACCGCGCAACTGCAGTTCTACGACTGGGAGCCGAACGTGATCGGCCCCAACGGCAAGCCCGCCCCGAGCGAACCGTCGGTCACGGGCGGCCAGGCGGCCGCGTCCTCCATCACTGGGCTGCTCGAGTACAAGGCCGTACAGCTCGCCGCCAAACGCGCCCCGGAACTGCGCGCCACGGACACCACGTGGGCGAAAGGCTGCACCCCGGCTCAGACCAACGGGTGCATCTACGGCAGCTGGTACCTGCTCGACACGGCTCACGAAAAGATGCTCTGCAGCAGCGGCAAGCCGATCTGCCCGCCGCAGGAAACCGAACAGAACCTGTACGCCGACGGCTACAAACCGCCGAAGGACGCGAAGCCGAAGGCCGTTCGCGTCAACCCAGGAACGGTCGTCGTCCAGTCCCAGCCCGCCCAGAGCGAAAAAACCGGCAAGGTGACGAACCAGTCGCCGAACAGCTGGTACGTGCTCAGGGACGAGCCGGTGCTGTCCGGGGCGGACGTGACCAACCCGGCGCAGGGCTTCGACGAAGGCGGCGGCGGCAGCGGCCAGCCGAACGTGACGTTCGGCTTCAGCAAGCACGGCAAGAGCGTCTTCGAAAGGGTCACGAAGGAGATCTCACACCGCGGCCAGGACGCGCAGCTCCCGGGCGTGAGCAAGGAAGCCGCCCAGCAGCACTTCGCGGTTGTGCTCGACGGCCAGGTGATCACCGCGCCGTCGATCGACTACACCAAGTACCCCGAAGGCATCGACGCCGCCACCGGCTCGCAGATCTCCGGCGGCTTCACAATCACCTCGGCGCAGAACCTCGCGGGCGAGCTGCAGTCGGGTGCGCTGCCGATCAAGCTCGCGCTGATCTCGCGCTCGCAGGTCTCGGCGACGCTCGGCAAACAGGCGCTCAACGAGGGTCTCGTAGCGGGGCTCATCGGGTTCGTGATCGTGTGCGTGTTCCTGCTGCTGTTCTACCGCGTCCTCGGCGCGATCGCGATCGGCGGCCTGCTCATCTACGGGATCTACTTCTTCGCGCTGATCAAGCTGATCCCCGTCACGCTGACGCTCCCCGGCATCGCCGGGCTGATCCTCACGATCGGCATCGCGGCGGACGCGAACATCGTGATCTTCGAGCGCGTCAAGGAGGAGATCCGCGGGGGTCGATCGGTGATCTCGGGGATCGCGACGGGCTACAAGCGCGGCTTCGCGGCGATCGTGGACGCGAACGTGGTGACGTTCATGACGGCGTTCATCCTGTTCGCGCTGGCGACGGCGGAAGTCAAGGGCTTCGCCCTCACGCTCGGCATCGGCACGATGCTGACGCTGTTCACGGCGGTGCTCGCGACCCAGGCCGCGCTGGGTACGATGAGCCGCTCCAAATTCGTCACCCACCCCGCGGCGCTGGGAGCAAAGCAGCGCGGGCGCGGCTGGACGCTCGACTTCATGGGCGCGTCGCGATGGTTCTTCTCGTTCTCGGGCGTGATCCTGCTCGTGGGCGCGCTGGCGATCGGCGGCAACGGGCTGAACTTCGGGATCGACTTCAAGTCCGGCACGCGCATCCAGACGGCGTTCGTGAAGTCCGTCTCCGAGGGCGAAGTGGCGAGCGTGCTGAGCGCCGCCGGCTACGGCAACGCGGAGGTCCAGAAGTACACGAACGCGAGCATCGGCGGCAGCGGCTATCAGATCTCGACCAAGACGCTGAAGCCGGACGCCGTCAAGCAGGTCCAGGCGGCGCTCGACGATAAGTTCGGTAACGGCCCCGGCAACCCGGGCACGAAGAACTTCTCATCGACGTCGATCGGCCCGACGTTCGGGAAAACGGTCGCCAAGAGCGCGATCATCGCGATCATCGCCTCGCTGCTGGTGATCTCGGCGTACATCGCGCTGAGGTTCGAGTGGAAGTACGCGGTGCCGGTGCTGATCGCGCTGATGCACGACCTGCTGATCACGGCCGGCGTGTACTCGCTGACGGGGAGGGAAGTCACGACGGCGACGGTCGCCGCTCTGCTGACGATCCTCGGGTACTCGCTGTACGACACGATCATCGTGTTCGACCGCGTGCGCGAGAACGTGCCGCGGATGCCGCGCGCGGCCTTCTCGCAGATCGTCAACCGCTCGATGGCCGAGGTGCTGACGAGATCGCTGGCGACGAGCTTCTGCACGCTGCTGCCGGTGACCGCGCTGCTGCTGTTCGGCGGCGAGACGCTGAAGGACTTCGCGTTCGCGCTGATCATCGGCGTCGCCTCCGGCGCGTACTCCTCGATCTTCATCGCCTCGCCGGTGCTGACGCACTGGAAGGAGCGCGAGAGCGGCTACCGCATCAGGCGCACCCGCATCGCGGGCGAACTGGGGCTCGTGCCCGCCTACGCGACGACCGCCACGGGCGCGCAGGAAAACGTCGAGCCGACGCAGAAGCGCAAGCGCACGCGGCGTGGCAGCCTGATCGCGCCGGAGACGCCGGGCGAGCAGATCTCACGCGAAGAGTTCCAGGAGCTGGTGCGCGACCTGGACGTGGATGGCAAGCCGAGCGGTGCGCCCGCGGCGGGCGGCGGGCGCAAGGGCGCCGCGGCCACGAAGACAGCGCCGCCGCCCGCGCCGGAGCGCGACCCCGCGGCGGATCTCACGCCGGAGGACCTCGTGCTCAAGGAAGACCCCAAGGCGCGCCAGAAGAACCGCAAGCCGCGTAATCGCAGACACGGGAGGGCTCGCTGATGGGCATGCTCGGCTGGGTGATGATGGGTCTCGCGATGTGGCACTTCACGATCTTCCTGCCGGACCGCTTCTGGGGCGGCATCGTCGGAGCGCTGATGGGCTCGCTGATCGGGTCGATCGTGGTCGGGCTGATCATCTACGGCGTGAAGGTCTCCGCCTTTCAGATCCCCGGCGAGAAGGCCACCGACATCGGCGTGATCCTCTACGCGATCCCAGGGGCGCTGATCGGCATGGGACTGATCTATGCCGAGGGAATGCGCCGCGAAAGAGTGGCGAGCTAGACGACGCCCGGACGGCGGAGTCCCGTCTAGGGTTCTGTCTAGCCCTGGCCGTAGTCTCGCGGGGTGAGCGACTGCCGCTTTGAGATCCCCGATTGTCCGCCGGACGACGTCCGTCGGCTGCAGCTCGAGCTCGGCGTGAGCGGTCCGCTGGCGCAGGTGCTCGTTCGCCGCGGCATGGCCGAGCCGTCCAGCGCGCGCGCGTTCCTTGCGGGCGATGAGGAGCACTCGCCGGAGGAGTTCGCGGGCATCGACGAGGCCGTGGACTCGATCGTCTCCCACGTACGCGCGGGCACGCGGATCACGATCCACGGCGACTACGACGTGGATGGCATCTGCTCGACGGCGATCCTCGTGCGCACGCTGCGCGATCTCGGGGCGGACGTGGACTCCTACCTCCCCGATCGCGCCGGCGACGGCTACGGACTGAGCATCGACACCGTGCGGCGGCTGCACGCGCGCGGGACGCGGCTGCTCGTGACGGCCGACTGCGCGATCACCGCCGTCGAGGAGGTCGCCGGCGCGAAGGCGCTGGGGATGGACGTGGTCGTCAGCGACCACCACTCCCCCCGCGCCGACGGATCGCTGCCGCGGGCCCCGATCGTGCACCCGGCGCTGTGCGGGTACCCCTGTCGCGACCTCTGCGCCACCGCGGTCGCGTACAAGCTCGCGCAGGCCGTGTACAGCGCCCTCGGGCGCGATCCGCTCGAGCTGCGCCGCGACCTCGACCTCGACCTCGTGGCGCTCGCGACGATCGCCGACGTGGTGCCGCTGCTCGGCGAGAACCGCGCGCTCGTGCGCCGCGGCCTGCGCGCGCTGGCGAGCACCGCCAAGCCGGGGCTGCGTGCGCTGATGGCCGTCGCGGGCGTCGACCCGGGGAAGGTGAACGAGCGCGCGATCGGCTTCGCGCTCGCCCCACGCCTGAACGCGGCCGGGCGCCTGTACCGCGCCGACGCCGGGCTCGAGTTGATCCTCACCGAGGACCACGAGCGCGCGCGGCAGATCGCGCAAGAGCTCGACGCGGCCAACCGCGAGCGCAGACAGGTGGAGACGCGCATCCGCTTCCAGGCCGAAGCACAGCTGAAGGCGCTCGGCGAGCGCCCGGCGTACGTGCTCGCGGGCGAGGAATGGCACGCGGGCGTGATCGGGATCGTGGCCTCGCGCCTGGTCGAGCTGAGCGGACGGCCGGTCGTGATGATCGCCCTGGACGGCGAGACCGGCAAGGGGTCGGGGCGCAGCGTCGACGCGTTCGACCTGCTCGCGGGCCTGACCGCGTGCGACGAGCACCTGCTGCGCTACGGCGGGCACCGGGCGGCGGCGGGCCTGGAGATCGAGCGCGGAGCCGTGGACGCCTTCCAGGACGCGCTGTGCGCTCACGTCGAGCGCGTCATGCGAGCCGAGGATCTCATCCCCGTGGAGCGCGTGGACGCGATCGTCGACGGCGACGAGCTGGGGATGACGCTGGCGGAGGAGCTAGCGACGCTAGCGCCGTTCGGGCGCGGCAACCCCAGCGTGTCGCTGATGCTCGCCGACGCGACGTTCGCCGACGCGAGGCCGATGGGCGAAGGCAAGCACGTCCGCTTCACGGTCGAGTCCGGCGGCGCCCGCGCGCGCGCGGTGGCGTTCGGAAACGGAGGGCGTCTACCGGTCGCCGACGGCGTTCCCGCGCAGGCGACGTTCACGCTCGAGGTCAACGAATGGAACGGCGTCAGCGAGCCGCGCCTGGTGCTGCGCAAGGCCCAGGAGACGCTCGAGACGGCGCTCGCGACGACGGAGCTCGAGTCCGAGGATCTCGTTCTCTTCGCACTCCCGTAACCAACCCTTCAATCCAGTGGTGCGGTCCCCTAACCTTTGACCATGACGATCGTCGACAGACCGAAGGGATCGCAGGCCACAGAGACCCCGCCGAAGCCCAGCGCCGCCCCGCGCCCGGTCGCCTCGAGCCCGGTCGACACGGGCGCGTCGATGAAGCTGAACGCATCCGAGCGCCGGCTGCTCGGCGACCTGTTCGCGATCATCTCCGAGCACGCGGCGGACTCCTCGATCGAGATCGACCGCGAACGCGTCAGGGACGCGTTCGTGTTCGCGTGCGAGCACCACGCCGACCAGCGCCGCAAGTCAGGCGAGGACTTCATCGTGCACCCCGTCGGGGTGGCGCAGATCTGCGCCAGCATGCGCCTCGACACCGAGACGCTGTGCGCGGCGCTGCTGCACGACACCGTCGAGGACACCTCCGCGTCGCTGGAGGAGGTGCGCGAGCGCTTCGGCGATGAGATCGCGGCGATCGTCGACGGCGTGACGAAGCTGACGGGGATCACGTTCCAGTCGCGCGACGAGGCGCAGGCGAGCAACGACCGCAAGATGATGGTCGCGATGGCCACCGACGTGCGGGTGATCCTGATCAAGCTCGCCGACCGCCTGCACAACATGCGCACGATCGACGCGATGTCGAAGCAGAAGCAGATGGACAAGGCGCGCGAGACGCTCGACATCTACGCGCCGCTGGCCCACCGCCTGGGTATCCACGCGATCAAGTGGGAGCTCGAGGATCTGGCGTTCGCGACGCTGCACCCGCGCAAGTACCAGGAGATAAAGGGCCTCGTCGCCCAGCAGCGCGAGGAGCGCGAGAGCTACGTGACCGAGGCGGGCGACTACCTGCGCGAGGAGCTCGCGAAGGTCGGCGTGAAGGCGGAGATCGCGGGGCGCGCGAAGCACTTCTACTCGATCTACTCGAAGATGACGAAGAAGGGCCGCGAGTTCAACGAGATCTACGACCTCACCGCGATGCGCGTGATCGTCGACTCGGTCAAGGACTGCTACGGCACCGTCGGCGTGATCCACTCGCTGTGGAAGCCGCTGCCGGGCCGCTTCAAGGACTTCGTGGCGATGCCCAAGTTCAACATGTACCAGGCCCTCCACACCACGGTGATCG
>DASUPL010000302.1:0-21432 GCA_036281155.1 Solirubrobacteraceae bacterium | reverse complement strand
CTCGACGCCCAGCAGCTCCTGGATCGCGCGCTCCGTCTCCTCGTACGCCCCCTCGCCATAGTGGTACTCGAACAGCCGCGCGCGGCCGTCGAACAGGTAGCGCGCCGGCCAGCCCGCGTTCTCGTACTCGCCCCACAGCTCCAGCTCGCTGTCGATCAGCACCGGGTAGGAGATCCCGAGGCGCGCCACCGCGTCTCTGACGGCTTGCTCGTCGCGCGAGGCGTCGAAGCCGGGGCAGTGCACGCCGATCATCCGCAGCCCCGCGTCGGCGTAGCGCTCGTGCCACGCCTTGATGTATGGGAGCGTGCGGATCGAGTTGGGCCTGCAGAAGTCCCAGAACTCCACCAGCATCGGGCGTCCGCGCTGGATGGTCGCCTGCGGTCCGGTGGCGTTTACCCACGGCAGCCGTGTTGGGAACAGCGGCGCCGCGATCCTGTCCGTCGGGGCGCGCATCTAGAGCTTGTAGTGCCCCGGCCAGTCCCGGTGCGCGATCCGGTTGATGCGCACGATCTCGCCGAGGCGGCTCCACTGGTTCGCGCCCAGACGCGCCAGCGGCTTGAGCTTCTCCACGTCGGGGCGGCCGTCCGTGAGCACGCTGTCGGAGATCGCCGCGTGCACGACCCGCCCGCATACCATCGTCGAGTCGCCGAAGGAGAGCGTGTCGTGCAGCACGCACTCGAGCGCCACCGGCGACTCCGCCACGCGCGGAGGGCGCACGCGCAGGCTCGGCTCGCGGCTCACGCCCACCGCCTCGAACTCGCTCACATCCGGCGGGAAGTCCGTGCTCGACGCGTTCACCTGCTCGAACAGCCACTCCGGTGCGAGGCACACCACGAACTCGCCCGTCGCCTCGATGTTGCTCAACGAGTCCTTGCGCCCCACCGACGTGAACTGCACCACCGGCGGGTTCACGCACGACACCGTGAAGAACGAGTGCGGAGCGAGGTTCTCGACCCCCTCGGCCGACACGCTCGAAACCCACGCGATCGGCCGCGGAAGCACAACGCTCGTCAGCAGCCCGTAGAACGCGTGGCCGAGCTCGGCCGGATCGAAGTCAGTGCGCATGGTCACAACGCGTCTGAGCGGTGCGAGGGGCAAGCATGGCAAGGACGCAGTGAGCGTGGCGTGCTTTGCACGCGAGCGATCGAGGACGCCGCCATGCGCCGGCCATCGCGCCGCTCAGCCTATTGAGCCGACCATCTCCAGCTGAATCAAACGGTTCAGCTCCACCGCGTACTCCATCGGCAGCTCCTTCGTCACCGGCTCGATGAAGCCGTTGACGATCATCGCCGCGGCCTCGTCCTCGGTGAAGCCGCGCGAGCCCATGTAGAAGAGCTGGTCGTCTGAGATGCGGCCCACGGTGGCCTCGTGCGCGACCGTCACGTGCGGATTCTGGATCTGGATGTCCGGCCAGGTGTCCGATTTCGATTCGCCGTCCATCATCAGCCCGTCGCACTGCACGCGCGCTTTGGAGCCCGCGGAGTTGTGGCCCATCTTCACCAGGCCGCGGTAGCCCATGATCCCGCCGTCCTTGGAGATCGACTTCGCGAGGATGTTCGACGTCGTGTTGGGCGCCAGGTGCACGACCTTCGCGCCCGTATCCTTGTGCACGCCTTTGCCCGCCACGCCCACGTTCAGGTGGTCAGCGCGCGCGCCCTCGCCCATCAGGAACGAGCCGGGGTAGAGCATCACGTACTTCGCCCCCATCGACCCGCCGACCCACTCGACGGTGCCGTTCGCGTCGACCACCGCGCGCTTGGTGTTGAGGTTGTAGACGTCCTTCGACCAGTTCTGCACGGTCGTGTAGCGCGCCTTCGCGCCCTCGTGCACGAAGATCTCGACGACCGCGGAGTGCATCGAGTTGACGCTGTAAGTCTGCGCGGTGCAGCCCTCGATGTAGTTCACCTCGGAGCCCTCGTCCGCGACGATCAGCGTGTGCTCGAACGTGCCCTCGCCGGCCCCCTCCATGCGGAAGTAAGACTGCAGTGGGAGGTCGCACTTGACGCCCTTGGGGATGTAGCAGAACGCTCCGCCGGACCAGACCGCTCCGTGCAGCGCCGAGAACTTGTTGTCCTGCGGCGGCACGCATTTGTTCATGAAGTATTTCTGCACCAGCTCGGGGTATTCGGTGATGGCGGTGTCCATCGAGCAGAACAGGATCCCCTGCTTGGCGTACTCCTCCTTCAACCCCTCGTACACCGGCTCCTGGCGCCACACGCCGACGACGCCCGCGAGGTGCTCGCGCTCGGCCTGGGGGATGCCGAGGTCCTCGTACGTCTGCTTCATCTCCTGCGGGACTTCGTCCCAGCTGTTGAAGCGCCCGGCGGTGGGCGGCGAGTAGAGCACCAGCTCGTCCAGGTTCAGGCCGCCAAGGTCCGGGCCCCACGTTGGGATCGGCTTGCGTTCGAAGATTTCCAGCGACTTGATCCGCTTCTCTGCCATCCAGTCAGGCTCGCCCTTGATCTTCGACAGCTCGCTGACCACCTCGCGCGAGATGCCCTGGCGAGCGCGCAACTGGCCCTGATCGTCCTCGACGATCGGGCTCGGTTTGACGATCTTGGTGCGGTCAATCGTGGCCATGAAGCTCCTCGCTGGCGAATCCTGTGCTGTGCAGTAGGAATTGTATCGCGGGCATCAGGCGGGCCAGGCGTGATCGCCCGTCACCGCGCCGCGCACGACCTTCAGGTTCAAGAGCGCGCACTTGCGGCGCGTCGCCGACACGGGGATGCCGAGCAGCTCGATCATCCAGTCCGCGTTCAGCTCGCCCACTTCCGCGAGCGTCATCCCCTTCAGCTCCTCCGAGGCGATCGACGCGGATGCCTGGGAGATCGCGCAGCCGTGGCCGTGGAAGCGCAGGTCCTCGATGCGGTCGTCCTTCACGCGGATGTGCACGCCCAGCTCGTCGCCGCACAGCGGGTTGTGCTCCAGCGCCGCGAGGTCGTGCGGGTCGAGCTCGCCGAAGTTCTGCGGGCGCTTGTAGTGCTCGAGGATGTAGTCGCGGTAAAGGTCGTCCATGACTTAGGCTCCGTCCAGCGCGAACACCCCGCGTGCCGCCAGCAGCGAGCTCACGAGCGCGTCGATGTCGGAGCGCTCGTTGTACACGCCCACGCTCGCCCGCGCCGTCGCGCCCACGCCGAGGCAGCGCATCAGCGGCTGCGCGCAGTGGTGGCCCGCGCGGATGGACACGCCCTCGCGGCTGCACAGCTCGGCGACGTCGTGCGGGTGGATGCCCTCGAGCGTGAACGACGCCAGTCCGCCGCGGCGCTCCGCCTCGGGCGGGCCGACCACCCGCAGTCCCGGCACGGTCGCGAGCCCTTCGAGCATGTACGCGGTCAGCGAGCGCTCGTGCTCGCGCACGCGCTCCATGCCGAGCGCCGAGAGGTAGTCCACCGCCGCGCCCAGCCCCACGGCCTCCGCGATGGCGGGAGTGCCGGCTTCGAACTTCCACGGCAGCTCGTTCCACGTCGCGCCGTCGAAGTCCACTGACGCGATCATGTCCCCGCCCGTGAGGAAAGGCTCCATCCCCTCGAGCATCTCGCGGCGGCCGTGCAGCACGCCGATCCCCGTCGGCCCCAGCGCCTTGTGGCCCGTCCACGCGTAGAAGTCCGCGCCCACCCGCTCGACGTCCACGGGCATCTGCGGCACAGCCTGCGCGCCGTCCACGAGCGACACCGCGCCCGCGGCGCGCACCCGCGCGCACATCTCGCTCACCGGGTTGATCGTGCCGAGCACGTTCGACACGTGCGCGAACGCCACCAGCCGCACGTCGCCGCGCGCCAGCTCCGCGTCGAGCGCGTCCAGCGACAGCTCGCCGCGCTCGTCCACCTCCAGGTAGCGAAGTGTCGCGCCGCGCTCACGGCACAGCACCTGCCACGGCACCAGGTTCGCGTGATGCTCCATCTGCGTCACCAGCACCGCGTCGCCCGCGCTCACGTGCGCGCGCCCCCATGCGTACGCGACGAGGTTGATCGCCTCCGTCACGTTCTTCGTGAAGATCGTCGTCCGAGGCTCCGCGCCGACGAACGCCGCGATCCGCTCCCTTGCTCCCTCGAATGCCGCGTCGGCCTCCTGCGCGAGCGGGTACACGCCGCGGTGAACGTTCGCGTTGCGCGCGGCCAGGTGCTCGCTCATCGCGTCGATCACCGCGCGCGGCTTCTGCGACGTGGCGCCCGAGTCGAGGTAGATGAGCGGAGCGCCGCCGAAGGTTCGCTCGAAGATGGGGAAGTCACTACGAACGCCAGCCTGACCCCCAGAGGGGGTCCTCATAAGAAGGCCGTTCTCAGCGACTGGCGGCATACGCCTCGATGTCCTCGCGCGCGGACGCGAGCTTCACCGCGACCTTCTCGCGCACGACCCGCTCCAAAGCCTCGTCCTGGATCTCCGCGACGAGCGGCTCGAAGAAGCCCTCCACGATCACGCGCACCGCCGCCGCGCGATCCAACCCGCGGGTCTGCATGTAGAAGATCAGCGCCTCGTCGAGCTCGCCCACCGTGCCGCCGTGCGACGCCGACACATCATCCGCCGAGACGAGTACCGAGGGAATCGCGTCGATGCGCGCCTTCGGCGAGAGCATCATCGAGTGGAACTGCAGATACGTGTGCGTCTGCTGCGCGCCCGGGTCGATCTGGATCAGCCCCTCGAAGCTCGCGCGGCTCTCACCCGCCGCGGTCCCGCGCCAGTGCACGTCCCCGCCCGACGGACCCGTCTCGTGCAGGTCGACCGCGAACACGTCCAGGTGCTCGTGCTCCTCGGCGAAGAACAGTCCGCGAAACGCCATGTCGCCGCCCGCCTGCGACACCGCGATCTCCAGGTGCTGGCGCACGAGGTGCCCGCCCAGCAGCGACGGCAGCCAGTGGCAGTACGCGTCGCGGCCGACGCCGACGAAGCGCGTCGACGCGTCGAACACCTCGCCGCTGCCCCAGTCCTGCACCTGCGCCAGGCGGCAGCGCGCGCCATCCTGCAGGTACATCTCGAACGCGCCCGCGTGCAGCGCCTGCCCTGCGAAGTTCTCCGCGAGGTCGTACTCGTGCACGCGAAAGTCGCTGTTCGCGGCGCCCACGACGAGCGTGCGCCCGTACTGCGCCACGCCAGGCCGATCGATCGCGTACACGATCTCGAACGGGTCCTCCACGACCACGCCCGCGGGTACGTGCAGGAAAGCGCCGCCGCTCCAGAACGCCGCGTTCGCGGCCTCCAGCTTGTGACGGTCGATCCGCAGCCGCTTGGAGAACCACGCGCCCACGAGCTCTGAGTGATCGCGGAACGCGTCCTCCAGCGAGCACAGGATCACGCCGCGCTCGGCCAGCGCCGGGTCGAGCTCCACGTGCACGACCTCGGCGCCGTTCTGGATCAGACGTCCCGCGTGCGCGCGGCCGGGGAGCGTGCGGGTGACCACGTCGGGGATGCCCTGCGACGAGGTTGTGTCGGCCGCGCCGGTCGCGTCAGCCCCGCCGGCCGTGGCGCTTGGGTCGAGCTTTACGGCCTCCACATCGAGGCTCTGGAGGTTCGTGGTCCAGAACCCCGAGCGCCGCCACACGGGCAGCTCCAGCACGTCATACGCCGCGCGCGCCGCGGCGCGCAGCTGCTCGAGCGAGCGCCCGTCACCGTCACCGGCTCCGGCGAGCGCGTGGTAGAGGCTCGCCTCGCGGTGGCGCCCAGGCTTGACCGCGACGGCCTCAGGCGGCACCTGCGCCGACCTCCTGGCGGATCTGGTCATAGCCCTCGCGCTCCAGGCGCTCGACGAGCTCGACGCCGCCCTGGAGCACGATCCGCCCGTCCATGAGGATGTGCACGAACTGGGGCTTGACGTAGTGGAGGATGCGCTGGTAGTGGGTGATGATGAGCGCGCCGAGGCCCTGCTCGTCGTGCAGCCGCTGGACGCCCTCGGCGACGGTGCGCAGCGCGTCGATGTCGAGGCCCGAGTCGGTCTCGTCGAGGATCGCGATGTCGGGCTGGAGCATCGCCATCTGCAGGATCTCGGCGCGCTTCTTCTCGCCGCCTGAGAAGCCGTCGTTAAGGTGGCGCGAGGTGAACGAGCGGTCGACGTCGAGCAGGTCGATGGCGTGCTGGAGCTGGGTGCGGAACTCCTTCACCTGGATCGGCACCTCGCGCTTGGCGTTGATCGCCATGCGGAGGAAGTTCGCCACCGACACGCCGGGGATCGACACGGGGTACTGGAACGCGAGGAACAGGCCCGCCTTGGCGCGGTCGTGGGGCTCGGCCTCGGTGATGTCCTCGCCCTTGAACGCGATCGAGCCCCGCGTGATCTCGTAGGAGGGGTGGCCGAGGAGCGTGTTCGCGAGCGTCGACTTGCCCGAGCCGTTGGGCCCCATCAGCGCGTGGATCTCGCCGCGGTTGATCTCGAGGTCCACGCCGCGAAGGATCTCGCGGTCCTCGGTGCGCACGTGCAGGTCTTTGATCTCTAGGTCGGCCATGTTCTCCGTTCAGGCTCCGGTCGTGAGGGGTTCGATTTGCAGAGGGGGCGTGAGCGCCGCGCCGGCAGGGAGTGCGCTTGGCTTCCCGTCCGCGGCGGCGGGCTTCGGGAGCAGGTCGGCGAGCGTGGTCTGGCGCAGGGTGCTGACGATCGATCCGCGTACGCGCGTCCACAACAGCTTCGTGGGGCAGACGTGGCCTGGAGTGGACTCGCGCGAGCACACGATCGAGCCGTCGGCGGCCTCGGAGATGCACTCGATCGGCGCGATCGAGCCCTCGAGCGCCTGCACGACCTCGGCCATGGTGATCTCGACGGCGGGGCGCGCGAGCATGTAGCCGCCGCGCGAGCCGCGGCGCGAGTCCACGAGGCCGGCCTTGCGCAGCCGCGCGACGAGGTGCTCGAGGTACGCCAGCGGCAGGCCGTCGTGCGCGGCGATCTCCGCGAGCGGGATCGGATCCTCACCAGCGCGCCGAGCAAGCTCGACCATCACGCGTACGCCGTACTCGGCCTTGGTTGAGAACATCATCGCCAGATCTCCTACCTGCCAGCTAGGGTATCAGGGTGGGTGGGATCTCCATCCAGGATCCCGATGTCGTGCGCGAGCGTTTCCGGCGTCAGCTGTTCCTGCTGGTAGAGCACGCGCTCATCGCCGTGGCGGTCGATCAGCAGCACCGAAGCGTGGCGCGAGAACGCCGCGCGGCCGGCGCTCGCGGGAGTCACGCGGTAGGAGCGCCACAGCTCGCGCAACCGCGCCGGCGGGCCCGTGAGGTAACGCACGCGCCCCGTCAGCCCCACCTCCGTGAGGAAGCGGCCGATGCTCGCGGGCGTGTCCGCGCGCGGGTTCGCGCTCACGATCAGCACCGGGACCGGGGTGCGCAGGTCGTCGAGCGCGCCGCGGATCTGCTCGGCGATCACAACGCACGCGGCGCCGCACGTCGAGTACAGGAACGTCAGCACCGTCACCTGGCCGCGGTACTGCTTTAGAGATATAGAGCTGCCGTCGCGGTCCGTGAGCGTGAAGTCGGGAGCCGCGATTCCCGCGGGCAGCGCCGCGCCGTCGAAGCGGCTGTCGTTGCCGCCGCCGGCGGGGTTGGCGTACGTGGCGGTGGAGGATCGGTCTGAGGAGCCGTTGCCGAGGAGCACCGCGAGGATCAGCGCGATCAGGAGCGCGAGCGCCAGCGCTGGCAGGGCGATCGCTAGTCGTGGGCGCATCGTGGGGAGCGTAGGGGAGGGGTGGCGATTGGGCCTTCAAGGGTGAGCCGAGGGGCGCTACACTTTTTGAAGTCCATGAATCCTGAGTGCAGTTTAGGAGTTTGCTGATGAGCCCCTCCGGAGCGGAGCTTCTCCGCCTAGTGAAGAGCCAGATAGAGGAGGTCGACCCCTCCGAGGTGCACGAGCTGATCGACGAGGGCGTCGCGGTGATCGACGTGCGCGAGACCGACGAGTACTCCGCCGGGCACCTCCCGGGCGCGAAGCACGTGCCGAGGAGCTACCTGGAGACGCGCATCGAGGGCGTCGTGCCGGACCGCTCGACGCAGGTGATCCTCTACTGCCAGTCGGGCAACCGATCGGCGTACGCGACGCGCACGCTCATCGAGGAGCTGGGCTACGAGCACGTGCGCTCGATGACGGGCGGGATCACGCTGTGGAAGGACCGCGGCTACGAGGTCGTCGTCCCGCGCGCGCTCAGCGCCGAGCAGCGCGACCGCTACTCGCGACACGTGCTGATCCCCGAGATCGGCATCGAGGGCCAGCTGAAGCTGCTCGACGCGAAGGTGCTGCTGCTCGGCGCCGGCGGACTCGGCTCGCCCACGGCGCTGTATCTCGCGGCGGCCGGCGTGGGCACGCTGGGGATCGTGGACGACGACGTGGTCGACCTCTCGAACCTGCAGCGCCAGGTGATCCACTCCACACAGCGCGTCGGCGTCCCGAAGGTCGACTCCGCGGAGGAGTCGATCCACGCGCTCAACCCGGACGTACACGTCGTGAAGTACCAGACGCGCATCGACGCGTCGAACATCATGGAGATCATCGAGGGCTACGACGTGATCGTCGACGGCGTGGACAACTTCCCCACGCGCTACCTGCTCAACGACGCCACCGTGCGCCTGAAGATCCCGGTGGTGTCCGCGTCGATTCTCGGCTTCGACGGGCAGCTGTCGGTGTTCAAGCCGTACGACGGCCCGTGCTACCGCTGCCTGTTCCGCGAGCCACCGCCCGCGGAGCTCGCGCCGTCGTGCGGCGCCAACGGCGTGCTCGGCGTGCTCCCCGGCACGATGGGGCTGCTGCAGGCCACCGAGGTCGTGAAGCTGATCCTCGACATCGGCGATCCCGCGATCGGGCGCCTGCTGCTGTACGACGCGCTCGGGGCGACGCTCACGGAGGTCAAAGTCCACCGCGACCCCGAGTGCCCGATCTGCTCACGCGATCCTGGCGAGATCACCGACGAGGAGATGGGCGTGTTCCCTGATTACGAGGCATTCTGCGCGGCTGCAGGGTAGTCTGCGCGTCCGAGATGGCCACGATCAAGATTCCCCCAGTGCTGCGCGCTTCGGTGGGCGGCGAGAAGCTCATCGACGCGAGCGGCGGGAACGTCGGCGAGGTGCTGCGCGCTCTGGCGAGCAGCCACCCCGCCACGGAGAGCCAGCTGTTCGGAGCCGACGGCGCGCTCAACCGCTACGTGAACGTGTACCTCAACGACGAGGACGTGCGCGTGCTCGACGGCCTCGACACCGCGGTCGGCGACGGCGACACCCTTGTGATCCTGCCGGCGATGGCCGGCGGGATGTTCTAGCCCCCGGGCTTTCCGCCGCGCTTCCATCTACGCTTCTGCGTCATGAGAACAGCGCTTCTCGGTTCGTTCCTTGCTGCACTCACGCTCGGCGCGCTCGCCCAGACGGCGTCGGCGGCGTCGCCTCCGCACTACTCGCTGTCGGTCGTGGAGGGCGCGACCACGCAGTCCGAATACGAGAACGTGGGCACGAGCGGCGACGTCGAATCGAGCAAAGAAATCTCGATCGCGATCATCCGCGGCGGCGTCGAGATAGTGCGCGACAGCGCCAAAGGCGGCGCATCGACGTCGCAGATCCCTCAGGTCGGCGATGTCGTGACGCTGGAGTCGCCGCGAGGCACCATGATCGCCTCGCAGGTCTACGACGGACTTCCGTCGATGGACCCGACCGTGTGCGCGGGATCTGTGAACTTCTCCGGCCAACGCACGGCCGGCGAGGAAGTCGAAGGCGGGTTCTTCTCGTTCAAGCTGCACGTCGACCCCTACAGCTCCTATCTGGAAAAGACCGGCACGGGCATCGCGCAGGTCACCACCCTGAGCGGCTCGGCCTACAACGGCAACTTCCTCACGCCGCTGGCGATCGGACAGACGGTCCATGCGCGCGAGGTCGTCAAAACGCCGCTGCCGAACGGCGCGGTGTTCACGTACTCGAGTGAAAACGAGCGGCCCGTGGGTGCGTGTCCGCTGCCGCCGGCCCCGCCGCCACCGCCGCCCCCGCTCGCGCTCCAGGGCACGATCCTCAAGCTCACCAGGACCACGATCCACAAGCTGCTGAAGCTCGGCCTGAGCGACGTCGTCGGCATCAACCAGCCCGGAACGGTCACGCAGGCGCTGTACCTGCGGGGCGGCACGCTGCCCGCGAACGCGGCCTCGGCGAAGCGCGGGCGCCACAAGCTCCCGCCGGCGCTGCTGCTCGCGCGCGGCGCCGCCACAGCCGCGAACGCGGGCGAAGTGACCGTTCATCTGAAGCTCACCAAACGCGGACGCGGCAAGCTGAAGACGGCGAAGCGCGTGAAGGCGACGCTGATCACGACGTTGCGGGCGGGTCGCCAGACGCTGAGCCTTCCCCGCCGCACCGTCTCGCTCCACCGCTAGGAGCCGAGCGATCGTCGCCCATGTGCTCGGGCTCGCGCTGAGCGCGGCGCTGTGGCTGACACCTCCGCCCGTGCTGCCGGGCCCATCGCGCACGGGGCCCGAAGGGCCGCCACGCCCATATGGCTTCACGCCGAGCGTTGGCGGCGCGCCGGCGCCCACCGACAGCGCCCTCGCGCGGGCGCAGGACCACGCGCTGCGCGACGGTCCGTTCCCACGCGGCGGCCTCGCGCGCGGCGTCTCGGACGGCACGCTGCTGCTGAGCGAAGACCCGCGGGTGCGCGCGCTCGCCGTGGAGCGGATGCGAGCAGCGGGCGCGAGCGTGGTGCGCATCCCCGTGCACTGGCGCGAATCGGTCATCGCCGCTCCACTAGTGGGCTTCGACGCGCGCGACCCCGCCAGTTCGTCCTACCGTTTCGCGCTCACCGACGCGGCTGTGATCAGCGCGACGTCCGCGGGTCTGCGCCCGCTGCTCGTGGTCTCCCACGCGCCCGCTTTCGCCGAGGCGCCGGGGCGCTGGCCATACGCGTACCTCGGCAGCTGGGCGCCGAGCCCAGCGGAGCTCGGCCGGTTCGCGGCGGCGCTCGCGCGACGCTACGACGGCACGTTCCCCGACGCGTCCGCGCCCGGCGGCGTGCTGCCACGCGTGAGCCTGCTGCAGGCGTGGAACGAGCCGAACCTCGCGCGCTATCTGGAGCCACAGTGGGTCGCGCGCGGCGGGCGCTGGAGCGCGTTCTCGCCGCTGCTCTACCGCCAGATGCTGAACGCGTTCTACGCGGGCGTGAAGTCGGTCCAGCCGCGGGACACGGTGGTCGCGGCGGGCGTCGCCCCCAACGGCGACCGCGCGGGCGAAGGGCGGATGTCGCCGATCGAGTTCCTGCGGCGGATGCTGTGCCTGGGCACTGGTCGCGGCGGTCGCGCGATTCGCGCGGCGGGCTGCGCCGAACCCGCGCACTTCGACGTGCTCGCCTACCACCCGCTGTCGATCCGCAGCCCCGACCGCGCGGCGGTCTCATCGCTTGACGTGTCGATCGCGGACGCCGCGAAGGTCACGCGTCTGCTGGGGGAGGCGCGGCGAATGCGCACCGCTCTGCCCGCGGGCGGCAAGCCGGTCTGGGTGACGGAGCTGAACTGGGAAAGCGCGCCCCAGTCGCCCCGCGGTGTGCCGTCCGCGAGGCAGGCGCGGTGGATCTCGCGCGCCCTGCACCGGCTGTGGGTCGCCGGCGTTGGGCTCGCGACCTGGCAGTTCCTCGTCGACCCTTTCCCCGGGGTGAGGGTCAGCTCCCCCAGCGGAGGGATCGTCGAATACCCGCGGCCCGCGGGGCTCTACAACGCCGGTGTGGATGGGAACATCGAAAGCGCAACGCCGAAGGCGTTCCTACAGGGCTTCGCGCTGCCGTTCGACCCGCTGCGCGTGGATCGTCGCCATATGCGCGTGTGGGCGCTGCTGGCACGAGCGCATCAGGCGGTGCTGCTGCAGCGGCTCGCGCGTGGCGGGGCGTGGCGCACGGTTCGACGATTGCGCGCCGACCGATATGGGGTGCTCAACGCGCTCGTCGCGATCCGCGCCCCCGCTCACCTGCGGCTGCTTCCCACGCATACGTCATCGCGATCCGCTGCATGATCGTCGGGTGGCTGGCGTCGAGCACGTAGGACCACGTGGGCTGGTCTGGGTGCGCAAGGCTGCTCGTCGAGAGCTTCCGGAATAGGGCTCGCGCCGCCGCCGGTTCGCGGGTGGCCTGCAGCGCGGACCAGTCCGCCTCGGCCTCGGCGCGGCGGGAGACGACGTTTCGCAGCGGCATGGTGAGCAGATGCAGCGCGACCAGCACGAATAGCGCGATCGGCACGGTCTCGGGGCTCGCGAGGCCGCCCCGCCTGCGCGTCAGGCGCGCGATGAGCGCAGCGGCGGGGATCAGGAACAGCGCCAGCCAGCCGATCGCCTTGAGGATGTGATGGTGCGCGAGGTGCCCGAGCTCGTGGCCGATCACCGCGCGAACCTCGGCGTTGTCGAAGCGGCGGTCCAGCAGGGTGTCCCACAGGATCACGGTGCGCGTGGAGCCGAAGCCGGTGGACTCGGCGTTGGGCGCGGTCGTGAATCGGTGTACGTCCTGAACGAGCACCTCCGTGTTGCTCACCCGCTCGCTGCGCTCGAGCGTGCGCGTCGCGGCGAGCAGCCGCCGGTCGTGGAGTGGGTGCGTGTCGGGGATCAGGTACGGCCCCACGAAGGCGAAGAGCAACGCGAGCGCGACGAGAGCGGGCGCCGCGAGCGCCCACCACCACCGTCTCGCCACGCCGGCGATGCCCATCACGACGACGAGGGCCAGCGAGATGAAGAGAAACTGGCCTCCCAGGGAGAGGAAGCTGTCGATGGCCGAAGTGAGGTAGCCCTGGTGGGAGACGTGGTAGCGGCGCTGCCACCACAGCGCCACGAGGCCGAAGGGGAGCTCGGCGAGCCACACGAAGGCGAAGCCGAGCATCCCCAGCAGCATGCCCGTGCCGATCCGCCCCGCCGCGGACTCGCGCGTGAACCTGTGCCCGCGCCAGGCGTAGAGGCCGAGAACCAGCAGCACCGTCAAGTCCGCGAGCACCGCCTCGACGTCGAGGAAGCGCTCGTAGTCGGCGCTGCGGTGAAGAAAGCGGGCGCTGAAGAAGCGAGTCGCGGAGAGGTGAGGTAGATGCAGGGACGCGGGAACGGTGGTCGACCACAGCGCGTGCGCGCCCAGAGCCCACAGTCCCGCGCCGGCGGCGAAAGCGATCAGCCAGCGGGGGGAGATTCGAGACAAGGCCCGCTGTAGGGGTAGGCGCCGGTCACCGCGATCAGATAGCCCCAGGTCTGGGCTGAGTAGCGAAGGGCCAGCGCGCCCGCGTTGCGAAAGCCGAGAGGCATCGAGCCCGTGGCGAGCGCCGCGAACCAGCCGAGGATCGCGACGACGAGCAGCAGCGAGCCGTATGCGCTCGCGATCAGGAGCGCGGGAAGCGCAAGCGGTGCGCGCGCGAGGACGCTCCAGCGGTTCTGCCGTTCGCGCTCGGTGGCGTGCAGTTCGATCGGATAGCTGCCAGCTGCTCCGGTGAAGCCGGGGAAGGGGTTGGCGATCAGGTAGGCGAACGCGTTGACGTGGAGCTGGTAGCGCATGTAGGCGAGGAGGAAGCGGCGAAGGCCTCTCGCGGGAGTGCCGGTGATGAGGGTCCAAAGCCAGTTCAGAACAGCTGCGAGCAGGGCGAGGATCCCCCACAGCGCGAGCCACACGAAGTGTGGGACCGCGAGCGGCAGGCGGAAGAAAACGGTCACGCGGCTTCGGCGCGGTAGATCTGTGACCTCGACTCGCAGCGGGTCGGCGCGCACCGGCAGCGGCCCGATCGCGGTGAGAGGGTCAATCGAGGGATAGCGATCGGTGAGCAGCAGCAGATACGCCCAGAACTGCGCTCCGCATGAGAGCGAGTAGAGGGCGAGGTCGCGTAGCCCTCGAGGCATGCGCCCACGCGCGACCGCGACGAACCAGCCGAGGATCGCGGCGACGGCGAGCAGACTGATGCTGCTGCTGGGCGCGGCGGCGGAGAAGGCGCTCGCGCCGAGCCCGACGAGGACGACCGTGAGCAGCGCCGCTGGGATCGCGAGAATGAGGCGAAACCCGACGCTCCAGCGATTCTGGTCCGCCGGCGGGTCGATCTCGACGTCGATCGGATAGCCCGGCTTGCCATCGAAGCGAGGGAGCGGCTCGGCGGCGAGGTTGAAGTAGGCGTAGACGTGCGTCGCGTATCTGACGTAGCGCGCGAGAAAATGGTGCGGCATCTCAGGAGTGCGCCCGAGCATGAGCGTCGTCACCCAGGCGGCGAACGCGACGTAGATCGCCGCGACGGTCCAGATGGCGAGCCACAGGAGCAGCGGCAGGGCAAGCCACGCCCGGAAGAAGACGCTGCCGTGACCGCGTCGCAGGTCATCCGCGACGGTCAGTCGAATGGGAGGCCGCATCACGGCTATTCGTATTGCGAGCATCGGACGCGACCGCTGGGATCGGCATTTGCGGCCGCCCGTTCGACTCGTCCCAAAGCCCTCCGTTCCCGCGGCCAGCGTGACCCCATACGATCCCGCCGATGCGGCCACTGACCTCGGCGCTGGAGGAGCCCACGCTCTCCGCGCCTGTATGCGATCCCTTCGAGTCGCTGGCGCGTGAGCTGGACGCGATCGGCGACGCGGTGCGCGCCGACCTGGGCGCGGGTGACCGTGCGTACATCACGCGTGTGATCGCGGCGCAGCGTCACCTCGAGGTCGCCGGCCGGACGCTGCTGCTCGGCGCTCGCTTCGCTCCGGCGGCCGTTCTAGGCACGGCGGTGTTGGCGCTGGCGAAGATCTTGGAGAACATGGAGATCGGGCACAACGTGATGCATGGGCAGTGGGACTGGATGCGGGACCCCGACATCAACTCGGCGTCGTGGGAGTGGGATGCGGCCTCGACGGCGGAGTCGTGGAAGTACGCGCACAACTACCAGCACCACTTCTACACGAACGTCCTCGGTCGCGATCGCGACCTGGGCTACTCGGCGATGCGCGTCGAGCCGGAGCAGCCGTGGCACCCGGTGTACCTCACTCAGCCGCTGTACTTCTTCTTGATGGCGCTGGTGTTCGAGTGGGGCATCGCGCTGTACGACCTCGAGCTGGACGCGGTGCGTAGGGGCGAGAAGTCGCAGTCGAAGGCGCGCGGGGAGGTCCTCGCGCTGCTGCGCAAGGCCCGGGGGCAGGTGCTGAAGGACTACGCGCTCTTCCCGGCGCTCGCGGGCCGCAGGGGAGCGCGCAGGGCGCTGGCTGGAAACGTCGCGGCGAACATGATCCGCAACGTGTGGGTGCACACGATCGTGTTCTGTGGGCACATCCCCGAGGGTGCGGAGACGTTCACCGAGGAGGAGTGTCTCGGGGAGACGCGCGGTGGTTGGTATCGCCGTCAGCTGCTCGGCTCGTGCAACCTGGAGGGCGGGCGGCTGTTTCACCTGCTGAGCGGGAACCTATCGTTTCAGATCGAGCACCATCTGTTCCCCGACCTGCCGAGCAACCGCTACGCGGAGATCGCGCCGAAGGTCCGCGCGGTGTGCGAACGCCACGGACTCCCATACAACAGCGGACGCCTGGGGCGCCAATACCGCTCGGTCTACCGGCAAGTCCTGCGACTCGCCTTTCCCGGATAGGGTGAGCTATCGATCATGCAGATCGAGAACGCTCTCGATCAGTGCTCGCATCGGAGCGTTGTCACCTTGCAAGCTGTGCTGTGAAGCAAAGACGAGTATCTCCGGGTCGAGGCGGTCCCACGCTAGGGAGTGACCTGCATCCAGTGCGAGTTGACGCAGGAATGCACGCTGCGTGCGCCCGTTGCCCTCGCGGAAGGGATGAACGGCGTTGATCTCCGCGTAGTAGTGGGTGAGGCGGCTGGCGAACGGGTCACGTGACAGGCCGGCGAGGTGTCGCTCTTCGGCGAGCTGGGTGGAGCGTGTCGGCCGCGTAGCTTGCGATGTGCTCGGGTAGGGCGAACATGCTGCCTGGCTTTGCGATGGGACACTGCGCAACTCGCCTGCCCAGGGGTAGATGTCCTTGAAGATGAACCGATGAAACTCCTGCAGATGGGCAACGTCGTAGGCGCCGTACAGCTTTTGCGCTGAGAGCTGTGCGAGTCGCAGTGTGCTCACTTGTGCCTCGTATTGCTCGAGCGTGTTTGCGTCCCTCAGCCCGGCAAGGTTCCGCAGAACGGCTGTACCGGGGTAGACGTATGGGTCGGCCAAGGTCCAGCGTGGGGGCGTGCGCTCAGAGCCGTGTGGCTGAGGGCTGGGTCGGTCCGAGCAGATGAGCCACGGATCTACCAGCCGCTATGCACTGTGCTGCCTCGCCAAGCTGCTCGGTAGCGATTGCACGGTCTACCCAGCGGTCGAGGAGCGCGACGACGGTGGCTCCTGGCTCAAGGCCCTCAGCCCGAACGGAACCAATCGCATCGGCGACTATGTGGGCGCGAGACTCCATGCCTGTCTCCTCCAGGATATCGGGCTTTGTCGACTACGCCGCTGTTGCACTCGGAGTTGCCTCGGTGTCCGTTGCCCGCGCACCCGCGTCCATCCCCGCAGCCGGGATCTGGCTCATGGCGTGCTCGGCGAGCGCGGTGATCGTCAGCGATGGGTTCACGCCGACGTTCGCGGGAATCGCGGAGCCGTCGCAGACGAGCAGGTTCTCGTAGCCGAAGACATGCTGGTTTGCGTCGACGACGCCCTGGCGGGGGTCGGGCGCGATCACCGCGCCGCCGAGGATGTGAGCGGTGGAGGGGATGTTGAAGAGCGCCTCGGTGAGCGAGCTCTGGGCGATGCCGCCGGTGCGCTCGGCGAGCCATTCGGCGGCCTTGTTGGCGATCGGGATGAACGTGGGGTTGGGGCGCTCGGGGTCCTGCTCGGTAGCCAGCCAGAAGGAGCCGAACGGGCCTTTGCGGGGGCGCAGCGCGATGGCGTTGTCGAGCGTCTGCATCACGAGCAGGATGATCGTGCGCCGGGACCAGTGTTTGGGGAACAGCACCTTCGCGAGGCGTCGCGGGTGCATGACGAGCTGCGCGAGCAGCTTCAACGGACGCGTCACGCGCGTGCCGTCGCCGACGAGCAGTGTGTAGAGCAGGCGCATCGAGTCGCCGTCGTCGCCATACGTGACGGTCTCGATGTGCGTGTGCGGGTCGGGGTAGATCGAGGAGGTGATGGCGACGCGTTTGATCAGGTCGTCCTTGTAGCCCTCGGGCACTGTGACGGTGAGGATCGACTCGGAGTTGGTCCTCACGAGCTCGCCCAGGCGTGTTGAGATGCGCGGCAGCGAGCCTTCGATGCGGCAGCGCTGCAGCAGCTTGTTGGTGCCGAGCGGGCCGGCGGAGACGACGACGCCGCGCGCGCGGTGGACCTGGCGTTGCTTGCGCAGCCACGCTCCCGAGCGCACACTTTCGATCTCATAGCCGTCGCTGCCGTCGGCCGCGCCGAGTGGGCGGATGTCGAGAACGGTGCGTTCGGGCATCACGCGCGCGCCGCGCTTCTCGGCGAAGTAGAGGTAGTTCTTCACGAGCGTGTTCTTGGCGCCGTGCTGGCAGCCGACCATGCAGCGCCCGCACAGATGACAGCCTGTCCTGTCGGGCCCCTCGCCGCCGAAGAACGGGTCGCTGACGGTCTTGCCCGGCTCGCCGAAGAAGATGCCGACGGGCGTGCGTTTGTAGGTGTCATCCACCCCGAGCTCGCGGCCGAGCTCGCGCAGGAGCTGGTCGGCGGGGTCCTCGTGCGGGTTTTCGACCACGCCGAGCATGCGCTGTGCCTCGGCGTAGTGGGGGGCGAGCGCGCTCTCCCAGTCCTGCATGCCCGCCCACTGGCGGTCTTCGAAGAACGGCTTCGGCGGCACGTACAGCGTGTTGGCGTAGCCGAGGCTGCCGCCGCCGACGCCGCAGCCGGAGACGACGGCGACGTCTTTGAATGTGGTCAGGCGAAAGATGCCCTTCATCCCCAGGCGGGGGTTCCAGAAGTAGCGCTTCAAATCGGAGGTGGAGCTGGGGAACTCCTCGTCGGCGAAGCGCCGGCCGCACTCGAGCACGCCCACGGAGTAGCCCTTCTCGGACAGGCGCAGCGCTGAGACGCTGCCGCCGAAGCCGGAGCCGACGATCAGCCAGTCGAAGTCGAATCTGTCGCTTGCTGCAGCCATGCGTGCCACGCCCCTCGATCGCGGTTTCGGACAGTGATCTTAGTGGTTGTCTGGCCGCCCAGCCAGAGCCCTTTCGATGGCCTTGCCAGACCTCGCTATATTCGTGAAGTAATGGCGGTCGAGCGGCTCAGGAACCGGCCTTGCGGGGGCCGCTATGGGGACATCGTGCAGGCGATCGGCAACACGCCGCTGGTCGAGCTGCCGAACCTCTCGCCCAAGCCGGGCGTGCACATCTGGGCGAAGCTCGAGTCGCACAACCCGACGGGCTCGGTCAAGGACCGGGTCGCTCGCGCGCTGATCGAAGACGCGGAGGAGAAGGGCGCGATCAGCGTCGGGCAGACGATCCTGGAACCCACTTCTGGAAACACTGGGATCTCGCTGGCGATGATCTGCGCGCGCAAGGGCTACCGGCTGAAGGTGGTGATGCCGGAGAACGTGACGCCCGAGCGCACGCAGCTGCTGCGGATGTACGGCGCGGAGATCGTGTACTCGCCCGGGGACCAGGGATCGAACGGCGCGGTGGCGATGTCGCTGCGGATGGCCGCGGAAGACCCTTCGTGCTACATGCCCTACCAGTACGGCAACCCCGCGAATCCCGCGGCGCACTACAACGGTACGGCGCTGGAGATCCTCGAAGAGCTCGACGAGGTGGCGGCGTTCGTGGCGGGCCTGGGGACGGGCGGTACGCTGATGGGCAACGGGCGGCGGATGAAGGAGACGTTCGGCGACGCTGTGAAGATCGTCGCGGCGGAGCCGATGCAGGGCGAGCCGGTGCAGGGCCTGCGCTCGCTGGATGACGGCTTCATCCCGCCGATCATCGACATCTCGCTGCTAGACCGCAAGATCTTCGTGACGAACCGCGACGCGATCGTGTGGACGCGCAAACTGCTCGACGAAGAGGGCGTGTTCGCGGGCGTCTCCAGCGGCGCGATCGCGAGCATCGCGGTGCGGATCGCGGGCGAGCTGGACGAGGGCAACGTGGTGTTCGTCGTCGCGGACGACGGCTGGAAGTACCTCTCCAGCGGCATCTACACCCTGCCGGTCGACGAGATCGAGAACCTCGAGTCGACCGTCTGGTGGTAGTCGGGCGACGCTCGATCCGCTAGGACTCCTCTCGACATGGACATTTCTTCTGAGCTTCTCGATGAGGTGATCGCTCACGCATTGGAGGATCCAACGAACGAGGTGTGTGGCGTGGTCGCGGTCGAACCTGGTCCTCCCGCCCGAGCGACGCGGGTGTATCGCGCCACGAACGTCCATGCCAGTCCGCTGAAGTTCGAGATACACCCGGACGAGCTGTTGAAACTATGGAACGCATGCCAGCAGGATGGCTGCGACCTGGGCGCGATCTATCACTCGCACGTGCGCAGCAAGCCGTATCCGTCGCAGACAGATGTCAACTTCGCAGCCAGTTGGCCCGGAGTCGAGTGGATCATCGTCGGCCTGAGCAGCGGCGCGGAGCCGGAGGTCCGCTCCTATCTGATCGAGGGCGCGGAGGTGCGGGAGGTCGCGCTGGAGGTGCGCTGATGGACGAGTCGCTGCGGTGTCCAGGCTGTGAGCGAGAGTATCCGTCGAGCGAGCGCTTCTGCGAGGAGTGCGGCATGCCATTGGTGGCGTCCGCGTCCGCGTCCGGGGACGCGGAGGAGCCGGCTGTGAGCGAGCGCCGCGAGACGGCGCGCAAGATCAAGCCGGAGTACGCGGAGGGCAGGCTCGTGAAGGTCGCGCGCGGCGGTAGCCAGCCCGAGGCGGAGTTCATCGCGGGGCTGCTGCTGGAGGAGGGGATCCCGAGCATGCTGGTCCGCTCGGGCGGCGCCGACGTACCGGACTTCATGGCGGCGGGCCCGCGCGACATCATGGTGCCCGAGTCGGGCGCCGAGGCGGCGCGCGAAGCGCTGGCGTTCGACAAAGACGCCTAGACGAGGACCGGCTGCTGCTGGCTGCTGGCTGGCACAGCCGCTTCGCTCGTGATCGAGCGGATCTCTTCGGAGGCGCGCTCGAACTCGGCGTCGGAGAGCACGGGGGTGCCCTCGAAGGGGAGTTCGCGTTGCAGCTCGATCCAGGCGTTGGGGCCGATGTAGTCGTCCTTGACCTTGACGGTGACGGGACGGGGGATGCGGTAGGTGCGCAGCAGCAGCACATGCAGCGGCTGGCGCCCGCGCCAGCCGAGGCGCTTTTCGGCATAGTCGGGCGTCCACACGTAGAACGGTGAGAGCGCGTCGACGCAGCGCGGGTCGACGATCGTGAAGTGGTCGGTGACTTCGGCCCACGCGCGGATGCGGACGCGGTCGGGCTGTTGCAGTGGAACGCCGGAGACGAAGCTGTTGAGCGGCGGCTCGCCGTCGCTCCATACGCCCTCCTCGAGCGCGCGGCGCAGCTCGGGCTGGTGGGACTCGCGCACGAGGTCGCCCGGCTGGTGGTCGAACGTGGGGTAGAGGAAGAAGCGCTCGTGGGCGAGCCGGAACGGCTTGTCCTCCTGCTGGGGCAGGCCCTTGCGGAGGGTTATGAGCTGCTCGCCTTCCGCTAGGGCGCGGACGGTGACGGCCCATTCTTTGAAAGCAATTGGCATGGAAGGAGACGAAACGAGATGAGAGGGAAACAAATGCTCAGACTTGGGCGCTTCCCCGTAAGGAGACAGCCGCCGGTCCATTAACGATACGAAACCTGAGCGTAAATCCCAAATCCCCTGCAAATGAGGGGTTTTTTTGGCCGTGTGGCCAGTTTGGGGTTGTTAGGAGGGCTTCACAACCGCCGTCCCGCGAGCCCCTCGGCTGCCTCGATCATGGCGGCGTAGTCGCGCTCGCCATGCCCGCGTGCAATGGTTGCCGTGAGGAGGTCCTGCGCGTGCGCGGCTGAGGGAAACGGCACTTCGGCGCTCTGTGCCTCCTGCAGACATAGGCGTACGTCCTTGAGCAGGTGGGCTGCCTTGAAGAGGGTGGTGTAGTCGTGCTCGCGCATGGGGCGGGACTTCATCTCCAGCTGCAGCGACGCGCCTGAGCCGGCGGAGACGACCTGCACGAGCGCGTCGAGGTCGATGCCCGTGGCCTTGGCGAGCAGCAGCGCCTCGGCGACGGCGGCGGCGTTGGCGGCGCCGAGAGTGTTGTTGATGAGCTTCAGCATCTGACCCTGGCCGAGCTCGCCGACGTGGACGATCAGCTCGCCCATCGCCTGCAGCAGCGGGTGGGCGCGCTCGAACTGCTGCGCCGGCCCGCCGCACATGATCGTGAGCGTGCCGTCCTCGGCGCGCGGGGAGGAGCCGGTGACGGGCGCGTCGAGCATCGCGACGCCGCGTACCGCGAGCTCGGCGGCGATCTGGCGCGCGGCGATGGGGCCGATGGTGGACATGTCGACGCACAGCAGCCCCGGACGGGCGGTCTCGGCGACGCCGTGCTCGCCGCACAGCACGGAGGCGACCTGGGGGCCGTC
>DASUPL010000301.1:0-14115 GCA_036281155.1 Solirubrobacteraceae bacterium | reverse complement strand
GGCACGGGCTCGAACGTTTTCGGCGTGGGCGCGGACGGGCGCACGTGGCGAGCGGGCGGCTGGGGGCACGTGCTGGGCGATGAGGGCTCGGGCTACTGGCTGGGTGAGGAGTCGATCAGGGCGGCGCTGCGCGACCGCGAGTCCTCGGGCCCGCCGACCGCGCTTAGCGACGCGGTGATGGAGTTCTTTGCGCGGTCGAGCGTGGAGGCGGCGGCGAACCTCGTGTACTCGAAGCCGCTGACGAAGGGCGAGATCGCGGCGTTCGCGATCGAGACGGGCAGGTTGGCGGAGGAGGGCGACGCGGTCGCCCGCGAGCTGTACGAGCGTGGGGCGCACGAACTGGGCAAACAGATCGCGGCGGTCATCCGTCAGACGGGTCTCGACGGCGGCGAGGCATCCAGCGGCGAGGACTTCCCGGTGGGCCTGATCGGCAGTGCGTTCAAGGCGGGTCCGGTGTTCGTGGAGCCACTCACCAGGGCGATCCACGCGTGCGCGCCAAAGGCACGCGTGGCTAGAGTGGAGATGGCTCCCGTGGGCGGCAGCTTGATCCTGGCGGCTCGCGCATGCGGCGCGGGCGAGCGGGTGGCGGCTGACGAGCTCTCCGGGCTGATCGACGCGGCGCTCAGCGACTGACCGCGCGCAGTCGCGCCTGGATCTCCTCGCGACTGCCGACCGCGCCGCCGGCTCCCTCGCCCCGCATTCGCACGGCTGCGGCGGCGGTGGCGAAATGAGCGGCATCCGAGGGCGCCTGCCCGTCGGCGAGCGCGACGAAGAACGCGGCGGCGAACACGTCGCCCGCGCCGAGATCGTCACGCGGATCGTCGATCGCGGGCACATGCAGATCCAGGACGTCGCCGCTGGGCAGCAGCACGGTGTTGGGTGCGGCGCCGTCGGTGACGGCGACGAGCGCGCCGGCGGACAGCGCGCGTGCGATCAGCGTGGCGCAGTTGGCCCGCTCGTGCTCGCTGAGGACGAGCGCGTTGCAGTTGTCGGCGAGGCGTTCGCTCGCGGGCGGCGGCGCGGCGAGCTCGATCTCACGGTCCTCGCCTGGCCACTGTCGGAGAAGCCCCTGCGGCGTGAGCCCGACGAACTCGCTGTGCCCGCTCCAACGCGTGGGTGTCTCGCGCGCGACGGGCGCGAGGTGCAGGATCGAGCTGTCGAGATCGAGGTCATCGTCGATGGGCCCGCCCCAGGCGAGCACGCGCTGGCTGCGCTGGGCGCCGGCGCCGGAGGTGAGCAGCGTGGTGGTGTGCTCGCTGGGGAGGACGCGCAGCTCGAGCTCGTGGCTGTGAGGCGCGAGCAGCTCCTCGATCTCGGCGGCGACGCCGCGCGTGAGGATCAGCGTGCGCAGTCCCAGGCGTGCGGCCTGCAACGCGCTGTAGAACGCCGCTCCGCCGGCGCGGCGGGAGCCGTCGGGGAGCACGTCGACGGTGACGTGCCCGACGGTGGCGTAGTCGAAGCGCAAGACCGCTTTCATACCAAATCGAATCGCGTGGCTGGCTGTTGTGTTTGCTTGACTGCGATGATCCTCGGCCTCGACTACAGACGCGCGCTCGCGGCCTCGTGCTGCTCGGTGCTGTTGCTCGCGTGCGGCGCGCTGCCGGCGCAAGCGGCGCGGGCGGCTCGCGGGGGCAAGGTCACACACGGGTCCGCGGCGGCGTCGCGCTACCCGGCGGCCGCGACGCGCGCGGCGTTCGCGCACGCGTCGAAGTCCAAGGCGAAGCCGAAGAAGCGCAAGAAGCCGAAGCTGCACGGCAATCCGGCACGGGCGCTGGCGGCGTTCGAAGCGATGCAGGTGCGCTACTACGTGCTGGGCTCGGGGCTGTACGCGGGCGAACCGTTCTCGTACCTGTGGCCGTTCTCGCAGGCGCTGGCGGCGACGGTGAGCCTGGCGAACATCCCCCATCTGGGGGTGTCGATGGCGCATCAGCTGAAAGCGCGGCTGGTGGGTCTGCGCGCGTACCTGGACGTGAACAACTCGGGCGCGGCGGAAGGGACGTACACGAGCACGCTGGCGGCGTTCGACGGCACGGTGGCGCCGCCGGTTGGGCCGGGCGGGACGAAGTACTACGACGACAACGACTGGGTGGGGATCGAGCTGGTGCGGCTGTACAAGCTGACGCACGACGCGTCGGCTCTGGGCGCCGCGGAGGGGATCATGGCGTTTGTGATGGAGGGCTGGCAGACGAGCCCCGAACTGGGCTGCCCGGGTGGCGTGCCGTTCCACAACGCGCTGGAGAACACGGACCGCAACACGGTGTCGACGGCGCCGGCGGCGGAGCTGGCGCTGCAGCTGTACAAAGTGACGCGCAGCGCGCAGTACCTGCAGTTCGCGCAGATGGCCTACCAGTGGGTGCGCATCTGTCTGCTGCAGCCGAGCGGCATGTACGCGGACCACGTCAACCGCAAGGGCGTCGTGGAGCCGACGCTGTGGAGCTACAACCAGGGCACGATGGTCGGCGCGGGCGCGCTGCTGTACCAGGCGACGGGCGACTCGGGGTACCTGTACGAGGCCCGCCAGACGGCGCAGGCGGCGGCGGCATACTTCACGCCGGAACGGCTCGCGGTCGAGAACCCGTTCTTCCCGTCGGTGTACTTCCGCAACATGATGTACCTGGACTCGATCACGCACGACCCGCCGGGGAAGACGCAGGCGCAGGCGTATGTGAACGACGCGTGGCAGTTCCGTCGCTTGAGCGACAATGTATTCGTGGCGGGCACGCCGGCCTCGGCGCAGCTGCTCTACCAGGCGGCGATCGCGCAGATCTATGCGCTGCTGTCCTCACCGGCGGGCACGTACTTCTAATTTTTATGGGTTGGCGCTGGCGCGCCAATGCTCGGCGTGCGCGCTGGGAGAGTAGGCTGGGTGTCCGATGCCCGAGGCGAGCAACTTGACGACGGCTGAGGGTCTGGAGGCCCTGAAGGCGGAGCTGGATGCGCTCGAGAGCGGCGGCCGTCGCGAGATCGCGGAACGGATCAAGACGGCGCGCGAATGGGGCGATCTGAAGGAGAACAGCGAGTACCACGACGCGAAGAACGACCAGGCGCACTTGGAGACGAAGATCGCGAGGCTGCGCGAGAAGATCGCGCAGGCGGTGGTGGTGGAGGAGGACGCCGGTGGGGCGGACGGCGTGGTGGGCTTCGGCTCGACGGTGCTCGTGCGCGACCAGGATGGCGTGGAGAAGTCATGGCGGATCGTGAGCTCGCACGACGCATCCCCGGGCGACGGCCTGCTGTCGGCGGAATCCCCCGTGGCGGTGGCCTTGCTCGGCCGCGCGGTGGGCGACAAAGTCGCGGTGTTGCTGCCCAGAGGCAAGCGCACGTTCACGGTTGTAACCGTCAGCTGAGGCGAGCGGAGTACAGCGTCCGCGGGTGACGGTACGTGGCGTCCGCCGATCATGATTGCCCTCAGCGGCGAAGCCGACGCGCGAACCTCTTCGCGCCGCGCCGGTACAGATGCGCTCCCTCGCGCAGAGCCCGCGCCTGCAGCTTGAGTCGGCGGCGGGCGATCAGCTTGAGCAGCGTCTTACGCGTGGCGCGTCCCACTCGCTGGGGCTTCTTGCGGCGATGGCTGTGCGGCTTGGCCTCGGCGCGCACTCGCTCGGCGAGCATCGCCAGGTCGTGGTCCTCGCCGAGGATTTCCGCGAGCACGTCCGCGCGCTCGGCCAGGCGGCGCAGGCGCGCGGATGCTCCGCGGCGCTTCTCCTGCGCGCGCGGCCTGCGCTCGAGCATTTCCGCGGCGTAGCGCAGGTCCTTGACGCGTTTGCGCCAGCGGTGCATCGCGTGTACGTCCTTGCCCTGCTTGCGGTACGCGCGCCGAAAGCCCTTGCGTCCCTGCGCGTAGAGGTCTCGCAGGCCGCGATCTACGAGCTTCGTGGCGTCGCGCTCTGGCGCTCGCCACGCGGCGACCCTGCCGCGTAGGTCGCGCAGCTGCGCGAGCGCCTGTTCGAGCGCTGCGCCCTCGCCGAGCGCTTGGCGTTCCATCCGCTCGCGATCGCGCAGCAGCGCGCGGCGCAGCCTGCGCACGCCCTTGCGGCGGGCGAGCTTGCGCGGATGGCGCTCGATCAGCGCGTCGAGCGTGTCGAGCATCACCTGCGCGTCGCGCGCGCCAGACAGTCGCCGCGCGATGTCGCGCACGGCGGCGTCTTCGCGTGCGTACGTGCTCGCTCCGAGCTCTCGCTCGAGCAGCCGCAGCAGCGCGCGCAGGCGCTTGAGCGCCTTGCGCGTCTCGTGCACCGCCGTCGCGGCGTTCATGCCGCTAGCGCGTTGGAGCTGTTCGAGTGCGATGTCGATTTGACCGAGGGCCATCCGCTGCAGGCCGTCGAGCGGCGGCTCGCCCGGCTGCAGTCCCAGTCGTCGCTCCTCGCCGGTGAGCGGGGATGCGCGGCGATCGCGCGTGGTCCTGGCGAGGACGACCGCGACGCCCACCGCGACGCCCGCGGCGAGCGTGGCGCTCAACGGCGCGAGAATGGAGCGATGCCCAACCTTCCGCCGGCTCCATGGTGGACGGTACGGAGCGCGGCCAATCGCAAGCCGGCGACGTATCGCTGTCCGATCTGTGGTCTTCATCTGGCCTCTCTCAGCGAGCATATGCTGATTGCGCCCGAAGGCGACAGCCGTCGTCGCCGCCACGCGCACACGCAGTGCGTGCTGAAGGCGCGTGCACGAGGCGAGCTCGTCCTACGCGACGAGTGGCTGCGCACGCAGCCGCGCGGCCCGTCGCTGTGGCGGCGGCTGCTGCGCCGCGGGTGAGGGCAGGGCCAGGCGGCGGCTGCACCGCGGGGTGTCGCGGGGCAGGCGGTACTGCGCTGCGGGCGAGTCTGCGCCGTCGAGGCTCTCAGCCGCCCCACACGTGCGCGTGCTCGGGCTCGATGCGGATGATCACGCGCTGTTCGCCCGGCGCGCGGAAGGGGTAGGTGTCTTTGCCGAGGTACTTCTTCGCCAGCGAGTCGATGTGCTCGTCCGCGCCGTCGTGCGTGCGCTCGGCCACGCGGCCGCGAACCTCTACGTATTCGTACGGGTTATCCATGTTCTGCACCGTCAGCGTCACGCGCGGGTCGCGTTCGAGGTTGCGCGGCCACGCGCGTCCCTCCGCCGAGTTGACCACCGGGCGCCCGTCCTGCACGTCCACCCACACCGGCGCCGTCTGCACCGAGCCATCCGCGCGCAGCGTCGCCACGTGGGCGAAGTTCTTCCCCTTCAAAAGCTCCTCAGCCTTGCCGTCGATCCTTACGCTCATCGCTCCAAGCCCTTTCCTCGCGGTGTTCGTTCTCACACCACGATAGGAGCTCCGCTCGTGCGAGCAGCCGCGTTCGAGCGATTCCGAATCAGTTGCGGCTGAGACCGCTGCTGGAGCGGGCCGGCGGGATCGTGCCGAGCGGCGTGAGCCTGCCGTCGTTCAGCTCGAAGCGCACGCTCGCGTGCCCGCCCGAGGGTGAGCTCAGCGGGTCGCCGTCGCGATACAGCGAGTAGGAGAGCGTCACCTCGGTGTCGCCCTGGGAAAGCACCTTCACCGTCGCGCTCGGCTCCTTCGTGTCGGTGCCTATGTAGCGCCCGCCCACGAAGAAGAACGCCCGCTGGCCGTAGCCGTCGGCGGAGCCGGTGCGCGTCCCCACGAGCACGCGCAGGGTCTGCTCGGGGTGATATTCGGAGGTGCTGTTCGGCGTGTAGCCGTGCCTGCGCACCAGTTCCGCGGCCGCGCCGACGCCTTCGGCGTGGGTTTCCTGCTTCGTGAACGCGGGCGCGGGCGCTGTTCTCGTGGCGCTCGGCGCGGGCGTACCGCCGTCGGTGCTTGCGCCTGGGCTCGTGGTCGTGGGAGTCGTACTGGCTTTGGTGGTGGGCCGCGTGGCGGCGCCGGTCGTCTGAGCTTCCGTCGGCGCGTCCGTCGCCGAGACGGTCTTCGTCTGCGAGCCGCAGCCAGCGAGCAGCGCTCCGCTGGAGAGTCCCACGGCGAGCGCCGCGCTTGTGCTCAGCTTCATCACACCCATGGTATTCGCCGCGCGCGCGGTGGCCCTCCTCTCTTGACAGCTTATTAGTCGCTGCTAATGTGCATAGCGAGAGGGGTGCGCAAATGGGAAAGGGAAACGGAAGATGAACGGGGAGTCCGGTTGAGCGCGCTGCCGATCATCGACGGCGAGCAGGCCCGCCGACGCGTCCCCGCGGCCCAACGCCGCGAGGAGCTGATCGCGGCGGCCGTGCACGAGTTCGCTCACGGAGGGCTGCACGGCACTCCCGTGGAGCGCATCGCGCGGCGCGTCGGAGTCGCGCAGCCGTACGTGTTCAGCCTCTTCTCGAGCAAGCGCGAGCTGTTCCTCGCCGCCCTCGAGCTGAGCTTCAAGCGCGTCGCGGACATGTTCGAACGCGCCGCACGCGAGCATCGCGACGGGCGCGCCGAGGAGGACTGCGCGGACGCGCTCGAGGCGATGGGCCGCGCTTACAGGAACCTGCTGTCGAGCGACCGCGACTACCTGATGCTCCAGCACCAGTCCTACGCCGCCTGCGACGACGAGGTCGTGCGCGCGTGCGTGCGCCACCGCTACGCACAGCTGGTCGCGCTCGCGGGCGAGCTCTCCGGAGCCGAGCCCGAGCGCCTGGACGACTTCTTCCGCCACGGCATGGCGCTCAACGTCGCCGCCGCGCTCGGCGTCGAGGAGCTGTCCGCGGGCTGCGCGTGGGTGCGCGCGGAGCTGGCCGCCGACGCGCCCGCTTAGAGTCGGTTGCGCGTCGCGTGCCGCGCGGTCGCCGCGCGTCGGAGGCCCGCGCTAGGATCCACGCAGGCACATGTCTGCGCCCACCGGACAGCGACCGGGCCCTGAGAAAGCTCCCAAGAAGGCGGCCAAGCGCAGTCGCGGCGAGTTGGCGCGCAGCGGCGCGCTCGTCATCCTCGCCGTCCTCATCACGCTGTTCGCGGTGCTCAACGTCAAAGAAGTGAAGGTCAACTGGATCTTCGGCTCGGGCCGCGCGCCGCTGATCATCGTGATCGTGCTGTCGCTGCTCGTCGGCATCGTGCTCACGTACTTCGCCGGGCGCCAGGCGCGCAAGCGCCGCTAGCTCGCGCCCGCGACCCAGCTCGCGGCGCTGGACCCGCTCGCCCCGCTGGACCCGCCAGCGCCGCGCTCGCCTACGCGAGCACCGTGTCGGTCACGATCTCGACCGCCGCCTGCGCCCCGACGAACGGCGTCAGCACGATGTAGGAGACGTAGTCCGAGAGCGCGTCCAGCAGCTGGATGCGCTCGTTTGCCACCTGGCAGCGAATCGTGTGCCAGATCGCGCCGGCGATCGCGTCGAGCATGAAGTCGCTGTGCACCGAGACGGGGGCTCCCTCGGTGAGCATCGTTGCGATTCGCCGCGCGAGCTCCAGGTCGTGCTCCATGGCGTCTCTACCCGCGAAGAACGCCACCTGCCCGATCGTGCGCGCGTGCAGCGGGTGCTCGGCCAGATGGCGCATCAGGCGGGCAACGGTGTGACGCACCGCGTGCGGCCAGTCCGAGGAGGTGAGCTCAGGATCGGCCACGAGCGCGAGCAACTCCTCGCCGATCATGTCGAACGCCGCGAGGTAGCACTCCTCCTTGCCCGCGAAATGCTCCAGGAAGGTCTCGATCGGCACACTCGCCTCGTCCGCGATCTGCGGCGCGGTGAGCTCGCGGTACTCATACGCCGCTGCCAGCCGCAGCGCGGTCTGCATCAGCCGCTCACGCGCGTTTGGGCTAAATGTCTCTATCTCTTCAGCCGCGTTTACGGTCGAAAGCGATATATCGCGCATACGCCTGCTGAGCTGCGGGGTCATGCGCTCGGCCAGCCGCGTGGCCGCTGAATCCTGGAAGAGCATCGTCCAGCGCAGCATCTCCTCGGCGAGGCTCGCGCTGTCGGTGATCTGACCGTCACGAACCAGCCGTGAGGTGGCGCTGTGCAGTCCTCCCGCGACTCCACGCACGATCGGCGTCGGCAGCGGGCTGGTCTGCGGGATGTCCACGAAGCTTCGCGAGAGCATCTGCTCGCACGTGGCGATGCCCTTGCACAGGCGCAGCGTGCCGGCCGCACCGGCGGTCTGCGCCTCCAGCAGCACGAGCCTCGTCGGCTTGTGGTCCTCGCGCGCGATGTCCGCCAGCTCGCCGAACGCCGCCCGCAGACGCTCTTCCAGTCCTCCCTCGGCGTGGAGGTACGCGTAGCGCGCACGCTGAGCGGTCTGATGGGCGAGCAGGTCGAACGTCGCGAGGAAGCTCTCCTGCTTGTTCGCGAACTGCTCGTAGAAGGATCGTCGTGAGACGCCCGCGAGGCTGATCACCTGCTTGACGCTCGTGTCCTCGTAGCCGCATTCGGCCACCGCCTCGATCATCGCGCCGTGGATGCGCGCACGCTGGTGGAGGATCACCTCGTCGCGCGCGAGCCGGTGCGGGCCGTGGGGCAAGCGCTTGTACAGGGGCTTGATTCGGTTTGGGGGCGCGTCTCTCGCCACGCGCGTGGCGCGTTCGGTCAAAGACGATCTCCCTCCCAATTCCATTCGGCCTCCCCGAATCGATCTTTCCAGCCGGACGCCGCTGTCAACGCTCCGAAGATTGCAGATCATTCCATGTCAGCAGTTTTTTGTCTACACCCAATTGTTCCGATGTGTGGGCCTATTCTTCACGGCCGCGCGAGAGTGCTTGCGAGTAGCTCGAATGAAGATCGAACCGCGAGCGCTCAGCGGATCAGCACGGGCGCGCTGTAGCCCGATACGTGGGCGCCGTCGGAGACCTTGATCAGCGCCTTGTAGAGGCCACGGCGCACGCGCACGACGCGGCTGAAGCGCGACACGGAGCTCGTGCCGCGCTTGACGCTCGTGCCGCCGACGTTGATCGAGCGATGGCCCGGCTTCAACCGCTGGAAGCCCACGAGCGCGCCCACCTCGGCTGGGGACACCGTCCCGTACAGCCGCGCAAAGCCATGACGCCTCGTCGCGCGCGCGTGCAGGCTCACCCGCACGGCGACGTTCTCCACCGCCACGGGGCTCGACACGACGGGTTTGCCGACGGTCACCACGCGGATCTGAGCGTTCTGCAGCAGCCCTGGGAGGGGAAACGAGAAGCCGCCCGTGGAGCTCGTCAGCTCCGCGTTGCCGACCGCTTTGAAGCCGCCGAGATACGGGAACGGATTGACTTCGAGCTGAACCACGTGGTTGGCCGCGCCCGTCCCCGAGAGCGTGCCCTCGACGAACAGCGTGTTGCCGTAGACCACCGGGTTGGGGATGCCGACGATCGCGACCGACAGGGGGATCTTCGGTGTGGTAAACGTACGGTCGTGGCCCACCACGGCGCCGCCGGGGCTGGTGGCGAGGATGCGGTAGTGGTAGGTCTTCAGGGGTTGCAGCCCGCTCACGGTCTGCGTGACGTGGACTGCGCTCGTGCCGCTGCCGGCGGGGGAGAGGGGTGTCTGCAGCCCGTACGCGCGCGTGGTGCCGTACTGGAAGACGTAGTTCGTGACCTGCCCACGAGGGTTCACGAAGCCGTTGAGCGTCGCAGCCGAGTAGCTCACGCCCGACGCGCCGCCGGTGCTCGCGCTGGGGGCCGCGGGCGTGGCCGCTTGGACGCTGCCAAGCGCCAGGCCGAAGCCGCCGACGCTCAGCACCACGGCCAGCAGGACACGAGGGGCGATGCGGGTGGGCCGAGACGTCCGGCGGGCGTTGGAGTTCATGTCAATAACCGTACCCGAGTGGCGATGCGCACAAACCGGTCGCGATGGCACTCGCCGGGCAGCCGTGCGCCACGCGCCACGGAGCAAGTTCAGCCTTTTTTGGTCCGCTCGCGCGTGAACATCGACATGCGCTGTCCGTTGAGTGGAAGTGTGGCGTGATCGAACCGAGGGCGATTGTGGGCGCGGAGCAGGCGGCAGACGTCGACGCGGAGCGCAGGCTCAGCTTGCCGATGGACGTGTTCGCATGGGAGGCGGTGCAGGCGGAGAGCGCTCGGCTGGGCGTCAGCGTCGAGGAGCTCGTCGCGTTCTCGGTCCTCTACTACCTCGCCGACGTCGATAGCGGCCGCGTCGCTCGCCGCATCGTCATGAGCCCCTATCCGGAGGCCTCACGCTGAGCGGGCGCTGAGATTTTTTGTGCAGGCGCTGACGTGCCTTCAAGCAATGTCGTCCAGCGGACGACGGTGCAGGTGGAATGTCACAGAGCTGGCTATGCCCCACCGAGATGGACCGCGCTCGAGTCGCCGACGCGAACGACCGCGTGAGCATGATCCGCAAGGTCGGCTCGGGAGCGATCGGCGTGACGCTCGTGATCGCCACGCCGTGGCTGGGATGGTGGACGCTGGTGCTGTTCGGCCTCTCCGCGCTGAATTTCCTCAGCATCGACCGCCGCATGGCCGCGAGCGACCATCCAGAGCGCGTGAGCATGCGCGCGATCATCGTCACGCTCGTGCTGCTCGCCGCCGGCGTCGTGCTCAGCGGCGGCCCCAAGAGCCCCGCGCTGCCGTGGCTCGTTCTGCCCGCCGGTATGGTCGCGGCGCGCTTTCGCCCACAGGTGGTGATCGCGGGCCTCGCCCTGACGGTCGCGGTGATCCTCCTCGTCACGCTTGGGCTGGACCCCAGCGCAACGCTCAAGAACCCCGTGCCGGTCATGGCCACGCTCGCCTTGCTCGTGGCGGTGGTTTCGATCGTGTGGGCGCTCGAGACCGCCGAACTCCACCAGCGCGGCGAGGCGACCATCGACCCATTGACGGGACTTGCCAACCGCCGCCAGCTCGCCGAGGATCTCGCCGGCATCTGGCACGCCACGAACGAGGGCAAGACCGTGCGGCTGCTGATGTTCGACCTCGACGGCTTCAAGTCCTACAACGACACGTTCGGGCATCTCGGCGGCGATCTGCTGCTCGGCCGCGTCTCACGCGCGCTCAAGCACGCCGTCGGCGCCGACGGCCGCGCCTACCGCCTCGGCGGCGACGAGTTCTGCGCGCTGCTGTGGGGCGATTGCGGCGAGGAGATGGTCGAGGCCTGCACGCACGCTCTCGCGGAGGACGGCGAGGGCTTCTCGATCACGAGCTCGCACGGCTCGGTGATGCTTCCCGAGGAGGCCACAGGCCCCGACATGGCGTTGCAGTTGGCGGACGAGCGCATGTACGCGTGCAAGGAGTCCAGCCGCGCGAGCGCCGTCACGCAGACGCGCGACCTCGCGCTGCAGATCCTCGCGGCGCACGAGCCCGTGCTGCACGAACACTCCTCCCACGTGGCCGAGCTGACCGACGGCGTCGCGCGCCGCCTGGGGATGGCGGGCGGCGAACTGCTGAACACCATCCGCGCGGCCGAGCTTCACGACATCGGCAAGATGGCGATCCCCTACGCGGTGCTGCACAAGGCCGGCCCGCTGGACGAGCACGACTGGGAGCTGATGCGCCGCCACCCGACGATCGGCGCGAGCATCCTCGGAGCCGCTCCCGCGCTCGCCCAGGTCGCCGAGATCGTGGGTGCCACCCACGAGCGCTACGACGGCAAGGGCTACCCGCGCGGTCTCGCCGGCCAGGAGATCCCACTGGCAGCGCGCATCGTGTTCGTGTGCGACGCGTTCGACGCGATGATCGCCCCGCGCCCGTTCGGCGAAGCCAAGTCCGAAGCCGAAGCGCTGCACGAGCTGCGCGCGTGCGCGGGCAGCCAGTTCGACCCCCATGTGGTCGACGTGTTCATGGCCGAGCTCGCAGTGCGCCACCAAGCCCAGATGTCCAGCGTTGCGCCGATGGCCGACGCGGACGAGCAGCTGATACGTGGTCACGCCGGCTCGTGACCTGATCTGATCGAGCGTGCCGGGAGCGGGCGGCTCGGCGGTGCTCGTCAGGCGCGGGTTGTCCTCGCTCGGCTGAGGCAGCGGAGTGGCCCCGGGCGATGCGGATCGCGTTGTAGGCTCCGTGGCTGTGCGCGACGCTGTGATCTGCGAGCCGTTGAGAACCGCCGTGGGCGGTTTCGGCGGCATGTTTCGCGACCTGTCCGTCACCGAGCTCGCCGCGACGGTGATCCGCGAGCTCGTGCGGCGCACGTCACTGCCGACGAACGAGATCGACGACGTGATCCTCGGCCAGGGTTACCCCAACGGCGAGGCCTCAGCGCTCGGGCGGATCGCCGCGCTCGACGCGGGACTGCCGATCGAGGTTCCGGGGATGCAGGTGGACCGACGCTGCGGCGCCGGGCTGCAGGCGCTGATGCTCGGCTGCATGGAGATCCAGACGGGCGCCGCCGAGCTGGTGCTGGCGGGCGGCGCGGAGAGCATGAGCCAGGCGGAGTTCTACGCCACGGGCATGCGCTGGGGCGTGAAGGGCGGCGGCGTGATGCTCGAGGACCGCCTCGTGCGCGGGCGCATCACCGCGGGCGGGGTGGACCACCCGATGCCGGGCGGCATGATCGAAACGGCCGAGAACCTGCGCCGCCAGTACGCGATCTCGCGCGAGGAGCAGGACGAGCTCGCGTTGCGCTCTCACCGGTTGGCGGTCGCGGCACAGGCGGACGGCACGTTCGCGCAGGAGATCGTGCCGGTGCTGGTGAAGAGCCGCAAGGAGGAGAAGCTGGTCGATCGCGACGAGCACCCGCGCGGGGACACCACGCTCGAGCGACTCGGCGAGCTGCGCGCGATCATGGGTCGCACCGACCCCGACGCGACGGTCACGGCGGGCAACGCCAGCGGCCAGAACGACGGCGCGGCGGTGTGCATCGTCACTCACCCGGACAAGGCCGCGGAGCTCGGCCTGAAGCCGTCAGCGCGCCTCGTGTCATGGGCCGCGGCGGGCGTCGCGCCGGAGACGATGGGCATCGGGCCGGTCCCCGCGAGCAAGCGCGCGCTCGAGCGCGCGGGGCTGAGCATGGCCGACATGGACCTGATCGAGCTCAACGAGGCGTTCGCCGCGCAGGCGCTCGCGGTGCTGCGGCAGTGGGATCTGCCCGATGGCCTGGAGCGCGTGAACGTGCACGGCTCCGGCATCTCGCTCGGGCACCCGATCGGCGCGACCGGCGGGCGGATCATGACGACGCTGCTGCGCGAGCTCGCGCGACGCGGCGGGCGCTACGGCCTGGAGACGATGTGCATCGGCGGGGGGCAGGGGATGGCGGCGGTGTTCGAGAACATCGCCGCCGCCGAGAGCTAGCTCGGGGCCGTGGCAAACGGCTCAGCCGACCAGCCAGATCGCTCCGTCGCGTATCTCGACGGGGAACGTCTTGAGCGCTCGAGCGCCGGTGGTCGCCTTGATGGCGCCCGCGATCGGCTTGAACGCGCCCTGAGGCCCACGCACCATCTTGCCGGTGGCGACGTCGTAGAGCGCCGCGTGCCACGGGCACTCGAGGCACCCGTCCTTGGTCACCTGGCCCTTGCCGAGCGACGCGAAGAGGTGGCGGCAGCGGTTGGAGACCGCAAACGGCTTTCCCGCGCTGAGGCCGACGGCGAGGGCGCCGTGCGGCGTGTCTTCCACGACGGTGACCTGGGAGGCGTCGAGACCATCGACTGCGATGAGACGTGTTGCTGACTGCTCGGATGTGCTCATCGGGCGATCATCGCACATGGAGTGGCATTGGTACCGATCGTTCGAACGATCGCCAACTGAACGGTGATTTGGCTACGGCTCTGGCGGAGCTAAGATCGCTGCCGTGTCCGATCTCGTCCGCCAGATCGCGAGCTTCGCGCGCTTTGCGGCCAATCGCGGCGGGCGGGAGCGGGAAGATGCGGACGCGATGCGCGAGCTGGCGTCGAGGCCGCTGGAGCTCGTACGCGGGCTCGAGCTCGAATGGCTCGGTGTCGCGGGCTATCGCTTGACGTATGAGGGGCGGACGATCTACATCGATCCGTACGTCTCGCGCGTGCCGCTCTCGAGCGTGATCCGCCGCACACCCGCACTGGCGAACCGGGCGCTGCACGAGCGCTACCTGCGCCCGACGGGTGACGTCGTCGGCGTGCTCGTTGGTCACACCCACTTCGACCACGCGATCGACGTCCCGATGCTCGCGCGCGATCATCGCTGTAAGGCTTACGGGTCCAGTTCGCTCGCCAACCTCATGGGCCTTCATGGTCTGGGCGAGAGCGCTGTGAACGTCGAGCCGGGTCGTCGCTACGAGCTTGGCCCGTTCACGGTGACCTTCGTGCCGAGCTTGCACTCGAAGCTGCTG
>DASUPL010000300.1:0-22300 GCA_036281155.1 Solirubrobacteraceae bacterium | reverse complement strand
ATCGCCCAGTTCCACCTCTCGCATCAAGTCACGCTAGGCTTCCGCGCCGCATGAGATTCTTCGAGTACGAGGCGCGCGAGGTCGTCAAGCGCGCCGGCATCCCCGTCACCGACTACGGCTTCACCACCGACGCCGCCGAGGCGCGCGCGATCGCGCAGCGGATCGGCGGGCCGACGGTGATCAAGTCCCAGGTCCTGACGGGCGGGCGGATGAAGGCCGGCGGCGTCAAGTTCGCCGACACGCCCGAGGAAGCCGAGAGCCACGCCAGAGACATCCTCACGCTGGAGATCAACGGCCACATGCCGCGCGGCGTACTCGTGGACCCCAAGGCCGAGGTCGAGCAGGAGTACTACGCCGGCGTCGTCTGGGACGGCACCGCCAAGAAGCCGCTGATGCTGTTCAGCGACATGGGCGGCATCGACATCGAGCAGGTCGCCGAGGAGCACCCCGACCACGTCGGCCGCGGACACTTCTCCACGCTCGCGCCCTTCTCCGACTTTCAGGCCAAGCAGGTCATCGCCGCCGCCGGCGTCACCGGCAAGGCCCTGCAGCGCGCAACCCCGGTGCTCGCTCGCCTGGCCCGGCTGTTTCTCGACAACGACATGACGCTCGCCGAGATCAACCCGCTGGCGCAGCTGAAGGACGGCTCGTTCGTCGCACTCGACGCGCACATGGAGATGGAGAACGAGGGCATGCCGCGTCAGAAGGGTCTGCTCGACGCGCTGGGCATCGGCAAGGACGAGGGCACCCGTGAGGACCACACGCCGACCGCGTTCGAAGAGGCCGTCAAGGCCATCGACGCTGCCGATCACCGCGGCGTCATCCAGGGCAAGGACACCGGCTTCAACGGCAACATCGGCCTCGTGATCGGCGCGGGCGGCGGCTCGCTCACGCTCACCGACGCCGTGCGCCAGCAGGGCGGAAGGCCCGCCAACTACTCCGAGATCGGCGGCAATCCTTCTGTCGCCAAGGCGTGCGGCCTGGCCAAGGAGGTCCTCCAGAAAGACGGCGTGGAGAAGATCGCCGTGATGATGTCGATCGTCTCGAACACGCGCGTCGACATCGTCGCGCGCGGCGTGATCAAGGCGTGCCTGGAGCTCGGCAAGGACCCCGGCGAGACGGTCGCGATCTTCCGCATCCCCGGCGCCTGGGAGGAGGAGGGCTTCAAGATCCTCGACCAGTACGGGATCGAGTACTGCGACCGCTCGGTGTCTCTGTGGGAGGCCGCCGGTCGCGCAGTCGCCAAGATCCAAGGCTCCGCCACAGAGAGAGCCACCGCCTAGCCATGTCCATCCTCATCGACCAGGACACGACGTTCATCATCCAGGGCATCACCGGGCGCGAGGCCGTCAACCTCACACGCGAGTGCCTCGACTACGGCTCGAAGATCGTCGGCGGCGTAACCCCCGGCCGCAAGGGCCGCGAGGTCCACGGCGTGCCCGTGTTCGACACCGTAGAGCAGGTTGTCGAGCACAACGGCGGCGTCGTGCCAGACGGCTCGGTCGTCACCGTCCCCCCGGCGGGCACGCGTGACGCCGTCTTCGAGGCGCTGCACGCCGGCATCAAGACGATCGTGATCGTCACCGAGCGGATTCCCCGCCGCGACGTCGCGATGATGGTCGAGCTGGCCGACTCCAAGGGCGCGCGGATCATCGGACCCAACTGCCTTGGCCTGATCGTCCCAGGGGTCGCCAAGATGGGCGGCATCGGCGGGCCGGCACGCAACGCCGCTGTGGCCTACCAACCCGGCGCGGTCGGCGTGATGAGCCGCTCCGGCGGGATGACCACGGAGATCTCCTCCACATTGACGGCAGCGGGACTCGGTGTCTCCACAGCGGTGTCGATCGGCGGCGACGCGATCATCGGCTCGACCTACGCCGAGCTGATGCCGTACTTCGAGGCCGACGCGCAGACCCAAGCAATCGTGATCTACACCGAGCCCGGTGGCCGCATGGAGGCACAGCTGGCGCAGTGGGTCAAGGAGCACGATTCGCGCCTGCCCATCGTCGCCTTCATGGCCGGCAAGTTCATGGACGACGAGGAGATGCAGGGCATGTCCTTCGGGCACGCAGGCACGATCGTCGAGGGCAAGGAGGACAGCGCGACGGAGAAGATCGCGCGCCTGGAGGCGGCCGGCATCCCTGTGGTGCAGCGGATCGACGAGATTCCCGATCTGGTCAAGGCCAAGATCGCCGAGAGGAGCGCAGTATGAGGGCCGATGGAATCTTCATCGCCGTCGAGGTAGACGATCAGGCAGCCGCCGACGCGGATCTCGCGCGCAAGCTGACCGAGGCCTGCCCCGTCGACATCTACGCCCAGGGCGACGGCGGAACAGTCGAGATCGTGGAGACGAACCTCGACGAGTGTGTCCTGTGTCGTCTCTGTCTCGACGCCGCGCCGGCAGACACCGTCAAGATCATCAAGCTGTACGACAACGGCGCCATCCTCGCCTGAAGATCGGCGCTTGCGCAGCGCCCGCCGAGTCGTCTATCGTGATATGAGCCGGTGAACGAAAACTTCTCCCTCATAGTGATGTGCTTCTTCCTGCTCGCCTCGCTGGCGTTCCTGGCGCAGCAGCTCACGTCCTACCACTAGGCACGAAAGCCGCGCGCATCGCGCGCTTAGTGTTTGCGCGCCTTCGGCGTCCGTTCGCGCTCCTGGTGGCGCTCCACGACGCTAACGATCAGCTTGATGAACTGATCCGGGCCCGATGCCTTCGCCTGGCCATAGGTGAACGCCTCCACCCAGTCGGGCACCTTCGCTTCGCGCGCCATCACGTTGAAGAACTCGCGTCGCATGTCCACGCGCACGCGAGCGTCCGCGGCCGGACCCTTGGTGACCTTGATGTCAGGCATCTCGAGCCTGAAGTGCTGCACGTCCCCCCTGCCCCGCAACTCCACTCCCACCACCAGCTTGATCGGCCCCAGCGCCGGCACTTCACCGAGAAACCTGCGGATCGCAAGTTCGATCAGGGCCTTGGCGTCTTCGGCCATATGGCTTTCTCCCCTCGTTGGGCCGCGTGACGACCCATGGCTGTCTTGTCAGACTCGCTCTCGTCTTCGCGTTCTTGCGTCAAATCTTATGACGCTGCAGCAGCTTGCGCCCGATCACCATACGCTGGATCTCCGACGTGCCCTCGCCGATCAGCAGCAGCGGAGCGTCGCGATACAGACGCTCGATCTCATACTCCTTCGAGTATCCATAGCCACCGTGTATGCGGAAAGACTCCTCGACGCAGAACCGGCCCGCCTCGGAGGCGAACAGCTTCGCCATTCCCGCCTCCAGGTCCGAGCGCGCGCCCGCGTCCTTCAACCGCGCGGCGCGCAGCGTGAGCAGACGTGCGGCGTCCACCTGGGTGGCCATGTCGGCGAGCTTGAACTGGATCGCCTGGTGCTCGGAGATCGGCTTGCCGAACGTCTTGCGCTCCTGCGAGTAGCGCAGCGCCAGCTCGAGCGCGCGCTGGGCGATGCCGACACCGCGCGCGGCGACGTTCACCCGGCCCACCTCCAGCGCGTCCATCATCTGCGAGAAGCCGCTGTTCAGGCCGGCGTCCTCGCCGCCGAGGATGTTCTCCGCCGGGCAGCGGTAGCCGTCGAATACGAGCTCCGTCGACTCCACGCCCTTGTAGCCCATCTTGCGCAGCTGCGGCGGGACCGTCAGGCCCGCGTACGCGCCCGTGTTCTCATGGGCGCCACCCTCCTTCTCGGCGATGAAGCACGTCATGCCCTTGTGCGCCTTCTCGGCGTTCGGGTCGGTCTTCACGAGCACGAACACCAGGTCCGAGCGCAGGCCGTTCGTGACCCACATCTTCTGGCCGTTGATCTCATACGCGCCGTCGTCGGCCTTCTTCGCGGAGGTTTTGATCGCCTGCACGTCCGAGCCCAGCTCCGGCTCCGAGAGGGAGAACGCGGCGCGGATCTCGCCCGTCGCCATCCGCGGCAGGTACTTCTGGCGCTGCTCCTCCGAGCCGAACTTCATCAGCAGGTAGGAGCCGATGAAGTGCGTGTTGATGACGCCCGAGATCGAGATCCAGCCGCGCGAGAGCTCCTCCACGATCATCGCGTACGTCGTCAGATCCAGCCCCATGCCGCCGTACTCCTCGGGGATCGTCACCCCGAACAGCCCCAGATCCTTCATCTGCTCCACGATCGGCTCGGGGAACGAGTCCTCGTGGTCGTAGTGCTCGGCGTTCGGCAGGATCTGCTCGTCGGCGAACTGATGCACCATCTCGGTGATCGCCTTCTGCTCGTCGGTCATCTCGGTGTGCGGGGATGCGGCTACGGCCATTGTCAGGAACGCTCCTGGTTCGGGATGGGCTTCTCTCGCTCTGTACAAGGAGAATACCGGCGTGAACTTCTTCCGCGAGGTGTTCGAGCCCATCGATCCGCACGCCCTCGCGTTGCTCGAGCTGGCGCGCGACGGCTCCCGGCGAGAGTGGAGCTTCGGCGAGATCGCCGAGCGCTCCGCCCGCCTCGCGGGCGCGCTGCAGCGCGAAGGCATCCGACGGGGCGACGTCGTGATGACGCTGATCGGCAACCGCCCCGAGTGGGCGCTCACGATGGTCGCGTGCTTTCGCATCGGCGCCGTCGTGCTGCCGTGCACCGAGCAGCTGCGCGCCAAGGACCTGCGGCTGCGCATCGACGTCGCGCGGCCCGCTTTGATCGTCGCCGACGAGCGCAACCGCGACGAGCTGGAGGCGGCCGACGGCGGCGCCATCCCCGTGCTCTACATACCCGACGAGACATTGTTCGAGGGCGAGCCCGCGCCGATCGCGGAGCTCACGCAGGAAGAGCCGTGCCTGATCACGTTCACCAGCGGCACAGCCGGCGAGCCGAAGGCGGTCGTGCACGCCCAGCGCTATCTGTGCGGCCAGCGCGTGCAGGCCGCCAACTGGCTGAACGCCCGCCGCGGCGAGCTCGTGTGGTGCACCGCCGCAAGCGGCTGGTCGAAGTCCGCGCGCAACGTGTTCATCGCCCCCTGGCTCTCGGGCGCGGCGGCGCTGATGCACGACGCGCGCTTCGATCCCGAGGAGCGGCTCGAGATCCTCCAGCGCGAGCGCGTGAGCGTGCTGTGCATGGCGCCCACCGAGTACCGCGTGATCGCCAAGCGCGCCGCTCTCCGAGCGCTGCCGCACCTGCGCGGGATGGTCGCCGCCGGCGAGGCGCTCAACCCCGAGGTGCTGCGCGCCTGGCTGCAGGCCACCGGTCTCGAGATTCGCGATGGCTACGGCCAGACAGAGACCGGGCAATTGACGGGCGCACCGCTGGGCGTGGCCGCGAGGGCCTGCTCGATGGGGCGCGCGCTGCCGGGGATGTCGCTTTCGATCCGCGACGGCGAGCTGACGGTCGACCCCGCGAGCGTGCCCACGTTCTTCCTCGGCTACCTCCACGAGCACGTCTTTCATCGCGAGGACGGCTCGTGGAGCTGTGAGGATCGTCGCTCCGCGGGGCCGTGGCGCACGGGCGACCGCGTGCGCGAAGACGACGAGGGCTGGTTGTATTTCGAGGGGCGCGAGGATGACGTGATCGTCTCCGCCGGCTACAGGATCGGCCCGTTCGAGGTCGAGTCCGCGCTCGTCGCGCACCCCGCCGTCGCCGAGGCCGCCGCCGTCGCCGCCCCGGACGAGGAGCGCGGCGCAGTGGTGCGCGCGGTCGTCGTCCTGCGCGACGGTCCCTACGCGCCAACGCCCGAGCTGGCGCGCGAGCTGCAGGAGCACGTCAAGCGCGAGACCGCTCCGTACAAGTACCCACGGATCGTGGATTTCGTAGCGGAGCTGCCCAAGACCGCAAGCGGGAAGGTCAAGCGGGCTGAGCTACGAGAGAGCTGACCTCCTCGACGCCTACAGCGCGACGAGCGCGTCGATCTCCACGTAGGCGCCCTTCGGCAGCGCCGCCACCCCGACCGTCACCCGCGCCGGGGGCTCATCGGCGAAGAACGAGCCGTACACCTCGTTGACCGCCGCGAACTCGCTCAGGTCTGTCATGTAGATCGTCATCCGCACGGCGCGCGCCAGCGAGGTGCCGCCCGCCGCGCACACGGCCCGCAGGTTCTCCAGGCAGCGCTCAGCCTGCTCGGCGGCCGTCGCGCCCACGAGCTCGCCCGTGGCGGGATCGAGCGGAATCTGCCCAGAGCACACCAACATCCCGCCGGCCTTGACCGCGTGGCTGTACGGGCCGATCGCCGCCGGCGCATCGGGGGCGTCTACGATTTCGCGTTCGCCGCTCACCAGTCCGAGCCTATCGGGAGAGGCGATACCGGCGGGGCGAGCCACCATCGGTCGCGGAGTCGCTAGATTCCATCTGTGCGGAACATCCCCAAACGACTCACCCTCGCTCTCGTGGCGGCGGGCGTCTGGATCGGAGTGCCGGCGAGCTCCGCGCAGGCCCAGATCGCGTGGAAGCCGTGCGCCGACGGCAACGAGATCGCCTGCGGCCACGTGACGGTCGCGCTCGACCCCAGCGGCGCCGTGCCGGGGACGATCACGCTCGCGCTGCAACGCCACCGCTCCTCCGTCGGCGATGCGCGCAGCGCGATCATCGCCCTCGCCGGTGGGCCGGGACAGCCCGCGCTGCCGTTCACCGAATCCTTCGACGAACTGCTCGGGCCGATCGCCGCCACGCGCGATTTGATCGTCTTCGACCAGCGCGGCATCGGCCTGTCGCATCCGCTTTCCTGCCACGCCTTCGAAAACCCTCGCCTGTCGCACTCCGTCGGGCAGCTGATAGCAACGTGCGCGTCGCAGCTCGGGCCGACGCGGTCGCTCTACACGACCGCCGACACCGTCGCGGACATCGAGGCGATCCGACAAGCCGGCGAATACGACAAGCTCGTGCTGTATGGCACCAGCTACGGCACGAAGGTCGCCGAGGAGTACGCGCAGGCCCACCCGAGCCACGTCGAAGCGCTCGTGCTCGACTCGGTCGTCCCGCCCAACGGTCCCGACGCCCTCAACCGACCCACGTTCGCGGCCGTACCCAGGGTCCTGAGCCAGCTCTGCGCGGCGCACGCGTGCGCGCGCATCACCTCCAACCCGACCGCCGACCTGCGGCGCGTCATCGCGCGCATGGCGGGCGGGACGCTGCGAGGCAGGGTGATTGACGGGTTCGGCAAGGCGCACGAGGAAACGGTCGACGCGAACGAACTGCTCGACATCCTCCTCGAGGGCGACTTCTCCAGCGTGCTGCGCGCCGAACTCCTCACCTCCATCGCCGCGGCCGCACGGGGCGACGCCGCGCCGCTGGAGCGCCTGGTGGCGCTCGTGTCCAGTGGCGGAGGCGAACCCGAAGACTTCGACTCGCCGCTCTACTACGCGACCACCTGCGAAGAGGTGAGCTTCCCCTGGAACCGCGCGGCCAGCGCCAAGACACGCCTCGCCCAGGCGCGGAAGCTCGCCGCCGCGCTGCCCGCGCAAACGTTCGCGCCATTCACCGCGAACGACGCGCTCCACGCTGGAGACATCCAAGAATGCGCGCACTGGCCATCCTCGCTGCCGGCGCCGCCGCTGGATGAAACACCGTTCCCGAACGTACCGGCCCTGATCCTCAGCGGCGCCGACGATCTGCGCACGCCGACGGCCAACGCGCGCGAAGTCGCGGCGCAGATCCCAGACGCGCACCTGCTCGTCGTTCCCCACACGGGGCACGCGGTGCTCACCGGCGAGCCCGGCGACTGCGCCACCAAAGCGCTGCGGGCGATGTTCTCCGCAAAGCCCGTCAAGCCCTGCCGAGCGACGCCCGCGCCCGCCTCGCCGCGCCCCCCGCCGCTCCCGCCCCGCCACCTCGGGCAGCTCTCCGCCGCGCCCGGCTCCCACGGGCTGCCAGGACGCACGCTGCACGCGGTCGCGCTCACGCTCGCCGACACCACGCGCCAGCTGTTTCTGCGGCTGAAGGACGTCAGCCTCACCGAAGCGTTCACGCTGCCGACGCTGCGCGCCGGCGGCCTGCGCGCCGGGTGGGCCGAGTACGCGAACAACGGGTTCGCCCTGCACGGCGTCTCCTACGTGCCCGGCGTGACCGTCTCGGGGATCATCAGGTCCGAACGCGTCGATCTGCGGATCGGCGGCTCCGCGGACGCACACGGCACCTTGCGACTGGGCGCCCACCACGCGCTCGTGGGCAGGCTTGGCGGCAGTCACGTGGTGCTGCCGGCGGATTCCCGCGCGAGCGCGGCTATTGTCGATGGGAATGCGCAGGCAAGCTCCGATGCGGCTGGCGGCCGCGCTGCTGCCGTTGCTCGCATTCGCGAGCTCACCCGCCTCCTCCCCTGGGTCCAGCCTTAGCTTCGTCGGCTGCCCGCAAGACTCCGCTTTCTCGTGCGCCTCCCTACCCGTGCCGCTCGATCGCAGCGGGACCGTTCCAGGCACGCTCTCGCTCAGCGTCGAGCGCAAACTGGCTGGACCCACACCCAGCCGTAGCGCCGTCATCGCGCTCGCGGGCGGGCCCGGCCAGGCGGCGCTCCCGCTGTCGGCCTTCATCGCGCGGGCGATCGCGCCCGCGCTCGGCTCGCGCGATCTGCTGCTGTTCGACCAGCGCGGCACAGGCACCTCGGACCCCCTGAGCTGCCCGGCGCTCGAAAGCCCCAGCGCCGTCGGCTCGGTGGGCCGCGTCTACGAACGCTGCGCCGTCGAGCTCGGACCGGTCAGGGGCGCCTTCACCTCCCAGGAAACCGTGCACGACATCGAGGCCCTGCGGCAAGCCGGCGGCTATGAAAAGCTCGTCCTGCAGGGCGTCTCCTACGGCACCAAGGTGGCGCTCGACTACGCCGCGACGTATCCCCAGAACGTCGAAGCGCTGGTGCTCGACTCGGTCGTTCCGCCCGACGGATCGGAACCGCTGCGCGCCCCCAGCTTCCAGGCGATCGCGCCCGCCATGGCCGAGCTTTGCGAAGCCCGCGCGTGCGCGGGCATCACCTCCAACCCCGTCGCGGACATCGCCCGCCTGGTCGCCGCGATGCGCAAGCGCGCTCTTCACGGCTCGGTGTACGACGGCGCCGGGCGGCGTCACTCCGTCTCGCTCGACGCCACCGGCCTGTTCGACACCATGATCGCCGGCGATCTCAATCCAGCCGTGCGAGCGCTGCTGCCCGCGGCCGTCAAATCCGCGCTGCGCCACGACCCCGACCCGCTCCTGCGCCTGAGCCTGCTCGCCGAGGGCCTGATCCCCTCCGCTCCGCGCGCGCACGCCTCCGCCGCGCCCGCCCCGGAGCTCGACGAAGCGTTGTACGCGACCACGATCTGCGAGGAGAGCCCGTTCCCGTGGTCGCGCTCCGCGTCCCCCGCCACGAGACTCGCCGAAGCCAGCGGCTACATCCACGCCCAACCGGCCGGCTCGTTCTATCCGTTCAACGCCAGCGTCGCCTTCGAAGCCAGCGCGCTGCCCAACTGCGCGTCCTGGCCGGACCAGTCTCCGCCACCGCCCTCCCACCGGGCGCTGCCAAACGTGCCGACGCTGATCCTCGCCGGCGAGCAGGACCTCAGAACCCCCGCCAGCAACGCGCGCGACGTCGAGGCGATGATCCCCGACTCACAGCTGCTCGTGGTGCCGTTCACCGGGCACTCGGTCATCGGCTATGACCTCAGTCACTGCTCCTCCAACGCGGTGAGCGCCTTCTTCAACAGCGCTCCCGTCCAGCCCTGCGGCCCCACCGCGAACGTGTTCACCCCCACCCCAGTCATTGCCACGAAGCTCACTCGCGTACACCCCCCAGCCACACTCCGGGGTCGGTCGGGGGAGACGTTGGTGGCGGTGCTCGACACGCTCCTGGACCTCAAACGCCAGATCATCACCGCCACGCTGCAGGTCAACCAGGAACTCCCCAGCGGCGCCAGCTTCGGCGGCCTGCACGGCGGATACGCGCGACTCGCCTCGCACTCCGTGCTCCTGCACGACTTCTCGCTCGTCCCCGGCGTGCAGCTGACGGGCACGCTCCCCATGCGCAACGGCGCGCTCCAGATCACCACGATCCACGTCTCCGGCGCGGTGGCCGCGGCGGGCACCGTGAGGACCGGCTCGAGCGCGTCGCGGATCACCGGCACGCTCGGCGGCAAGCGCTTCAGCCTCGCTCGCGCGAAGGTCCGGCTCTCCAGCAGCAGCGCGCGCGAATGGCCCTCGCTGGCGACGATCCGCCCGCTACTCGCGCGCGGCGCAGCTCGCCTGAGCGGCGGGTCCGCCGCCCCGCCGCGGCTACGCTGAACGCGTGACCAACGCGCTCGCGCGGGAGACCTCGCCCTACCTGCGCCAACACGCCGAGAACCCCGTCGACTGGCTGCCCTGGGGGCCGGGCGCGTTCGAGCGGGCGCGCGAGCTGGACCTGCCGGTGCTCGTGTCGATCGGCTACTCCTCCTGCCACTGGTGTCACGTGATGGAGCACGAGTCCTTCGAGGACGAGCGCACCGCGGCGCTGATGAACGACAGCTTCGTGTGCGTCAAGGTCGACCGCGAGGAGCGCCCTGACGTGGACGCGCTGTACATGGAGGCCGTGCAGGGCATGACCGGCCGCGGCGGCTGGCCGTTGAACGTGTTCCTCACGCCCGAGCAGCTGCCGTTCTACGGCGGCACGTACTTCCCGCCCGACCCCCGCCACGGCATGCCCGCGTGGACGCAGGTGCTGCTCGCGATCTCCGAGTCCTGGAGCGAGAACCGCGAGGAGATTCGATCCGGCGGCGAGCGCGTCCGCGAGCAGCTGTCCGGCGGCGCGCGGCTCTCTCCGTCCGCGGAGCCTTTGCGCGAGGAGACGTTGCGGACGGCCGTCGCGAAGCTCCAGGACAGCTACGACGCCCGTTACGGGGGATTTGGCGGCGCGCCGAAGTTCCCGCCCGCGTCGGTCATAGAGCTGCTGCTGGCGCGCGGCGAGCGTGAGATGGCGCTCGGCACGCTGCACGCGATGGCCAGCGGCGGCATCCACGACCAGCTCGGCGGCGGCTTCGCGCGCTACAGCGTCGACGCGACCTGGACGGTGCCGCACTTCGAGAAGATGCTCTACGACAACGCGCTGCTCGCGCGCGCCTACCTGCACGGCTGGCACGCCTCCCAGGACGAGGAGCTGCGCGCTGTGTGCGTCAGCACGCTCGAGTGGACGCTGCGCGAGATGCGCGGTCCCGAGGGCGCCTTCTACAGCGCCCTCGACGCCGACTCCGAGGGCGTGGAGGGACGCTTCTACGTGTGGAGCCTGAGCGAGCTGCAAGACGCGCTCGGCCAGAACGCGGACGCGGCGATCGCGTGGTTTGGCGTCTCAGCGAACGGCAACTTCGAGGACCCACACCACCCGCAGCCGGGACTGAACGTGCTGCAGGACCGCGGCCCGCGCCCCGACGCCGAGACCCGCGAGCGCATCCGCGCACGACTTCTGCAGACGCGCGAGCAACGCGTGCGCCCCGCGCTCGACGACAAGCGGCTGACGAGCTGGAACGCGCTGATGATCTGCGCGCTCGCGGACGCGGGTGCGGCGCTCGGGGAGCCGAGATATCTCGACGCGGCCACCGCCTGCGCGGATTTCCTGCTGAAGGAGATGCGCGACGCCGACGGACGACTGCTGCGCACGTACAACGACGGCCACGCCAAGATCACCGCCTACCTCGAGGACCACGCGTTTCTGCTGGAGGCGCTGATCGCGTTGTTCGAAGCCACGTGTGAGCAGCGCTGGTACGAGGCGGCGGTCGCGCTGGCGGATGAGACGATCGCGCGCTTCGCCGACCCCGAGCGCGGCGGCTTCTTCTCCACCGCCGCCGACGGCGAAGCGCTGATCGCCAGGCGCAAGGACCTGGAGGACTCGCCGATCCCCGCCGGCGCCTCAAGCGCCGCGCTCGGCCTGCTGCGCCTGTCGCAGCTCAGCGGCGTGCGGGAGTACGAGCACCAGGCCGTGTCCGTCCTGCGCCTGCTGCACGAGATCGCACCCAACCACCCCACCGCGTTCGCCCACCTGCTGCAGGCGCTGCACTGGTACCTGCAGCCGGCCCGACCGATCGCCTGCGCCGTTCCCCCTGTCCCGCCACGGCCGACCCGAGAGCCGGAGCCCGGCAGGGCGTAGGCATTAGATCCTCGACGGGCTACAGAATCGACAGGTAGCGGTCGAGCTCCCACTGCGTGACGTTCACGCGGTAGTCGTCCCACTCCTGGCGCTTGATCTCCACGTAGCGGTTGAACATGTGCTCGCCGAGCGTGCGCAGCGCCAGCTCGGACTCGGCGGTGATCTCGATCGCCTCGCCCAGGCTCTCCGGAAGCTGCTCCACGCCCAGGCGCTTGCGCTCCTCGCCGGAGAGGTGGTACAGGTTCTTCTCCATCGGCTCCGGCAGCTCATACCCCTTCTCGATGCCCTCCAGGCCCGCCTGCAGCAGCACCGCGAACGTCAGGTAGGGGTTGCACGCCGGGTCGGGGCAGCGCAGCTCCATGCGCGTCGCCTTCTCGCGGCCCGGGTGGTACAGCGGCACGCGCACCAGCGCCGAGCGGTTGCGCCGCGACCATGCCACGTACACCGGCGCCTCGAAGCCCGGAACGAGGCGCTTGTAGGAGTTCACCCACTGCGCGAAGATCGAGCAGATCTCCCGCGAGTGCTTCAGCTGACCCGCGATGAAAGCCTTGCCCACGTCTGACAGGAAGTACTGGTCGTCGGGGTCATAGAACGCGTTCTTCCCTTTGCTGAACAGCGACTGGTGCGTGTGCATCCCCGAGCCGTTCTCACCGAACAGCGGCTTCGGCATGAACGTCGCGTGCCAGCCGTACTTCATCGCGTACTCCTTCACCGTGATGCGGTACGTCATGCAGTCGTCCGCCATCTTCATCGCGTCCGCGTAGCGCATGTCGATCTCGTGCTGTGAGGGCCCCACCTCGTGGTGGGTGTACTCCACGTGGATCCCCAGCTGCTCCAGCGCGAGCACCGTCTCGCGGCGCACGTCCGAGCCCGCGTCAAGCGTCGTCAGGTCGAAGTAGCCGCCTTCGTCGAGCACCTCCGTCGAGCGGGAGTCCTTGAACAGGAAGTACTCCAGCTCCGGGCCCACGTTGAACGTGTCGAAGCCCATCGACCGCGCGCGCTCCACAGCACGACGCAGCACATGGCGCGGGTCGCCCTCATACGGCGTTTTCTCCGGCGTGATCACGTCGCAGAACATCCGCCCCACGCCCTGCTCCTCCGGACGCCACGGCAGGACCGCGAACGTGCTCGGGTCGGGCATCGCGATCATGTCCGACTCCTCGATCGCGTTGAAGCCCGTGATCGAGGACCCGTCGAAGCCCATGCCCGCCTCGAACGCGTCGTCCAGCTCCGCCGCGTTGATCGAGAACGACTTCAGCTGGCCGAGGATGTCCGTGAACCAGAAACGGATGAAGCGGATGTCGCGCTCCTGCACGAGCGCCTTCACGTCCTGCGCGGTCTGCGGTTGATCGGCCATCTCGTCTGACCTTACCTATGCCCCGCGCCGACCGCTATCGACGGTTGGCCAAAGACGCGTCCGCTCAGTGGCCCGCTACCGCGGCGACGAAGTCCGCCACCTCTTCGGCTTCCTTGCCCTGGAAGAGAAGCGCTGGCATCTGTCCTTGACCTTTCGCGCGGCCTTCCGCGATCGCGCTCAGCACGAGCGCCTTGCGCCCAGAGGACGTCCCGATGCCCTCGCCGACCTTCACGTCCAGATTCGGACCGACCCGGCCCACCGACTTCACCGCCGCGAGCGTGTGGCACACCGCGCAGCTGTGCGCGAACAGTTCGCGGCCCTCCTGCTGTTCGGCATTCAGGTGCACGCCGCCAACGCCCACGCTCGCCTTGTGCTCGCCGTTGAACGCCAGCACGAGCCCGGGCACGCCCAGGCCGAAGACGAACAGCACCACGATCCCCAGGGTGACCAGCCGCTGGCCGGCGTGCGAGTCGGTGTGCAGCGATTGACGCGCGCCGCGCGGTCCGCCGCGCATCGCCACGAAGAACACGCCAAGGCCGAGCGCGATCCACAGGATCAGGAACAGGATGAGCATGCGCGCGGGAAGATATCGGGTGGCGACGCAGAACGGTCGAGAGACGACGCTAACCTGTGTGGTGGCTCGCGCAAATCCCCAACGAAGCGCTCTCGAAACGCCATGAACGTCTTGCGCCGCATCCCCCTCAACCGCCTGCTGGCGCTGTGCGCGCTCGCGATCGCGCTCGGCGTGTCCGCCACGGCGCTCGCGTCCACGCTCGGCTCCGGGCCCGTGCCGCCCGCCAAGCCGCTCGCGCAGGCGGTGCACGACGCGCTCAGCGGCGCAGGCGGGGAACGGGTCCAGGGCGTGAGCGCGCGTATACAGCTCACCAACCACCTGCTCGAAGGCGCGGATCTCGCCACGGGCGACGGCAGCGCCAGCGGCGCGGTCGCCTCCAACCCGCTGCTGTCGGGCGCCACCGGTCGGCTGTGGATCTCCAAGGACGGCAACGTTCGGATCGAGCTGCAGGCCGACAGAGGCGACACGGAGGTCCTCTACGACGGCCACACGCTGTCGCTGTACGACGCCGCCACCAGCACCCTCTATCGCTACACGCCCCCGGCTCATGCAAGCGATTCGGCAGCCGAGTCCGGCTGGGGCGGGGACGGGTCAGCCACCGCGAGCGACCAGTCCTCACACGAAGCCCCCACGGTGGCGAAGATCGAAGAAGCGATCACTCACCTGCAAAAGCACGCGAACATCTCGGGCGCGACGCCCACCAACGTCGCCGGCCAGCCCGCGTACACCGTCCGCGTATCGCCCAAGGAAGCCGGCAGCCTGCTCGGCGCCGCGGAGCTGTCCTTCGACGCCAACACCGGCGCGCCGGTGCGCGCCGCGATCTACGCCACCGGCAAGTCCTCTCCCGCGATCGAGCTCGCGGCGACCGAGCTCAGCTACGACCCGGTGCCGGACTCGGTGTTCGCGTTCACGCCGCCAGCGGGCACCAAGATCGAGGACGTCGCTCCCCCAGATCCCCCCGCCGCGGAGTCGCAGCACGCGGGCGCGAAGCCCAAGCTGACGACGCACGGCAAGGGCCTCTCCACGATCGCCGTGCTCGCATCGTCCCGGTACGGGGAAGACAAGAGCCCGTCCGCGAGCGCCAACGAAGGCAACGACCCGCTCGCGGGCCTGCCGCACGTGAGCATCGATGGCACGAACGCCAGCGAGCTGCGCACCGAGCTGGGCACGCTGTTGAGCTTCGAGCGCGCGGGCGTGCGCTACGTGCTCGCCGGCGCGGTCGCGCCCGGCGCGATCGAGGAAATCGCGCGAGGCCTCTAGCGTGAGCGAGGGGGCCCCGCCCGTTCGAGCGAGGGGGCTCGTCAAGCGCTACAAGGACGTTCTCGCCGTCGACCACGTCGACCTGAACGTCCGCGCTGGCGACGTTTATGGATTTCTCGGCCCCAACGGCGCTGGCAAGACGACCACGTTGCGCATGGCGCTCGGGCTCATCTCCCCCACAGAGGGGGTCGTGGAGCTGTTCGGCCGCGACCCGCTGCGACACGGCGCACGCGCGCTCGAGGGCGTCGCGGGGTTCGTCGAGGCGCCGCGCTTCTACCCGTACATGACCGCGCGCAAGAACCTCGAGCTGCTGGCGGCGCTCGACGGCGCCGGCGCCAAGGGGCGCATCGGCGAGGTGCTCGACACGGTCGAGCTGAGCCCCCGCGCGGGACACAAGGTCGGCGGCTTCTCGCACGGCATGCGCCAGCGCCTCGGGATCGCCGCCGCGCTGCTGCGCAAGCCGCGACTGTTGATCCTCGACGAGCCCGCCACCGGCCTCGATCCGGCGGGGATGCGCGACATGCGGCTGCTCATCCGCCGCCTCGCGCTCGAGGGCATCACCGTGCTGCTCTCGAGCCACCAGCTGCCCGAGGTGGAGGAGCTCTGCGACCGCGTCGCGATCGTGCAGACGGGCCGCGTCGTGTACGAGGGCGCCCTCGCCGACCTGCGCCGCCAGGGCGGAGCCGGCTACCGGCTGCGCACGAGCGACGACGCGCGCGCGTTGGCGCTCGTGCGCGCGCAAGCAGGGATCGACGCCGCCGCCGCGGGCGAGCACGGGCTCACCTTCCAGGCGCAGGAGGCCGACGTGGGCGCGTTGTCGCTCGCGCTGGGCGACGCCGGGATCGCGATCCTCGCGCTCACGCCCGAGCTCGCGACGCTCGAGGACCTGTTCTTCCGCCTCACCGAGGGCGAGCCACTGCCGGTCGCCGCGTGAGACCCTCGACGCTGACGGTGCTGCGCTGGGAGCTGCGCAAGCTCGTCTCACAGAAGCGCACCTACCTCGGCTTCGCGCTCGCGGTCGCGCTGCCCGTGATCTTCGTGATCGTCGAGAACCTGCGCCACCGCCACGACCACGGCGGCGACGGCATCTTCGCCGCCGAGATCACGCAGTCGGGGCTCGCCACGCCGGTGCTCATGCTGCTGTTCCTGTCCGCCTTCATGCTGCCGCTGATCGCGTCGCTCGTCGCCGGCGACATCGTCGCCAACGAGGACAGCAACGGCACGCTCAAGACGATCCTCACGCGCTCCGTCGACCGCGGGCAGGTGTTCGCCGCGAAGACCCTCGCCGCGATGGTCTACGCCGCGATCGCCGTATTCCTCTCCGCCGCCGTCGCGACCGGCGCGGGGATCGCCTCGTGGGGCTTTCACCCCATCCGCACGCTGTCCGGCACCGTCGTGCTCGCGCCCAAGGGCCTGCTGCTCGTGTGCGCCTCCAACGTCGTCTACCTGATCCCGCTGTTCGCCGTCGTTGCCATCGGCGTGCTGCTCTCGAGCGCCACGCGCAACAGCGCCGGCGCGGTCGTCGGCGCGATCGGCCTCGTGATCCTGCTCTACATCGTCTCCACCATCCCCGGCCTCGAAGGCATCCACCCGTATCTGCTCACGCAGCAATTCCAAAGCTGGCAGGGGCTGATGCGCACTCCCACCGACTGGGCGCCGATCGCGCACTCCGCTTGGGTTTGCGCGCTGTACGCCGTCCCGTCGCTGCTCGCCGCGTACCTCGTGTTCCTGCGCCGCGACGTCGCCGGCGGCTGAGCACCGGGGCGCCCTCAGGGGTGCGTGTAGCTGGCGAGCGTCAGGCCCGTCGAGATCGTCGCCGCTTTGAGCCGCGGGCGGATCGCGATCGGGTCGAAGCCCGGCTTCAAGTTCAGCTTGCGCCGCAGCGCGTAGATCAGGAACGCGACGCGGTGGCGCTCGCCCTTCGCGCCGCAGACCCCGCCCCACTTGTCCTTGCCCGTCTGGTTCTGTCCCAGCACAGCGCCCGGCGGGAGTGTCCCCGCCGCGATCTGCGCGTCGCTCGGCTTGACGCCCGCGAAGCTCCACGCGACCTTGTTGCGCCCACCCTTGCGAATGTCCAGCGCCACGAAAACCAGTTCCTTCGCGTCCGCCGGGAGCTTGCTCCAGCGCAGCGGCGGTGAGATGTTCGCGCCGGAGCACGTGTACGTCGCCGGGAGCGGATGGCCATTTTGAAACGCCGTGCTCGTCAGCGAGATCTCGCCAAACGCGTTCGGGTTCGTCGCCGTGGATGCTTTCACCGTCGACGTGGCGGATTTCGTCTGCGCCACGCTCGCCGTGCCGCCAGAGCTCGAGCCACAGCCCACGCTCGTCGCCGCCAAGACCAAGGCCGCACAGCCCAACGCGGCACGATTCCACCCTCTCACACCCGTCACGTTACCTCAGCCGGCAGATCGACCACCGACAGGTCCACATCTCCCATCAGCCGCCGCGCCTCGCGCGCGTCGATCAGACCGGCCCCCAGCCGCGCCGTGGACTCCGCTCCGCACGCGACCGCGAAGCGCAGGCACTGATCCGGCGCCCGGCCTTCGTAGCGCGCCGCCACATAGCCCGCGAGGAACGCGTCGCCCGAGCCGCGTTTCGCGATCGGCTCACGCGGCTCGATGCGCGCGCGCTTCAAGCGCCGCTGCCCATCCACGAGCACGTGCGCCACACAACCATCCGCGAGCGTCATGATCGCCTCGCTCGGGCCGAGCGCCACGATCTCGCCCACCGCCGCCAGGCGCTCCTCCTCGCTCGAGAACTCATGACCCACCAGCTCCTCCGCCTCGAGCACATTCGGCGAGACCACGTCCGGCTCGGCACGAACCGCCTGGCGCAGCGGCTCGCCGTCGGTGTCGACCACCGTGATCACGTCCAGCCGCTCCAGATCCCTGATCAGCGACGCGTATAAGTCGGGCTCCACGCCCCGCGGCAGCGAGCCCGCGAACACCACGATCGCGGCGCCCTTCGCCAGATACACGAGCTTGTCGCGAAACAGCTCCACCTCGCGCTCGGAGACCGCCGGGCCGCGTTCGTTGATCTCCGTCTGCTCGCCCGTCGTCGGGTCGAGCACCGACGTGTTCGTGCGCGACTCCTCGCGGATGCGCACGAAGTCGTTCAGGATCGACTCCTCCGTGAGCTGCTCCACGATGTGCGTGCCCGTCGCGCCGCCCGTGAAGCCCGTCGCGATCACCGGCTGGCCGAGCGCCTTCAAGGTGCGCGCGATGTTCACGCCCTTGCCGCCCGCCATCGTTCGCTGATCGACCGTGCGGTGGCGTCGCCCGAGCCTGAAGTTGGGCACCACCAGAGACTTGTCGATCGCCGCGTTGAGCGTGACCGTGATGATCATCGTGGCTCTGTACCCGCCTTCCGGCGCACCTGAACAGCAAACGATGCCCTGGCGTGCACGACCCACAGGCTAGCGGAATCATCCGCCGCCGCTGCCCGGCCCCAGATACGCGATCGGGTGCGGCGTTCGCGGCTGTCAGCCCGCGGCGAGCGCCCGCTCCGACAGCGCCCACGCGGCCTCGCGCAGCCGCTCCGCCTCCTCGCGCGCCGCGCTCGCCGGCTCTCCCCCCGCCTTGCGATACGCGTCGGCGATGCTGCGCGACGCGCTCACCAGCCCGCCCGCGCGCCCCGGCGCGAACGCCGGCGCGAGCTCCTCCACGCGCCCACCCTGCGCGCCGACGCCCGGGAGCAGGAACGTGGTGTGGGGCATCAGCTCGCGAGCGCGCGCCAGGTGTCGCGGCTCGGTCGCGCCCACCACCGCGCCAACGTCGCTCAGACCGCTCTCTCCCACACCGGGGCGGCCCTGCTCCTCCACGATCGCCGCGATCCGCTCCCATACCGTCCCCGAGCCCTCCACGCGCAGGTCCTCCACGTCCGCCGCGCCCGGGTTCGACGTGCGCACGAGCACCAGCACTCCCGCGCCGCCGGCGCGCGCCGTGCTCACGAACGGCGCCAGCGCGTCCGCGCCCATCAGCGGATTGACCGTCGCCATGTCCGCGCCGAGCCCCTCCACGTGCCCGAACGGCGTGTCCACGCCGCCGAACAGCGAGCTCGCGTACGCCTGCGCGGTCACGTCGATGTCGCCGCGCTTGGCGTCCGCGATCACCAGCAGGCCCGCCTCGCGCGCGTGCGCCGCCACAGCGCCCAGCGCCCCGCGGCCCGCCTCGCCCAGCAGCTCGAAGCGCGCCAGCTGCAGCTTCACCGCCACGCACGCGTGCGCGGTCGCGTCGATCAGCGCACAGCAGTGCGCGCGCACCGCCGCAGCCGCCGTCTGCGCTGGCGCCGAACCGGGCGCCACAGCACCCTGGCCACCGTCAGGCCACAGCGCGGCCGGGTCCGGGTCGAGGCCGAGCACCAGCTGCGACTCGCGCCGCGCGACCCGCTTCGCCAGGGTGTCGCCAAAAGTGCCCCGCGGCGTCAGCGACCCTTCACCGCGCTCTTCAACCCGCTGCCCGCCGTGAAGCGCGGGACGCGCGACGCCGCGATCTGGATGCGCTCGCCCGTGCGCGGGTTGACCCCCGCGCGTGCGCCGCGCTCGCTCACGTGGAACTTTCCGAACCCCGACACCGTCACCTCGCTGCCACGGCGCAACGCGTCCTCGACCGTCGCGAGAACCGCGTCGACCGCCCGCGTCGCATCCTGCCTGGTCAGCTCGGCGCGATCCGCAACCTGTTCGACCAGCTCGGACTTCGTCACATCGTCCTCCTCGGTTCGTGAGACGTTGCATCGAAGCTAACACCGCGTGCGGACGAGCGCATCCGCAAGAATGCTCGTGTGACCGTCGAGCGCATCGCCTGGATCACCACGGTAATCGTGGCGCTCCTCACCGCCATCCTGCTGCTCATCTCGGGATACAACGGCTACGCGGGGCTCGGACTGGCGGTCGCGATCGCCGCCGCCATCAACCTGCTGTAGGGCTCTCGCCGCTCTCCAGCCACTCCAGCAGCGCCCGCGCCGCACGGCCGCGATGGCTGATCGCGTCCTTCTGCGCGTCGCTCAGCTGCGCCATGGTCTGCGTCGAGGCGCCCTCATCCGGCACGAATGCCGGGTCGTAGCCGAATCCTCCCTCCCCGCGCGGCTCAGCAGCCAGCTTGCCCGCGCAGCGACCCTCGAACACGCGCTCCACGCCCTCTGCCGGGTCGACGTACGCGATCGCGCACACGTACTCCAACGCCCCGCCCGCCGGCACCTCGCGCAACAGCTTCCGCAGATTCTCCTCGTCGCTCGCGTGCTCGCCCGCGTAGCGCGCCGAGCGCACGCCCGGCGCGCCGCCCAGCGCCGCCGCCGCGATCCCCGAGTCGTCCGCGAAGCTCGCGAGCCCCGTCGCCTCTGCCGCCGCGCGCGCCTTGCCGAGCGCGTTCTCCGCGAACGTCTCGCCGTCCTCCGGCGGCAGCTCCACGCCCCGCGGCAGCGTCCGCACCTCCCAGCGGCCCGCCAGCAACCGCTCGAACTCGCGTCGCTTGTGCTCGTTGTGCGTGGCCAGCAGCAGCTGCAACGGGACGCCAGCGTCGCCTAAGACTGAGGGTCCGCGCTGGCACCCATCGCGGCCAGGCCCCGCTCGATCGCCTCGTCCTGCGCCGCGCGCAGCTGCTCGATGCCCTTCGCCGCGATCGCCAACAGCTCGTCCAGGTGCGCGCGCGAGAGCGGCGTGCGCTCCGCCGTCGCCTGCACCTCCAACAGACCGCCCTCGCCGGTCATCACCACGTTCGCATCCACCTCAGCCGTCGAGTCCTCCGGGTAGTCCAGGTCAAGCAGCGCCGCGCCGTCGATCATCCCGCACGACACCGCCGCCACCGCGCCGTTCAACGGCGAGCGCTCCAGGCGTCCCGCCGCCCGCAGCCGCGCGCACGCCAACGCCAACGCCACATACGCGCCCGTGATCGACGCGCAGCGCGTGCCGCCGTCGGCCTGCAGCACGTCGCAGTCCAGGTAGATCGTGCGCTCGCCCAACGCCTGGAAGTCGATCACGCCGCGCAGCGAGCGGCCGATCAGGCGCTGGATCTCGACCGTGCGCCCGTCCTGGCGGCCCTTCGTCGCGTCGCGCTGCTTGCGATCGCCCGTCGACGCCGGCAGCATCCCGTACTCCGCCGTCACCCAGCCCTTGCCGCGGCCGGCCATCCAGCGGGGCACGTTCTCCTGCGCCGAGGCGGTGCAGATCACGCGCGTCTCGCCCACCGAGATCAGCGCCGAGCCGGTCGCCGTGCGCATGAACCCCGGCTCGATCTCCGTCGGACGCAGCTCGTCCGGGCCACGCCCGTAGCTGCGTTTGCGTGCCTCGCTCATGCGGGCCATCATTCCAGAGCGCTACCGTCGGGTGCCGTGCGCGCGCTCGTCGTCTCCAACATGAAGCCCGACGAGGCCCGTCCCGAGCTCGGGCGCTTCGTCCGCGACCAGGTCGCCGCGCTGCGCCAGCTCGACGGCCTCGACGTGGAGCTGTTCGAGTTTCCCCCCGGCCCACGCGCGCTCGCGCAGGCCGCCATCGACCTGCGCCGCCTCCACGGCGGCCCCTCCACGCTCTCGCGCCGGCCCAGCGCCCCGCCCCTCGACGTCGTGCACGCCCATTTCGGGCTCTCCGCCTGGCCCGCGCTCGCCGTGCCCGCCCGCGTGCGCGCGCTCACCGTCCACGGCAAGGACGTCTTCCACCCGCGCACCCGGCTCGCCACCGGCGCGATCCTCCCCGCGATCGACCTGCTCGCGGCCGTCTCCGAGACGCTCGCCCAACACCTGCCCGGCGCGAGGGCGCGGCGGCGCGCCGAGGTGCTGCCCTGCGGGATCGACCTCGGGCGCTTCCAGCCGCTGCCACGCGCGCACGCGCGCGCCGAGCTCGGGCTCGACGCCGAGCGACCGTACGTGCTGTTCGTCTCCCACCCTTCGCGCCAGGACAAGCGCCACGACCTCGCGCTCGCGCTCGCGCGGGACGCCGGCGTCGAGCTGCTCACGCTCGGGCACACCGACCCCGCGCTCGTGCCGCTGTGGATCAACGCCGCCAACGCCGTGCTCGTGCCCTCCGACCGCGAGGGGTTCGGGCTCGCCGCGCTCGAGGCGCTCGCCTGCGACGTGCCCGTCCTCGCCACGCCCGT
>DASUPL010000299.1:0-6242 GCA_036281155.1 Solirubrobacteraceae bacterium | reverse complement strand
TCCTCGCGCAGGGCATAGGCGTCAGAGCGCAGCGCGAGCATGTCGTTGGTCGCGCAGCGAAGCCGCCCCGAAGGACGGCCCCGCCGACACGCGGTACAAGTACGCCGTTCTCTGAGACCTCAACGACACCAGCCAACCCGCGGGCATCGCAACCGAGCGGCCGGGATTCGTCCTCTGGAAGTCCGCAACGGGTGTTGGCCACCTCGCAGGCGCGACTACGAATCCCAACGGCCGCCGGGTCCAGCAGGTGCGCAACCTCGGCCTCACGGGAGCGCTCAGCGACGTCGGGTTCCTGATCTGCGACCGCGACTCGAAGTTCGTCGCCGCCTTCGACGAGGTCTTTCGCACCGAGGGCGTCGAGGTGATCCTGTCGCCGTCCCGGTCGCCGCAGGCCAACGCGTATGCCGAGCGCTTCGTCCGAACCGCACGCGCGGAGTGCTTGGACTGGCTGCTGATCCGCGGACCGCCGAGCTCGTCCGCGTTCTGCGCGTCTACGTCGACCATACGACACCCAGCGTCCACACCGAGCGCTCGGACGCCATCCACCGGTCGCGATCCGGCCGTCAGCACCGCCACCGCCGATCGCGGCGATCCAGCGACGCGACCACCTCGGCGGCCTTCTACACAAGATCACACGGCCGCACCGTGACAGAACCGCGTTTTGGCACCCTTCAGGTGCGTGAGATGACCGGCCCGATCGAGGTGATGAGCTTCTGTATCGCGGTGTTGTCCGCCAGCATCAGACCGCTGAAGCGGCGGATGGCGTGGTCGCGAGCGCGCTCGGCGAGGCGATTGAGGAGCATCGTGCCGAGACCGCGGCGCTGCCAAGGATCGCTCACCGCGATGGCGATCTCCGCCGCTCCGGGATCGTCAACGATCGCCGCGTAGCGGGCGACGGCAACTGCCGCGCCGGGCACCGCGTCGATGGCGACGGGGCCTCCTGGCGGTCGTGGTCAAGCGTCGTCAGGTAGCTGAGCTGGCGTGCGCTGAGACGCTCCATGTGCGTCAGGAAAGCCGGTAGCGCGAGTCCGGGCTCAGGTGCTCCAGCAGCTCCTCAAGAAGACTCGTGTCGGTCGGCTGGCGCCACCAACCGGGCCTGAGCGCCGGCAGATGATCCGCTGCGCCTGCCTCTACGAACATCTGACGCACGGCCATCGCCACCGACCCGGCGATCGCAAAGCCAAAGCCTCGCTGACGGGCAGCGTCGGAGGCCTCCTCGAGAGGTGCAGCCCCGAGCCTCTCCTGATGGACGTGCAACGGTGGCTCCTCCACAACGCGCTTGTGGCATGCGACATGCACCGGTGCAGTTGGGCGTACCGTCCCTGTCGCTCGGCCGTTGGGTGCGCTCAGATGCACGTCGGCGCGCGGTTGGGAGTGGACCCGGTCTGATGGACATCTGAGAGCTTGCGGCGTCCGGCCGCGAAAGGATGGTGTCTGTCGTGCCGAGAACCCGTCCCGCATATCCGCCGGAGTTCCGTCGCGAGGCGGTCGAGCTGTTGCGCTCCGGCCGCTCGCCGCGGCGAGTTGGCCGAGAGCTTGGGCGTCTCTGAGCAGACGCTCAGGAACTGGCGCCGCCAGGAGCAGCTTGACCGCGGGACTACGCAATAGCCAACGGCCGCGGCTCCACAGGCGCGGTCTTCGCCGAAAGAGCGGTGGGCAACTTCACGCCCTCATGTCCGTCGTGCGCGCCGGTCGTGCTCCGCGCGACGGCGTCCATGGGTCGCTATGGAGTCGCGCTGTCGGTGCGGTCGACACTCGGGGCGACGCCGATCGAGTGTTCGGGGGTCGGGCGGCACTCTCGAGTCCCCGGACGGGTGCGGAACCCTCGATCCGTTCGATGCGTGCCGGTTCGATCGCTCCGTGTTCGGTCGCGTTGTTCCGGTGACCGGGTTGAACGCAGCGGCGAGATCGGCGGCGTCCCGCTCGAAAAGAGCCCGCGAAACTACGGTCTCACGACGGGCCTTCTGAGAGCTCTCGGGCGTCTTGGTGCTGGGCGCGGCGGCGCAGGCGGTATCCGAGCGACCTGTGCCCGGCCAGGCCTCGTGTCGCGATCCGGTCGATGGGATAGCCCGCCAGCTGCAGCTCGTAGACCGACTGGCCAGGCGTCGCCACTCCCTGCGCCCGGAGCTGGGAGATCGTCACTGCGTCTTCCTCGGCGCTCTCGAGCAGCGCCAGCACCCGCGTCGACTCTGCGACCGGGCCGTCCGTTCCGGCCGGCGCAATATCCGACCACCGCGCAATGCCAGTCATGCGGTCACGTCCCCCAGTCACGTCGTCGACGTCTTGCCTCCCACCGTACGCCGGGCGGCCGCCCGCGCCATCGTGCGTTTCCACCGCGGCGCTCGGCGGTGAACTACGGTCGTGGGACAGGACGTCGCGCCAACGTCCGACGGAGTGTGACACGGGATATCGTCGGGTCGATCACGCTGCCAAGCTCGAGCTCCACATCGACGCGTCGACCGGGGCGGCCGTCTTCGATGAGGCGCCGCGCGCGCCTTCGGCGAGCTCCTCGACGACGGTCCTGCAGGACGCTCAGCCGGCGGTTTGCAGGTGGCGGGCAAACCATGCGCCGGCCAGCCTGGCGACCTCCTGGAGCGCCCCCGGCTCTTCGAAGAGATGGGTTGCGCCCGGGATCACCGCCAGCTTGCTGGGGCAGCGCATCGCGGCGCGCGCCTGCACGTTGAGCATGTGCACGACGCGGTCGTTGCCCCCGACGATGAGCAGGGTGGGGGCCTGGACGCCTCTCAGCCACGGGGCGGCCAGGTCGGGGCGCCCGCCGCGCGAGACGACCGCGCGCACGGTTCCGGGTGCTCGCGCCGCGGCCTGTAGGGCGGCAGCGGCGCCGGTGGAGGCGCCGAAGCACCCCAGCGGCAGCGACCGCGTCTCCGGCTCGCCCTGCGCCCAGTCCAGGGCGGCGAGCAGCCGTTCGGAGAGCAGGTCGATGTCGAAGACGTTCTCGCGATCGAGCGCCTCGTCGGGCGTCAGGAGGTCGAAGAGCAGCGTTGCCAGCCGCTTGCCGTTGAGTGCGGTGGCGACCTGCCGGTTGCGAGGGCTCAGGCGACTCGAGCCGCTGCCGTGCACGAAGATCACGAGGCCCAGGGGAGCGGGCGGCAGGGCGAGCTCGCCGGGCAGGCGCGCCGCGCCCGCCGGAACGGCGATCGACAGGCGCCGCACGCGCCTCCAGTCGACGCCGCCGGTCGCGGGGTCGGCGGGGGGGTCGGCGACCGGCGCGGGGTCGCGCGTCTTGTGTGCGGCCTCGAGCAAGCTCCGAACCTCGTCGTCGGCGGTCTGGCCGAAGCGCTCGTAGGCCTGGCCGACGGCGAAGAAGTCAGGGGGTGCCTCGAGCTGCACCAGCTCATCGACGACTCCCGCGACGCGTTCGCCCAGCTTGGGCGGGCCGACGGGGACGGCGAGCACGATGCGCTGCGCCCCCCGTGCGCGCAGCACGCGCGCGCCCACGAGCGCCGTGCCGCCCGTGGCCACTCCGTCGTCGACGAGCACCACCGTGCGTCCCTCGAGCGCGTTCGGCGCGCGATCTCCCCGGTAGCGCGTCAGCCAGCGCTTCAGCTCCTCTTGCTCGCGCGCGACAACCGAGTCCAGCTCGGACTCGCTGATCCCCAGCGCCGCCACCGCGCCCGAGTTGACCAGCCGCACGCCGCCCTCGCCGAGCGCTCCGACGCCGAACTCCGGCGCTCCGGGGGCACCGAGCTTGCGCACCACCACCACGTCCAGCGGTGCGCCCAACCGCCGGGCGACCTCGAAGGCCACCGGGACGCCGCCTCGCGGGAGGGCCATCACGATCGGCGCCTCCAGCCCCAGTCCTGCCACGCGCTCGGCGAGGCGCCGCCCGGCATCCCGGCGATCGTGGAAGGCGGGCGCTGCCAGCATGAAGGTCGCGGTCGTCATGCGGGGGATTCGGGTCGGGCCGGGCGGGCAGGGAAGCGTCGCCGCGGTCGGCGAGCCCCGTGGCTGCCGTCGGCGTCGAGGAAGTCCCACGCCAAGTCCGACAGCTCGACGAGGTCGAGATCGTCAAGGAGGTGCTGTGCCATACATCGACCGTAGGCGCCCAGCAGCGCACGATCATGCGTGAGGCTGTGCAACTCGGGCTCGGGCGATTACGGACGCCGACCGGCCGGGACTCAGGAGCCGGCGCGTTCGTCGATGATGACCTGCACGACGGGCACATCGAGCTCGCTGCGCAGGCGCTCAAGCTCGCCACGCTCCTGCCAGCTCTGACGCTCGCGCGGATGCGTCACGACGATCACCTCGTCGGCACCGAAGCGGCGCAGCTCATCGGCCATCGCCGTGCGCGTGCTTGGATCGCCGATCTCGCCCCGTGCCCGGATGCCGTGCTCGCGCGCCCATGCCAGCGAGCGTTCCAGCCGTACCCGCGCCTCGTTCTGCTCCCGATCGATGTCCGAGACGGCCAGATGAGCACGCGACGTCAGCACGGGCGCGAGGACGTCGACCAAGACGCGCTCTCCGGCGGACCCCGCGATTCGCTCCCGCAGATCGTCGCCGGAGAGCGTCTCGTTCGCGACCACGAGCACGTGCCTCGCATCGGCGACACCACGCGAGGAATGGGGCGCGTGCGCCGCGTCGCGAAGCACCGTGGGACGGTCGGGGTTCGGCGCGCGTAGATACGCGACGAGCGCCACCGCGATCACCACCGCGAAGACCACGACGCCCGCGAGGGGCTCGATCAACCAGCCGATCAGCAACGACGCGCCGACCAGCACCGCGCCGGCCAGCGCAAGCCGGAAAGCCTCGAGCTCTGATCTGATCGGCGTGCGCATCTATGTCCACGCTACGCCCCGCGAGCCGCGGACGCATTCGCAGAAACCACGGATCCGGGAGCGCAGTCGTCCGCTTCGCCCGGCCGCTTCGGCGGGCTGGAGTGGATCGCCTCGCTGCCACGTCTTGAGTCCGCTGCTCAGGAAGGTGCAGAGATCCGGTCAGGCGCCGGCCGCAACGACGAGCAGCAGCGCGTTGAGCGAGACGATCAGGACGGCCATGGTCCACGCGATCGTCGTGGTCAGCAGGTGGTGGACGAGCGAGCCCATCACGTCGCGGCGTTGGGTGAACAACAGCAGCGGCACCAGGGCGAGAGGGATGCCGAACGACAGCACGACCTGGGAGATCACCAGCGCCCGCGACGGCTCCGCGCCGGCCGCGAGCAGTGCGAGCGCGGGCGCCATCGTCAGCAGCCGACAGAACATCAGTGGCAGCTCGCGGACGAGGAAGCCCTGCATGATGACCTGGCCGGCGTGGGTTTAAGGGCACCAATAGTTGTGTCGCGCCTCAAGCGGCGTCTCGGTAGTACTCGTGGATGAGGCCGCGGAGGCGGTCGCGGCGACGAACCCTCTCCGACGGTCGGTGTCGGCGGTGGCTCGCGAGGTTGCGCGGGCTGGAGGTTGAGCGCGCGGTGTGGCCGTTGCGTGTTGTAGTGCTCAAGGCAGACCCGCAGGACGCGCTCGAGATGGCGACGGTTGAGGATCAGCAGCCAGTCGAGGCATTCGGCGCGGGCGGTTCTAACGAACCGCCCGGCGATGGCGTTGGCCTGCGGCGCGCGCACCGGTGTCTTGACGATCCGGATGCCGGCTTTGCGGAATAGCTCGTCGAACGAGCCCGTGTAGTTGCTGTCGCGGTTGCGGATCAGCAGCGCATCCCCTGGTCGGCGAAATCGAAGCCGATGGTTTACGCGCCTGCTGGGTGACCCAGGCGCCGGTGGGGTCGGTCGGCAGCCGGCCAGCCACACGCGTCGGCTTTCGTGCGTGATGAAGAACAGGATGGTCGTTGGCGATACCCGTAAGCCGAGTTTGGCGAGCTCGCCGCTCATTTCGCCGATGGCCCCAGCGCGGGGTCTCGCGTGCGAGGCGCAGCACGAGGGCCCGCCCGGCGGCTGTCACGGGCGGCGGGCGTCCGCGCTGGCCGGGCGGCTGTCGCCACGTCCCTGCGCACAAGTGCGCGATGCCAACGCAGCAGCGTCCGCGGAGTGACGACGCGCGCCGCGCGAGGGGCGTGGCAGGTGCCGGGCCGCCGCCGCGAGCAGGGCACGATCAGCGGCGCGAAGCCTTGGCGCGCGACCTGACGGCGCAGGATCTCGAGCTCGTGGCGCAGGACCAGCAGCTCGACGTCCTTGACGTCCAGGCCGCGACGACACCGAACGAGTGCGCCCAGCAGGGCCCTTGCCGCGCGCCCGGTTCTGTCCGGACACCTGATTAGACCCACGGAGGTCGATG
>DASUPL010000298.1:0-3657 GCA_036281155.1 Solirubrobacteraceae bacterium | reverse complement strand
CAATAGTGAGCCCGCGGACGTAGGGCCACGATGTACCCTCCAGGGTGTTACCGCTCACGCTGTTTGATCCTTCCGAGGTGTTTTCCGATCCGGTTGTTTGACAGGGAAGGGCCTGGAGTCGGTCGCGAAGCTGGACCTGCGAGAGCCACGGCAATGATGTAGATCGGGTCGCTCGAAAGGACGGAGCGACCGGGCATTGTGCCCGCCAGGAAGAGAGGGTGACGGGGGAGTGGTGACACACTCACCCCGTCGTGCTCCGGAGCACTCGCGTGAAGAAAGCCCGGAGCAATTGGACGATTGTCCGCAGCGCGATCGACGTCAAGACCTGGCTCGAGAGGACGCCGTCTGTCGAGGAGGTGCGGCCGGGGCAGTGCCCGCGATGTGAGGCGGCGAGCAGGCCTTTGGGACGGAGCCTCGCACTCTGGGGGCACGGGCTTCGCGACCGCCAGCAGCGGGGAGCACTCGAGGCTCGGGGCAAGCCGCTGGAGGTGGTCATCCGGGCGCGGCGGTATGTCTGCCGGCCGTGCGGAGCGGTGCTGCTGGTGGTGCCGAGCGGGGTGATTGGGGGGAGGCTGTTTTCGGCGGCGGCGATCGGGCTTGCGCTGGTGCTGTTCGGCGTCTGCGGGCTTTCCATGGCAGAGACGCGCTCGCGGGTGAGCCCGTGGCGGCACGTGGGCGAGACGGCCGGGCTGAGCTGGCTTTCGCTGCGCCGCTGGGTGTGTGCGGTGCGCGAGCGCCGGCTGTTTGCGTGCGTACGCCCTTCGCCCGCCCGATTCACGGCGCGCCAGGTGGCCGAGCGAGCCGCACTCACGCTCTCGGCGCTGGCTCCGACTGCGCTCGCCGACGATCGGATCGAAGCGCGAGTGTTCGCCGGCGCCGTCGCCGCTGGCTGAGGGAGAACACCGACGATCGAGGCCGTGGTCAAGGACCCACCGACGAAGATAGCTCTCCCCTCACCGCCCGCTGCGCCATGACTCTCCGCTCGTGCCGTCCCAGGCGAGGCGGCGCAGAGAGGAGAGAGATCTGTGGACCGTCTGACACCCAAGGACCATGGCGAAGCCCTGGCGATCTTCCGCTCGGAGGTGGTCGGCGCGCTCACCCGACGCGAGCTCGTTCGCGGCGAGCTCGAAGCCGAGCTGCGCAAGCTTTCCGCCCAGCGTTTCCGCCCGCCCGGCGCGGACCACACGCGCACCTACTCGCTCGTCACGCTCGGGCGCTGGTACTACGCCTACCGCCGCGGCGGACTCGCGGCATTACGGCCGCAACCCCGCAGCGATCGCGGTCGTGCCCACGGCCTGACGGCCGAGCAGCGCGAGCTCTTGCTCGACATCCGGCGCGAGCACCCGTCGGCGTCCGTGCCGCTCGTCCTGCGCACGCTTTGCGCCGACGGTCGGCTCGGGAAGAGCGACGTCTCGCCGCAGACCGTACGGCGGCTCTATCGCGAGCACGGGCTCGACCGCCAGGCAGAGCGCTCGGGCGCGGGGCCGAGGATGCGGCTGCGCTGGCAGGCCGAACGTCCGGGCGCGCTCTGGCACGGCGACGTCTGCCATGGCGCGGCGATCACGATCGACGGCAAGGCGCGAACGGTGCGCATCCACGGACTCCTCGACGACGCCTCGCGCTACGTCGTCGCACTCGAGGCCCATCACACCGAGCGCGAGGTCGACATGCTTGGTGTGCTCGTCCGCGCGCTCCGCCGCCACGGTCCACCCGACGCAATTTATCTTGACAATGGCAGCACCTATCGGGGCGATCACCTGCGCACGGCGTGTGCCCGTCTCGGCGTCTCGCTGCTCCACGCCCGGCCCTACGACGCGCCGGCACGTGGCAAGATGGAACGCTTCTGGCGCACGCTTCGCCAGGGCTGCCTTGACTTCACCGGCAACCTCGCCTCGCTCCACGACGTGAACGTCCGGCTGTTTGCCTTTCTCGACGAGCACTACCACGTCGCGCCGCACGCGGCGCTGCTTGGCCGCTCGCCCAAGGCCGTCTACGCCGCAGGCGAGCGGGCGCTCGACGAGCTCGACGAGAAAAAGCTCCGCGACGCGCTCACCATCCGCGTGCGCCGGCGCGTGCGGCGCGATTCCACCGTCCCGCTCGACGGCCAGACCTACGAGCTCGACCAGGGATTCCTCTCGGGCAGGCTGGTGATGGTCGCCCGCTGCTTGGTCGACCTCGCCGAGCCGCCCTGGATCGAGCACGAGGGCAAGCACCTCCCGCTCCACCTGGTCGACCCGCTCGGCAATGCACGGCGCAAGCGTTCCGTCCGAGTCGATCGCACTACGGTCAACACGGTCGCCTTCGATCCGCCGGGCGTGCTGCTCGATCGTGCTACGGGCCGTCGCGCACCCAGAGAGGAGAAATCGCAATGAGCACCTGGACCTCGTATTTCGGTCTCGCCGGCCATCCGCTCAGCAAGGAGCTCGAAGATCGCGAGCTCTGGCTCCCGACCTCCAAGCAGGAGCTGGTCGCGGAGCTCTCCGACGCCCTCACCGAGCGCGAGTCGGTGTTACTCGTCGGCGAGCCCGGCGTGGGCAAGACCTGCGTCTTGCGGGCGCTGCGCCACACGCTCCCGCAACAGGGATTCCGCCTGACCTACTGCCACAACGCGACACTCGGCCGGCGCGACTTCTACCGCCAGCTCTGCCTGGCTCTCGGACTCTCGCCGTCGGCAACCGCAGCGGCCGTGTTCTACGCCGTCTCGACCCACATCGAGGAGCTCGGGCGCGAGCGCATCCACCCCGTCTTCTTGCTCGACGAGTCCCACCTCCTCCACCAGGACACGCTCGATCACCTGCACATCCTGCTCAACTACGAGTGGGACCGAAAAGCGCTCCTCTCGCTCGTCCTCGTGGGCCTACCCGAGCTCCACGACCGCCTCACCATGCGCCGCAACCGCTCGCTCTACTCGCGCATCCACCGCCGGCTGCATCTCGGCCCGCTCGTCCCCGACGACACGGCCGAGTACCTGCGCGTGCGCCTTGCTCGCGTCGGCTGCGATCGTGAGCTCTTCTCCCGCGACGCCGTCGCCATGCTGCACGAAGCGACCGCAGGAGCGCTGCGCGACATCGATCGCCTCGCCACCGCCGCACTTCGCGAGACGGCGCGCAAGAAGCGCAAGCTCGTCGAACGCGACGTGATCGCCCGCGTGGTCGAGGCCGACACTCGGGAGGCGTCGTGATGCCCTCCCGTCAACCCCCGCGTCATGCGCAAATCCGCTTGCCTGCGCTCTCCACGGCCGAAGCGCTCACTGTCGTCACGATCCTCGAGCGTGTCGTCGCTGCCATCTGGCGGGCGCACGGCGACGTGATGGCCGATGAGCTCGCACTGCGAGGCGTCGAAACGCCCCCGCCCCCCCGATCCCGTCGAAGACGGAAACTCAACCCCAACCCCGACATCGATTTCTGACGCGTCCGACCGGCGGCCCCTCATCCTCTCAACGGGCTGAGCGACCGCCGCTCACCTCCGCGATGACCATCAACCAGTCGGTCTCGATTCCCTTCAGTCAAGCTGAGCCGTAACAGCTGGCTACTTCGTAACTGTTCGCCCGAGCTTTCAATTACCCACAATCCGGGCCGCTCCGAAGCCCAACTCGATATCGGTCAATCGGGATAGCCCCCGCCACATGACGATGTTGCCGGGCGGTGGATCACTTGC
>DASUPL010000297.1:0-2033 GCA_036281155.1 Solirubrobacteraceae bacterium | reverse complement strand
CGACAAGCTGCTGATCGTCGCCGCGCTCGTCTCGCTCGTCTCTCTTCACCGCCTCGCCGCGTGGGTCGCCATGGTCATCATCACCCGCGAGCTCGCCGTCACCGTCCTGCGCATGGGCGCCACCCAGGCCGGCGTCGTGATGGCCGCGAGCATGTTCGGCAAGGTCAAGACCTGCCTGCAGATCGCCGCCATCCTCGCCGTCATCGCCGTGCACGGCACACCGCTGTGGGTCGCCGCGCTGCTCTACCTCACCGTGCTCGTCACCGTGCTCTCCGGCCTCGACTACTTCTTCGGCATTCGCCGGCGGATGGCGAAGCTCGACACTCAGCCCGGCGGCTGAGCGCCCGCGTCGAGCCACTCCTCCAGGCTCGTCTGATGCGCCGCCGCGGCGCCCGTCGTGATCTCCTCGCGCAGCTCCGACAGCAGGCCGTGGCGTTCGGCGAGCACGTTGTGCTGGTGGATCGTCTCCAGGTTCTCCTGCCGCGCCGACACGAAGCTCGCGCCGTCCAGGTCCGCGAACGCGCTCACCGCGCCCGCGATCATCTCGCGCACGCAGTCCTCCACGAAGCGCGGGCGGCGGTGCGCCTTCTCCACCACCTCCACCTCGTCCGAGCGCTTCATCAGCTCGTAGATCTCCGACGACATGCTGCTCTCCGCGATCTCCAGCAGCGTCGTCGCGTCGACCTCCGCGCGCGAGCGCTCCGTCAAGCCGACCTGCAGCGTCGCGAGGCCGCGCTGGTTGTGCGTCGCCACCGGCACGTGCTCGAGGATCCTGTCGATCTGCTCCGGTGAGAAGTCATCGCCCGCGAGCCGTTCGCGCGCTCGCGCCGCCACCAGCTCCTGCGCGCACGGGCACGCCGTGATGCCCGTCGCCGACACGCCCACCGTGCGCCGCGTGCCGTGCTCGAACGCCACCGCGCGGCCGTGCAGCGTGTAGATCTCCTGCGTCCGCACGCCCGACACCGGCGCCGGCTTGTGCTCCGGATAGCGCGCCGCGATCGTCACCTCCGCGCGCTCCGCGCCCTGGCGCTCGCGCACCAGCTCCGCGATGTGCTGAGCGAGCGTCTCCGCGCGAAACGGCGACTCGCTGAACACCACCTCGCCGATCGCCTCGTTCACGACCTCGTCGAAGCGCGACATGTGCGCGCCCTTCTGCCGGCCGCTCAAGTCGACGAAGCAGTCGAAGCGCGCGAAGAACAGCTCGTCGCGGATCCGCACCACCTTCTCCACTCCGATCACGCCCACGCGCGAGAGGCCCACCGCGATCACCGGCACGCGCGCCTGGACGTCGTCGCCCGCGCCAATCGCGGGTGACAGCAAGGGGGTCGACGGTGTCGCCTGCACTGTCAACCAAGCCTAGCGTGCGCGCCCCGCCACGCCACACCCGTTGGGAAGCGGCATCCCCGGCCGCGGATTCTGGTATCACTCCGCACATGGCCTGTCGTGCCGGCTGTTGGATCTTGACCAGCCGGCTCGACAGTGGGGACGCAAAGAAGCTGTCGACGCAAACGCAACGCACAGGAGGCTTAGCGTAGGTGAGGGGAGGCGGAGCGGTTCGCCGTTCCGATGGGAGTCGTTTAGGTCCTTGGGAGTCAAATGAGCCACAAGCTTGAGGGTCTGTCGACCACCGCCGACACCGCGGTGGTCGAGATCGAGGAGTTGCAGGGGATCATCAACGAAGGGCAGGAAAAGGGGTTCCTCGCGGCCGACGTGCTGATCGCGGCGGTCGAGGAGGCGGAGCTCTCGCCTCAGCAGACGCAGGACCTCTTCAGCTATCTCGAGGAGCACGGGATCGACCTCAGCGGATCCGGCGAAGCGGCCCCCGAGCTGCATGGCGAGGGTCGCGAGCGCATCACCGGCGGCAATCACGACCACGCGCTGCCCAGCGGCGACGCCGAGCACCCGCTCGCGAGCGCCCCTCACGACGAGGTGGGCGAGCGCGACGAGCAGATCCAGGGCCTGCACGTGCGCCTGGAGGAGCTCAAGCGACCCGACATCGACCTCACCGTCGAGCCGAGCCTCGACTCGCTGCG
>DASUPL010000296.1:0-2700 GCA_036281155.1 Solirubrobacteraceae bacterium | reverse complement strand
CCGGCGCCCGTTGTGACGTCACGTCCAACGAGGTCGGCAGCGAACGGGCCGACCTCTACCTCACGCGCGTCGATCTGCAACTCAACCCCGATCCGCTGGAGTTCACGCCCTGGCTCGAGGAGCACATCGATGAGCTCGCCGAGCGGATCGGGGTTGAGTTGCAGATCGACGCGCGTGAGGTAGAGGTCGGCCCGTTCGCTGCCGACCTCGTTGGACGTGACGTCACAACGGGCGCCGGACTCCTGATCGAGAATCAGCTTGGCGCGACGGACCATGGACATCTGGGCCAGCTCATTACCTACGCCGCAGGGCTCGATACTCGCGTCATGGTTTGGATCTCTACCGAGATCCGCGAGGAGCACCGGCAAGCCGTCGACTGGCTCAACGACGCGACGCGAGAGGAGTACAACTTCTTCGCAGTCCGCGTCGAACTGTTGAAGATCGGCGGTCAGTGTGCGCCGGACTTCGTGATCCTCGCGAGTCCGAATACCTGGCAGAAGCGGGTTCGCAGCGCTACTTCTGGGCGCCGGGCAGGCGCCGCGCGCGATGAACGCTATCGCGAGATCTGGGGACGCATTATCGAGAAGCTTCGAGCGAAGGATCGCTCAGCAACCAGAGCTCGTTCGGGACCGAATGGGAACTGGTTCAACACGCCGGGCGGGTTCGTAGTTACGTTCTCCCGGCAAGGACCTCGTGTGGAGCTGTACCTCGATTACGGGGATGCTGACCGCACGAAAGCCGTGTTCGACGCTCTTCTCGACCGCAATGACGAGATCGAGGCGCGCGTCGGTAAGCCGTTGAGCTGGGAGCGTCTTGATGAGCGCCAGGCCTCGCGAGTCGCGCTGTATACCGACGGGTCGGCTGACCTCACCGGCACGGAAATGGAAGTGTTGCTTGATCGTCTGGTGGAGATGCTGCTCCTGTTCCGAAGTGTGTTTCCTGGCTTCGTTGTGCAGGCGGAGCAGACAACCACACGCGCAACGCGCGTCGCCGAGTCGAAGCTCGATTCCGGGGCCGCGACGGAGTATTCCACCAACCCCGAGGCCGACCACTAGGGAGATCGGTCAAAGACCGTTTGCCTCGCCAGATAGCCCGCGCGGGCAGCCCGCGCTTCTGCTTCTCGGGGCATGAAACTGCTTCTCGGAAGGTCTTGTCCGGGACTGTGACGAAGGTTTGGTGACTGGGACAGGGGCCTTTCCGGGAGAACGCAGGTTGGGCAGGCCGTTTTGGACGATGCGCTTCGAGCGCGAGCATTCTCGGTGGCCGCCCCTGCGACTTGCCCAGTTGTGCCGTGAGCACGTATCGGTCTGTGTCGTTTTGCCCGCCAGTTCTCCCCGTTTCGCCGTTGCACGATTTCGTTGAGGGGGTTGCAGTGAGAGCGATCGGGTTAGACGTGCACCGTGATTTCTGCGAGGTCGCGGTTGTTGAGGATGGTGTGGTCGGCTCGGCGGGTCGGGTTGCGAGTACGCCGGCGGCGCTGGAGGTGCTGGCCGCAAGCTTGGTAGCGACGGACAGGGTGGCGTTGGAGGTGACGGGCAACGCGTGGGAGATCGCGCGGATCCTGGAGCCGCACGTCGCCAAGGTTCTGGTCGTGAGCCCGGCGGATACGGGTATCGCGGGGGCGCGGGCGAAGACCGACCGTCTGGACGCGCGGACGTTGGCGAAGCTTTTGTGGGCGGGCGAGCTCGACGCGGTGTGGACGCCCGATGAGCGCTGCCGGGTGATGCGCCGGCGCCTGTCGCGCCGCGAGCAATTGGTGCGCGCGCGGTCACGGGCGAAGAACGAGATCCACGCGGTGCTCGTGCGTCGGCTCGTGGGCAAGCCGGCGATGAGCGACCTGTTCGGCGTCAAGGGCCGTGAGTGGCTGCGGGGACTGCAGCTGCCGGTCGAGGAGTGCGAGACGGTCGAGGGCTGCATGCGCCACGTCGAGTTCCTCGACGCGGAGATCGCCGCCGTCGAACGCCAAATCGCCCGCCAGGCGCTGTGCTGGCTGGAGATCAGGCGGCTGATGACCGTGCCGGGTGTGAACGTGATCGCCGCGGCTGAGTTCATGGCCGCGATCGGTGACATCCGCCGGTTTCGCAGCTCGCGCCAACTGGCGGCCTATCTCGGCCTTGACCCCAAGGTCCGCCAGTCCGGCAGCGAACCGGCGCGCAGCGGCCGGATCTCCAAGCAGGGCTCGGCGTCCGCGCGATGGGCGCTGGTCGAGGCCGCGTGGAGCGTCGTTCGTCAGCCGGGCCCGTTGCACGCGTTCTACGAGCGCCTGCGCGCCCGCCGCGGCAGCCAGATCGCCGCGGTCGCTGCCGCCCGCAAGCTCGCGTGCCTGTTCTGGTGCCTGCTGACCCGCGAGGAGGACTACGCGCACGCCCAACCGTCACTGACCGCCAAGAAACTCCGGCTACTCGAGATCCGCGCCGGCGCCCCGACGCTGAAGGGCACCAACACCGGAACCTGGGCCACACGCACCAAGATGCGCGACGCCGAGCGCAAACTCGCCGAGCAGGCCGAAGCGTCCTACACGCGGATCGTCCGCGACTGGCAAGCCAGCAAGCCGGCGAAGGTGGGCGCGAGCGTGACACCGGGGCGCGCATAACAGTGGCCCTCGAAGGGCAACGTCGCGCGGCAGGTCATTGAGCCCCAGACGCCTGCACTTCGACACGTCATCGGCTCGCGCCCAAACCACAACCTAACGAGCCTCAC
>DASUPL010000295.1:0-2304 GCA_036281155.1 Solirubrobacteraceae bacterium | reverse complement strand
GACAAGGGGCAGCGCGCGCTCGAGACGATCCGCGCCGCCGCGCCGCACGCGCTGCTCGAGCTGTTGGAGCTCGATCTCGGCAGCCTGCGCTCGATCTCCGCGTTCGCCGACGGCGTCCGCGCCACGCACGACGGCATCGATCTACTCGTCAACAATGCCGGCGTGATGGCGCCGCCGCGCCGCGAGACCGCGGACGGCTTCGAGCTGCAGCTGGGAACGAACCACCTCGGGCACTTCGCGCTCACCGCGCAGCTGATCGCCGCGATGGGAGACCGCGAGGACGCGCGCGTCGTGACGCTCTCCAGCAACGCGCACAAGATGGGCAAGATCGACTTCGACGACCCCCAGTCCGAGCGGCGCTACCGCCGCTGGAGCGCCTACGGACAGTCGAAGCTCGCGAACCTCGTGTTCGCGCTCGAGCTCGACCGGCGGCTGCGCGCGAGCGGCTGCGCCGTCAAGAGCCTCGCCGCGCATCCCGGCTACGCCGCCACGAACCTGCAGAGCGCCGCCGCGCCAGTCCTCGACCGCCTCGTCATGCGCGCGAGCAACGCGCTCGTCGCGCAGAGCGCCGAGATCGGCGCCCTGTCTCCGCTCTACGCCACCACCCACCCCGACCTCGACGGCGGCGAGTACATCGGCCCTGACGGCATCGGCGAGTTCCGCGGGCACCCCCACATCACCTCGCCCGACCGCGGCGCGCGCGACGAGGATGTCGCCAAGCGGCTGTGGGAGCTCTCAGAACGGCTCACGGGCGCGCGCTTCGAGCTGGGCCGCCAACGAGCTTGATCCCTTCCAGGGCGCATACCTCTCCCAACGCGCGCAGCGCGGGCGCCGATCCGATCGCGACGGCGATGTCCGCTCCCGCAACGCCGTTGACGATCTCGGTGACGCTCCACGCGAACTCCTCCTTCTCGACCGCGGTCACGTGGCTCATGTCGAGCAGCACCCGGGGCGCGCGACGGACCTCCACGCCGAGCTCGTGCTCGATGTCCAGGAGGGTCGGATAGTCCAGCGGGCCGTTCACGGTCACGATCGTTCGATCCCCGTCCTCGGCACTGACGACGCGCAGACGGCTTGTGTCGCCATCCCGCGCGCGGCGGCGCTCGCGACGCTCTGAGACCTTCACCGCGATCGCGACGATCGCGACCGGCGCCCCGAAGATCGGCAGCGAGACGTACCAGTGGCCGAGGTGGGCGAAGATCGGGGTGTACATCGCTGGGCCGAGGTGAGCGCCGATAGGCCGAGGCTAGACGATTCGGCGGGAATGGCGGTATCGACTCGGATCATGGAACGGGTCCTCGGCGTAAGCTGTGTTCGGCATGTCCAGCCGAGGTTCGCGTCCGCTTCTCACCGTGTGCTCCCTGGCTCTCGCCTGGCTGACCGCTAGGAGCCTCCTCGACCTGGACGTGGGGTTGTTGTTCCTCACGCCAGCGCTCGTCCTCGCGTTGCCGCTGCTCGCGGGCCGCTACATCGGCGCGGAGCGCCTCAGTCGCATCGCGCGCGCCCGATCGCCGCGAACACGCCGAGCCGCCGGCGCCGGTCTCACGCCGCGCGCTTTCAAACTCGTCCCTCCGCGCGGCGGCATGTTGATCGCCGCCTCGCTCGCGGTGCGTCCGCCGCCGGCCGTCTCCGCGCACTGACGCGACCGGCGCGCGCAAGCCACCGGTCCGCTCTGCCGGCGGCCCCGCCGTCGGCGTGTGCCGTGGTGACGGACCCCGTCACCGACGGCGGGATGCCAACAAGCAGGAGGTCCATCGATGTCGCGCAACACTCGTATCGCAACGCTCGCGGGCGCCCTCGCAGTGGTCGTCGTGGCCTTCATCATGGCCAGCGGCGGCAGCTCAGAGAAGGCCGCTCACACCAGCGGCCACGCCTACATCCATGTCGTCGGCGGGAAGCCGAAGGGCGGAGTCCAGACCCTGACGTACAACAAGGGCGAACAGGTCGTTCTCACGGTCGTCTCCGACGTGGCGGACGAGGTCCACGTCCATGGCTTCGACATCAAGAAGGATGTGCCCAAGAACGGGCGCGTCACGTTCAGCTTCCCAGCCACCGATCAGGGCGGCCACGTGATCGAGCTCGAGAGCAGCGGTGAGCAGATCGCCGACCTGGAAGTCCGCTGATGCGCCGTCCTCGCGCGCGCCAGCGGACGCCAACGCCGAGCCGTCTCGCGCTGCTCGCGCTCCTCGTCGCGGTCGCGGCGACGCTCGTCTCGCCCGCTCCAGCGCTCGCTCACGGGATCGCCGGCAAGACCGACCTGCCGGTGCCGCGCTGGCTGTTCGCGTGGGCCGCCTCCGTGGTGCT
>DASUPL010000294.1:0-4160 GCA_036281155.1 Solirubrobacteraceae bacterium | reverse complement strand
CGCCCTGCGGCGCGACCGGGCCGGGCGGCGCCGGCCCGGTCGCGCCGCCCAACCCGGTTGCGCCCGCGACCTCGCCCTGAGCGATCGGCTCGGGGTCCGGTGCGCGGTAGGACGTGCCGCCGGTCTTCGGTCCGTCGGGGTATGTGTAGTAGCCGCGGCCGCTCTTGCGCCCGTGCCGGCCCGCCGCCACGTAGCGCGCGGCGATCATCGACGGGCGCCAGCGCGGCTCGGCGAAGCTCTGCTCGAAGAAGCTCTTGGAGATCTCAAAGCCCGTGTCGACCCCCACGAGGTCCATCAGCTCGAACGGCCCCATGCGAAAGCCGCCGTGCATGCGGCAGATGCGGTCGATCGTCTCGACGTCCGCGATTCGCTCCTGCAGCAGGCGCAGCGCCTCCAGGCCGAACGGACGGTTGCAGCGGTTCACGAGGAAACCCGGCCCGTCGTGCGCGCGGATCACCGTCTTGCCCATCGCCTCGCCCGTCGCGTGCGCGATGGCGAGTGCCCGCTCGCCCGACTGCTCGCCCGCGACGACCTCCAGCAGGCGCATCACCGGCGCGGGGTTGAAGAAGTGCATACCCACGACACGCTCAGGCACGCTCGCGGCGGCCGCGATCGCCGTCACGAGCAGCGAGGAGGTGTTGCTCGCCAGGACGCACTCCGCGCTCACTATCTCCGACAGGCGCGCGTACAGCTCGTGCTTGAGATCGATCCGCTCGGGCGCCGCCTCGATCACCAGATCGCACGGCGCGAGCTCGTCGAGCCCGTCAACCGTCCGCAGGCGCTCCGCGCTCGCGCTCGCGTCCTCCGCGCTCAGCTTGCCGCGCGCGGCTTCTTTCTCCAGGCCGTCGCGCGCCCGCGCGAGACCGCGCTGCAGCGCCTCGGGAATCGGGTCGTGCAGCAGCGTCCGCGCGCCCGAGCGCGCCGCCAGTTGCGCGATGCCGGAGCCCATCGTGCCGGCCCCGAGCACGCCGATCACAGTCGCGGCGCTACCCGAGCGGCCGGCCGTGCCGGCCTTCTCAACGTCGTTGTCGCGCTTTGGGTCCGACATCGCCCGCTCTCAGGAGGGGACGAGCGCGTTCACGCCCGTCATCGCGCGTCCGATGATCAGCTTCTGGATCTGCGAGGTGCCCTCGTACAGCGTCGTCACGCGCACGTCGCGGAAGTAGCGCTCCACGGGGTGGTCGTCGACGTAGCCCGCGCCGCCGTGCACCTGGATCGCCGTGTTCGCGCACTCAACCGCCGCCTCCGTGGCGTGGAGCTTCGCCACCGAGGTCTCCAGCGTGTTCGGCCTGCCCTGGTCCTTCAGCCAGCCCGCGCGCCACACGAGCATCCGCGACGCGTCCGTCTTCAGCACCATGTCCGCGATCATCGCCTGAACCAATTGAAAGCTCGCGATCGGCTTGCCGAACTGCTCGCGCTCCTTCGCGTATCTCACCGACTCCTCGATGCAGCCCTGGCACACGCCGACGCAGCCGGCGGCCACCGAGTAGCGGCCGGAGTCGAGCGAGGACATCGCCACCTTGAAGCCGTCGCCGATCGTGCCCAGCAGCTGGTCGTCCGTCACCTCGACGTCTTCCAGCGCGATCGACGCCGTGTCTGATGCGTGCAGGCCCATCTTGTGCTCGATGGGGGCCGGTTTGTAGCCCGGCTGGTCGGTGTCCACGAGGAAGCAGCCGAGGCCCTTGTAGCCGAGAGCGGGGTCCGTCTGGGCGAAGATCAACGCCACCTTCGCGTAGTTGCCCATCGAGATCCACATCTTCGCGCCGTTGATCACCCAGCCCGTGTCGGTCTTCTTCGCCCGCGTCTTCTGGTTCGCCGCGTCCGAGCCCGTGTCCGGCTCGGTCAGCCCGAAGCAACCCAGCCACTCGCCCGAGGTGAGCTTCGGCAGGTACTTCTGCTTCTGCTCCTCCGTGCCCCACTTCAGGAACGCCGAGCACACGAGCGAGGTCTGCACCGAGACGACCGTCCTCACCGAGGAGCAGCCGCGCCCGATCTCCTCCACCACGAGGCCGTAGCTGAGGTAGTCCAGCCCGGCGCCGCCGTACTCCTGCGGCACGATCGCGCCGAGGTAGCCCTGGTTGGCGAGCTTCTTCACGATCTCCAGGTCGAAGTGGTGGTTGCGCGCGTTTTCACGCGACTGCACCACGATCTCGTTGTCGGTGAACTCGTGCGCCGTCTGCTTGATCAGGCGCTGCTCGTCGCTCAGTTCGAAGTCCATGGCTGCTCCTCTCGCGCTACGTGGGTGTCGGCTGCTTCGGTGTCTTCCAGGGCGCGTTCACGCGCCGCTCGATCTCCTGCGCGATGCCCTCGATCGGCAGGCGCTCCTGCGCGAGCGAGTCGCGGTCGCGCAACGTCAACGTTCCGTCCTCGGTGCTCTGGTGGTCGATCGTCAGGCAGAACGGCGTGCCGATCTCGTCCTGGCGGCGGTAGCGCTTGCCTATCGAGCCGCCCTCGTCGTACTCCGACTGCACGCGCGCGCGCAACGCGCTGTGGACCTCGTGTGCGATCTCCGGCTGGCCGTCCTTCTTCACCAGCGGCAGCACCGCCGCCTTGATCGGCGCCAGGCGCGGGTGCAGACGCAGCAGCGTTCGCTGCTCGCCGTCGCCCGCGCCCTCTTCGGAGACGAGTTCCTCGTCGTAGGCGTCCACGAGGAACGCCAGTGTCGCGCGGTCCGCGCCCGCCGCCGGCTCGATCACGTGCGGGACGTAGCGCTCGCCGCTTGACTGGTCGAAGTACTCGAGCTTCTCGCCGGAGAACTCCGCGTGCTGCGTGAGGTCGAAGTCGCCGCGGTTGGCGATCCCCTCGAGCTCCTGCCAGCCGATGGGGAACAGGTATTCCACGTCGCTCGTACCAGAGGAGTAGTGCGACAGCTCGTCCGCGTCGTGCGCGCGTAGGCGCAGGTGGTCGGGGCGGATGCCCAGCTCGGTGTACCAGCGCTCGCGCTCGGAGAGCCAGTGCTCGAACCATTTCTGGGCCTCGGTGGGCGGCACGAAGAACTCCATCTCCATCTGCTCGAACTCGCGCGTGCGGAAGATGAAGTTGCCCGGCGTGATCTCGTTGCGGAAGGACTTGCCCACCTGCGCGATCCCGAACGGGGGCTTCTTGCGCGAGAACTGCAGCACGTTCTTGAAGTTCACGAAGATCCCCTGCGCGGTCTCCGGGCGCAGGTACGCGGTCGCGCCCGACTCCTTCACCGGGCCGATCGTCGTCTCGAACATCAGGTTGAAGTCGCGCGCGTCCGTCAGGTCGCACTCCTCGGTCGCGCCCGGGTGCTTCGACGGTTTGCGCCCGCACGGAAGCTCCTCCAGATGGTCCGCGCGGAAGCGCTGCCCGCACGTCTTGCAGTCCACCATCGGGTCCGTGAAGCCCGCCAGGTGGCCCGAGGCCTCCCACACGCGCGGGTGCTGCAGGATCGCCGAGTCGATCGCCACGATGTCGTCGCGCTCCTGGAGCATCGCGCGCCACCACTCGCTCTTCACATTGCCCTTCAGCAGCACGCCGTAGTGGCCGTAGTCGTACGTCGAGCCCACGCCGCCGTAGATCTCCGAGGAGGGGAATATGAAGCCGCGCCGCTTGCACAGCGCGACGATCTTCTCCATGGTCACGGGCTCGCTCATCGCGGCGTGATGCTATTCGAGTCTCGGGTGGTTACTCTCCGCCGCCGTGGCGCGCATGCTGATCGTCGGAGGGGGCTGTCCTGGCCGCCAGCTCGCCGCGGAGCTCGTGGGGGAGGGGCACGCGGTGCGCGTCACCACCCGCAGCGAGGCCGGACGCGCCGCGATCGAGTCCCGCGGAGCGGAGTGCTGGGTCGGCACGCCCGACCGGCTCGCGACTCTGCGCGGGGCGCTCGACAGCGTCACGCTCGTGTTCTGGCTGCTCGGCGGCGCTGTCGGCGGCGATGAGGAGCTGCGCGCGCTCTATGGCTCGCGTCTTGAGCTGTTCCTCACGCAGGCGATCGACACGACCGTGCGCGGTTTCGTCTACGGCGCGCGCGGGACCACCGTGCCCGCGGACGTGCTCGCGGACGGCGAGCGCACGGTGCGCGCGATGACCGGGCGCAGCGCGATTCCCGCGGCGTTCCTCACGAGCGACCCCAGCGACGTTGCCGGCTGGATCGCGGAGGCCCGCCGCGCCGTCGATGATCTGCTCGGCATGTAGCG
>DASUPL010000293.1:0-9414 GCA_036281155.1 Solirubrobacteraceae bacterium | reverse complement strand
CCGAGGTAGTCGCGCCAGTAGGAGCGGCTCCAGACCTCGAACCAGTCCACCACGAGGCCGTAGCGCGCGAACGGGCGCAGCAGCGCGGCCGCGAGCAGCGAGAAGTACGGGAACGCGCACGTGTGCACCACGTCGTAGCGGCGGGGATGGGTGAGCAGGTGGGCGAACACGCCCGCCCCGAACACGAGCGCCTCGGCGATGCGCCGGCGCCCGTCGCTCGTGTACAGCGCCATGCCCGGACCGACCGTCACGACCCGCACGCGCGGGTCGATCCGCGGGCGCTCCCCCCGATCCCACTGTCGCAGCGTCAGGTATGTGACCTCGTGGCCGTCCCGCACGAGGCGCTCGGCGAGATTCGCATACCAGCGCTCCGCGCCACCGACGGTGTGCGGGAACAGGCAGTCGTAGACGAGACAGATGCGCATCGCCCCAGAGACTGCCAGACCGTGCGATAGGATCGCCAATCCCAGCGCGCGCGACCTTCCGCCATTCGACGGGTTATGACGGCATGACGATGAGCACAGCCGCCCATACAAGCCTCCCCACCCTCGCGGACCCAGAGGACCAGGACACGCCGCTCGTGTCCGTCGTGATCCCCTGCCTGAACGAGGCCGAGAACATCGAGCGCTGCGTCACCGCCGCGCTCGCCGCATTGCGCGAGATGGGGGTGCGCGGCGAGGTCGTCGTGGCGGACAACGGCTCCGAGGACGACTCGGCATCGCTCGCCACGCGCGCCGGCGCGCGCGTGGTGGTGGAGCCGCGGCGCGGCTACGGCAGCGCGTACCTGGCCGGGTTCGCGGGCTCCAGCGGCCGCTACATCGTGATGGCCGACGCGGACCTGACGTACGACTTCAACGACATTCCCCGCTTCGTCGCCGCCCTCGAGGAGGGCGCGGAGATGGTGATCGGCGACCGCATGGACAACATCCAGCCGGGCGCGATGCCGTGGCTGCACCGCTACGTCGGCAACCCGATCCTCACGGGGCTTCTGAACCTGTTCTTCCGCACGGGCGTCAAGGACGCCCACTGCGGCATGCGCGCCGTGCGCCGCGACGTGCTCGAGCGGCTCGACCTGCGCACGACCGGCATGGAGTTCGCCTCGGAGATGGTCATCAGGGCGGCGAAGGAGAAGCTCACGATCGCGGAGTTCCCGATCGAGTACCACCCGCGCGGCGGCGAGAGCAAGCTTTCGAGCTTCCGCGACGGCTGGCGGCACCTGCGCTTCCTGCTCGTGCACAGCCCCAACCACCTGTTCATCGTCCCCGGCGCGGCGCTCGCGGGCGTGGGCACGCTGATCGTGATCCTCGTCGGCGCCGGCCTGCACTTCTTCGGGCGCGATTGGGGTCTGCACACGTTGATCGGCGGCATGCTGTTGATGATCGTCGGCACGCAGGTGCTCGCCCTGGGCCTGTGCGCGCACGCTTACGGCACGTACTTCATGGGCGAGCGCGACCCGTGGTTCGACCGTATGCGCTCTCGCTTCCGCCTCGAGCACGGCCTGCTGCTGGGCGGCGCCTTCTCGCTCGTGGGGTTCGCGATGGGCGTGATCGTCGTGGCCACGTGGATCTCGCACGGGTTTGGGTCGCTCGGAGACGAACGCCTCGCGCTCGTCTCCGTGTCGCTTGTGATCGTGGGCATCCAGATCTTCTTCTCCTCCTTCCTGCTGTCGATTCTCGGTCTGCGCCGGCGCTGACGGTGAGAGCTGCCCGCGGGATGCTGGCGGCCGTGTTCGCCGGCGACCGTCGCGTGTGGCGGGTGGCCGCGATCGCGGCCGTGCCGTTCGTGCTGCTGAGCGCGTACTACTGTGTGCGCCCGCGCTTCTACGTGACCGGTACGAACAGCGTCGAGGACGTCAACTACATGACGCACACGCGCGCGGGGGAGCCCCTGTGCGTGCCCGACCTGCACGTGCCCGCGGGGACGGCGCTCGTGCGCATGCGGATGCTCGGCCACGGGCACGAACGGCCCGCTCTGGACATGGCGCTGAACCTCGCGGGGCGCGCCGTCGAATCTCGGCTGCCGGCGGCGCGGACCTCCGCGGCGCGCGTGCACAACGTCGACTTCCCAATCGCGCAGACGCCCGCCAGCCCGGCCTCGAGGACCGCCTCGCTGTGCGTCAGCTCCGAGGTCCCCGTCGCCTGGGGCGGCACACCGCTGCCGACGCCAGGCGTCTCCCCGCCGACGCTGCGCGGCCGGCCGCTGGCCGCACGGATCGCGATCTGGTACCTGCCCGAGCAGGGCGCCAGGAAGAGCTACCTGCAGCAGGCTGGAGCGATCTTCCGCCACGCGGCGCTGTTTCGGCCAGGGATCGTGGGCGTGTGGACGTATCCGCTGCTGCTATTGCTCGTGCTGCCCGCAACGGCGCTGCTGGCCGTGCGCTGTCTTGCCCTCGCGGTGGCCGGGCAGGGGCGCCGGCTGGCGGCGTGGCTGTTTGCGATCGCCGCCGTCAACGCCTGCTGCTGGGCGCTGATCACGCCCGCGTTCCAAGCGCCCGACGAGATCGACCACTTCGCCTACGTGCAGTCGCTCGTGGAGCGGGGCGAGGGTCCCAGTCACGATCCCCTCTCACCGCTGCAGCGCTGGTCCGGCGCGGAGGGACAGACGCTCGACGCGATCGGCTTCCTCACCGACCACCAGGTGGGCGACACCCATCCGCCGTGGCTGGCCGGCGAGGAGAGCGAATATCGCCGCGAGATCCAACACGCAAGGCCCCCGGCGGACAACGGCGGCGGGTACAGCACCTCGGCGGTTCACGGGCCGCTGTACTACCTGGCGCTGTCGCCCGCGTACGTGCTCACGCGCCACGCCTCGATCTTCTCGCAGCTGACTCTCATGCGCATCGCCTCGGCGCTGCTGGGCGCGCTGGTGGTGCTGTTCACGTTCCTGCTCGCCCGTGAGCTCGCGCCGCGCCGCCCTTGGCTCGCGGTGCTCGCGGCGTTGCTCGTCGCCTACGAGCCGATGTACGGGTTCATCTCCGGGATCGTGAACAACGACGTGGGCGTGAACGCCGCCGCCGCGGCGCTCGAGCTGCTGCTGCTGCGGATGCTGCGTCGCGGGATCACGATCCAGTGGGGCCTTTGCGCCGGCGCGCTGCTGATCGCGCTGCCGAGCGTCAAGGGCACGGGGCTCTCGCTGTATCCGGTCGCCGGCCTGGTGTTCGTGGCGACGCTGTGGCGCCACCACAGCCGCTCCGATCTGCGCGCGTGGCTAGCGCTCGCGCTCGGCGGGGTGTTGATGGCGGCGTTCTCCGCGCACGTGCTCAGCGGGCTGCAGCCCGCGGCGGCCACGACTGGCTCAGCGGCGATCGGCTCCACCGCGAGCGCCGCCAGCGAAGCGCTCCACCACATCCCCAACTACCTCTCATACCTGTGGCAGTCGCTGCTGCCGCGGCTGCCGTTCATGACGGCGCACTTCCCGCCTTCCCGTCCCGGCTTCGCGCTGTTCGCCGATCCGGGGTTCGTGATCTTCGTCGAACGCGGCTGGGCGGCGTTCGGCTGGTATGACGTGCTGTTCCCGCACAGGCTGTACGTCGTGATCTTCCTGGCGATGGCGCTCACCGTCCCGCTGGGCGTGTGGGCGGCGCGTCGCGAGTGGCCGTGGTTGCGCAGTCACTGGCTGGAGGCGCTCGCGCTCGTCGCGATCCCGGTGGCCGTGGTCATGGGCTTCGAGGCCGCGTACTACACGCCCGTCCCACGCGTCGCGATAGCCGAATTCGGCCGCTACGCGTTCCCCGCTATAGGGCCGCTGGCGGTGCTCGTGGTCGGGGCGCTGCACGCGTTCGGACGCCGGCGGATGGTGAGCGTCGGCGTCGGCCTGCTCGTCGCCATGATCGCGCTCAGCTACGCCTCACAGCTGCTCACCCTGACCTCGTTCTATGCCTGAGGTAAGCGTCGCGATCCCCGTGCTCAACGGCGGCGAGCTGTTCGCCGGTGTCCTGCGCGCGCTCGCGTCGCAGACGGTCGAGCACGAGCTGCTCGTGTGCGACTCGGGGTCGAGCGACGGCTCCGTGGAGCTCGCGCGCGAGCACGGGGCGCGGGTGCTGGAGATCCCCGCGGAGAGCTTCAGCCACGGCGGCACGCGCAACCTGCTGATGGACGCGGCGCGAGGCGCGCACGTGGCGCTGCTGACCCAGGACTCCGAGCCCGCGGAGGAGCACTGGCTCAAGCGGCTGCTGGAGAGCTTCGATGCCGCGGGCGACGTCGCGCTCGCCTACGGTCCATACCGCGCGCGTGCGCACGCGCCGGCGCCGGTGCGCATCGAGCTCGAGCGCTGGTTCGCCTCGCTCGCGCCCGACGGCGCCACGCACGTGGAGCGGCTGGCGGCGCACGAGCGGTCTCTGCCCGCGGTCGAGTTGGTGGGGCGGCGCGGCTTCTTCAGCGACGCGAACGCGTGCGTGTCGCGGGTGGCGTGGGAGCGGGTGCCGTTTCGCGAGGTGCCCTACGCGGAGGACCGGGTGCTCGCGATCGACATGCTGCGCGCGGGCTACGCCAAGGCGTTCGTTCCCGCCGCGGCCACGATCCACTCCCACGACTACACCGCCGCGCAGCAGCTGCGCCGGAGCTTCGACGAGTGGCGCGGCCTGCGCGAGGTGTACGGCTGGCGCGAGCCGGTCTCGCCCGCGCACCTGCTCTCCCAGCTGCGGGGCGAGTTGTCGCGTACGCGCGCGGAGCTGATCGAGCGGGGCGAGCCCTCCTCACGCCGTCGCGGCCCGCTCGCGGCCGTGGCGCGCCATCATGTGGTCTCTCGTACGGGAGCGCTGCTCGGCTCCCGCGCCGATCTGCTGCCCGCCCGTGCGCGGCGCATGCTGTCGCTGGAGGGTCGCGCGGGCTTCGCGCCGCTCGACCTCGACGGCGAGCGACCCGTCCAATCAACCGACCCCACCGCCTCGATGCCATGAGCGAAAGCCCGACCGAGGGGCGCCCACTGGGACCCCTGTCAAACCTGAGACGGCGGATCTACCTCACATACAGGTACTTCGGCCTGCGCACGATCCTCTTCCGCGCGATCACGTTCCCGCTGCGCTTCACGCCGCTGGAGCGCCGCCTGCGCCTGCGCACGCACGCGCGCGATCAGGAACTGCGCCGCGCGGTGCGCTGGTATCGCGAGCACGGCCAGCCCGTGGACGTCGTCATCCCCAGCTACCGCGACGCCGAGCGCGTGCGCGCGCTCGTGCGCTCGATCTCAAAGACGGTCCCCTCCGGCATGGCGCGCGTGATCGTCAGCGACGACTGCAGTGGCCCTGAGCACCTCGCGGCGCTGGCGCGGATCAAGGGCATCGACGAGCTCGTCACCTCCGAGCAGAACGGCGGCTTCGCGGCGAACGCCAACCGCGGGCTGCGCGCGAGCGGCGGCGAGCGCGACGTGGTGCTGCTGAACTCTGACACCGAGGCGCTGCCCAGCTGGCTTCAGTGTCTGCAGTACGCAGCGCACTACCACGAGGACGTCGGCATCGTCGGCGCGCAACTGCAGTACCCCGATGGGCGCATCCAGTTCGGCGGCACCGTCCGCAACCGCGACCAGCCGCAGTGGTTCGACCACCGCTACCGCTTCAAGCCCGCCGGCTGGGGTCCCGCCGATCAGAGCAGCCCCGCGATCGCGGTCACGGGCGCGTGCATGTACGTGCGCCGCGAGGTGATCGAGCAGGTCGGCCTGCTCGACGAGCGCTACGCCATGGCCTACGAGGACGTCGACTGGTGCCTGCGTGCGTGGCAGGCGGGCTTCCGTGTCCTGTACTTCCCTCCCGCGCAACTGGTGCATCACGAGTCGGTCACGCGCGGCACCGACGTGGGCGAGCGCGAGCGCAGCTCACAGGAGCTGTTCTGGGAGCGCTGGTCGGCGTTCTTCGACGACCGCTCAGTGGTCGTCGAGGCGGGCGCGGGCACATCCGACGGACGAGCGAGTGCGGCGCCCGCCTCCGAGGATCGGCTGCGGATCGTGTATGTGACCGAGGACACGGGCGTCGGCGGCGGGCACCGCGACATCTTCGAGCACCTCAACCGCCTGGCCGCGCGCGGACACGACGTCGCGCTGTACACGCTCGGACAGCCGCCGGAGTGGTTCCCTCTGAATGTGCCCGTGCACAGCTTCGCCGACTACCACGAGCTCTCGCGCGAACTCGCCGGGGTGGACGCGATCAAGGTCGCGACATGGTGGATGACCGCGGTGCCGGTGTGGCGCGCGAGCGTCGCGCGCGGCATCCCCGTGTACTTCGTGCAGGACATCGAGACCTCCTATTACCCCGACCACGAGCGCGCCCGCCACGCGGTGCTCGACTCCTACCGCCCGGAGTTCCGCTACATGACGATCTCCGCGTGGAACCGCGAGCGCCTGCGCGAGCTGGACCTGGACGCGGAGCTGATCCCACCGGGGATCGACCTCGAGACGTTCCGCCCGCGCGCGGAGATCGCGCGGCGCGAAGACATGGTGCTCGCACTCGGGCGCACCAACCCGCTGAAGAACCTGCCGCTGACGCTGGCCGCGTGGCGCGCGCTACCGCAGCCACGCCCGGAGCTGTGCATGTTCGGCATCGAGCCCGAGCTGGCGGACAGCGACGGCATGACATACGTCGAGGCGCCTGGCGACGAGCGCGTGGGGGAGCTGTTCTCCGAGGCCACGGTGTTCGTGCAGACCTCCGTGCACGAGGGCTTCGCGCTGCCGCCGCTGGAGGCGATGGCGACGGGCGCGGCGGTCGTGTGCACCGACGCGCACGGCAACCGCGACTTCTGCGTCGACGGCGAGAACTGCCTCATGCCCGACCCCAACCCCACGGCGGTCAGCGCGGCGATCGCACGCCTACTGGCCGACTCCGACCTGCGCGCGCGGCTGGGCGCGGCGGGCATACAAACGGCCCAGGAGTACTCCTGGGAGCGGCGCATCGACGAGCTGGAGGGGTTCTACCGGCGGGTCGCGGCGGCGCGACGGATGGCCGTTGGAGGGGAGGTGGCGGGGGTGCTCGATGCGCGCAATGGCGTCGCTCACGGCTCCCACAGCGTCGACGGGTAGTAGTCGAGCACGACCTCCTCGTGCAGCGCGAAGCGCACGCCCGCTCGCAGCATGCGTTCGAGCATGTACATGTCGCCGGGGATCTCCAGATGAGCAGCCACGAGCTCGCGCTCGAAGAAGCGCAGGCCGCCGTGCACGAGCGCGCCCGCCCAGCTGAAGGTGCCCAGACGTGGAGGGAAGCCGATGCCCGTGGTCTGCCTGCCGTCGGGGTGGTGCTCTTCGAATCCGCCGTAGGCGACCTCCGCGCGCTGTTCGCGCGCGACTTGCAGGAGGGAGGCGATCGCGTCGGGGCGTATGTGGTCGTCGTCATCGAAGTGCAGCAGCCACAGGCCACGAGCGTGCCGTGTCGCCTCATTGCGGGCCATGGCGCTTCCAACCAGCCAGTGCCTGCGCGGATCGGGGTGGGCGACGATCCGTTGGCTCAAGTTCGAGTACCGCACCCGAGGGTCGCCGAGGGCAGCGACCGCCGCGCCGACGGAGCCAGCGGCGGCGTCGCCCACCACGAGCACCTCCAGGTTCGTATGAGTCTGCGCCAGCAGCGACGGCAGCGCCTTGCCGAGCAGCACGTCCTCCCTCCCCATGGTCGCCACGGTGATCGAGACGAGCGGGTTGGGATCGGAATACGCCTGCTCGTAGCGCTCCTCGGCACGCAGCTCGTACAGCCTCCGTCGATTCGCGGACTCCTCCGCCACGATCGCGTGCAGCGCCGGCTGAACCCTCTGCGCAAGCACTGTGCTCACCTGCTCGAGCGTCGCGGCCAGCTCGGAGAGCCGCCCATCGATCCCGTCGATACGACCGTCCAGGCGTGCGGCACGGTCGCTGAGCAGCTCGGCGCGATCAGCAAGCCCATCCAGGCGATCGACGACCGCGCCAAAGCGCCAGTCGAGCGCTCGCCCCAGCCACTTGCGGATCACGGCGAATACTCGCGCGCGGGCACGCCCTGCACACGAACCCCGTCGCGAGTGTCGCGCAGCACCACCGCGCCGGCGGCCACCGTCGCATCGGAGCCGACCTCGATGTCGTTGACGACTATGGTTCCCATACCGAGCACCGTGCGATCGCCGATCTTGGTGTGTCCGCCTACGTTGGCCCCGGGAAGCAGGGAGACGAAGTCGCCGATGTGGCCGTGGTGCCCGACCAGGACGCCTCGGGAGACGAGCGTGTGCGCTCCGATGACCGTCTCGGCGCCGATCACCGCGCCGGGCGCCACGACGCAACCGGGTGCAAGCTGGACGGAGGGCGAGACGTGAGCCGTCGGATGCACGATCGTTGCCGCTCCCGATCCATGTGGCTCCAGGTGTGCCCAATGCTCGGCGCGTGAGCCGCCGAGCGCGACGATCGCGGGTGCGCTCTCCAGTAGCGGATCGTCGGGCGCGACCACGGGCAGACCGGCCACCACGCACCCGACACGTGAGAGGTCGAGCATCTCGATCAGACCCATCACGTTCCAGCCGGCGTCGCGCGCCCACTCCGCCACCTCGACGGCGAACGACCCACTGCCGGCCAGATACAGCGCGCTCATCGCGCGGACTACAGGTCCTCGGCGATGTGCGGCGCTTCGCGGTTGAAGACCCAGAAGCCGAGCGCGAAGATCGCCGCCACGAGCGCCAGTGGCTCCAGCAGCGCGGCCCAGCTGCCGAGCGCCTGGCCGGCGCTCAGCGTCCCGCGGAAGACGATCGCGTGGCGGAACTGCTGGAAGATCGCCACGAGCGGGTTGAGCGTGTAGAGGTGCATCAGGAACTGGTGGTGCAGGAGCTTTTCGCGCACCGTCTCGATCGAGATGATCACCGGCGAGGCGTAGAAGAGGATCTGCGAGAACACGTCCCAGATCGGCTGGATGTCGCGAAAGCGCACGAACAGGGCCGACAGCAGCATCGCCGTGCCGGTGGCGAGCACCGCGAGCATCGCGACGATCAACGGCAGCTCCAACCAGCTGAGCATCGGTCGCACGCCGGAGGCCAGCGCGAACACGAACACCACGATCAGGTTCAGCCCGAGGTTGAACAGCGCGAGCAGCACCACCGACACGGGGATCACCAGGCGGGGGAACTGGATCTTGCGCACGAGGCTCTCGCGATCGACGACGCTGCGCACCGCGCCCTGCGTCGCCTCGGCGAAGAAGCTGAACAGCACGACCGACCCGAGCAGCTGCGCGCCGTAGAACTTGTCGCCCTTCTGCACAACGTTCGGGTTCGCGACCTTCGTGAAGAACACGTACAGCACGCCGAACAGCAGCAGCGGCCGCATCACCTGCCACAGGTAGCCGAGCGCCGAGCCGAAGAACTTCAGTTTGAATTCGCTGCGCGCGATGTTGTACGCGAGGTGCCAGAAGCGCGACCAGCTGTCGTCGAGCGCGCGCGGCCCGCGGATCGGCTGCCCCAGCGGCTCGGCGGCGGTGGGCGCGCTCACCGC
>DASUPL010000292.1:0-5405 GCA_036281155.1 Solirubrobacteraceae bacterium | reverse complement strand
CGCGAGCAGCGCGAGGACGATGCCGTTGATCCCGCCGAGAGCGATCCAGCGCGCGGTGGTCACGGTCAGGCGCCCGATCTTCAGCGAGAGGAACAGCGGCTGATAGCTCCTGTTGGTCAGCGAGCCGGTGGTGGAAGGCGTGAACGGACTTGTCGATGCCTTCTCCCTCGAGAGCAGTCCGCCCGCGGCGTTCAGCGGCTGCAGCTCGAGCGGACTGAGCCCGAACTGAATCCGCGGGGAATAGGTGGCGCGTAGAGGCCGCTCGTGCACGCTTCCGGCGACGCTCATGTGCGGGACGAGCGAGAGCGTGTAGGAGCCGCGCACCGCGGTACTCGCCTCGACGCGGCGCACCAGCGCGAGGAGCGAGGACAGGTCGAGCTTCGCGGTGAGCACCGCGCGATCGCCGTGGAAGGTCGTGGCGCGACCGAGCTCGAGCGCTGTTTGCCAGCCGCTCGTGGAGGCGATCGTCGCATCGAGTGAGCCCCTGCCCGCGAGAGAGTGCGGGGCGGCGGCGTGGAAGCGGTATTCGAAGCGAAGATCGACGGTGTCGATGACGTGGGTGAACAGCGCGTCGCCCGTGACGGCGCGATTGCCGCGGTAGGTCGGTCCGGGCGCCGCGTTGGCTGTGTATGTGAGCTTGCCGCTCTGCTTGTAGGGAACGTTGGACGGGCGCAACTCCGAGGGCGGGCGAGTGAACGCGAGCAGCGCGAGCGCGACAAACGGCAGCAGCGCGAGCAGGCCCACAGCAAGCACACCCGCGAGCGGCTCGCTGAAGCTCTCACGCCAACGCACGGTCGCCGGCCGCAGCGCATTTGCGTCGGCGCGCCTCTGCCTGCGCCGGCGCCGACGGCGCTGCACGAACACGCCTCCGGCGAGCAGCAGCGTGGCGGCCGTGAAGAGGATCGCGATCAACGCTGGGGAGCGCACCGATTTCAGGCGCGCGCCAGCGCCGGGGATGTGTACCCACAGAGCGCCGATCAACTGGCTGCGCGCGGGATGCTCGAAATCGGTGAAGTTGTTGTTATCGCCCTTGAACACGTAGCGACCGCCGGCGCGGGCGATGATCCGGTGCAGCACGACAGTGTGGAAGACGTTGCTGTGGTAGGCCACGATCTGCCCGACGCGGTAGTCGCTCTGGCCGCGAACGAGCACCAGGTCGCCCGCGTGAAAGCGGGGCTGCATGCTGACGCCGTCGGTGACGACGTAGGTGGTGGAGCCGCCGAGGGCGACGGGAGCGAAGCTGAACCACAGACACGCCAGCGCGATCACCCCGAGGCCGCTGGCGAAGAGCTTCCTGGAGTGTCGAGTGCGCATGGCGGTGGGGCGCGGCGGAGCGGCCGGTGTCCCGGCCGCTCCGCATTGCCCATTTCGAGTCGTTATTCGATGGTTACCGTGCCGCTGCTCACGGCAGCCACGGACAGGTGCAGACCTTCGGCGTCCGGAACGGGCGTCCCGAACGTGCAGGTGACCGCAAACGGTGCGGAGGCTTCCGATTCGCCGCAGTGGGTCCAGTCAGCCGTGACCGGCACGCCTGGGGTCAGAGCGACCGCGACGTCCGTCGCCGCCTTGTCGAGGTCGAACGTCACTTTGGTCATCGTGAGTCCGTCGCCGCTGAACGTGTAGTTGGTCGGCGATGTGACTTCGTAACCGCTCACTGTTGCTGCACCGGCGCCCGCGGAGTGGCTCGCAACCGTGTTGCTCGCGGTGAACGCGTAGGCGCTCACACCGATCACACATGCGATCACGAAAACGGACAGGCCGGCAATCTTTCGCTTGCCAAAATGCATGGACACGTCAAGGCCCCCTTCTGTATTTGTGGACACTGGCGTGTCCCTTTCGCACGGCCATCGGCGGTCGTTCAGGAAATCCTTATGTCTGCAGTCTCAAATGCAGCACCTGTATGGCGCGGGAGGCATCTGTCCTGGCGTGGTGAGAGAATTGCCGCGTGTTCTTGGGATTGCGTACGATCATCTATCCGGCCCCCGATCTGGAGGAGGCCAAGCGCTGGTTCACGGACCTGCTCGGGATCGAGCCGTACTTCGACGAGCCGTTCTACGTCGGCTACAACATCGGTGGCTACGAGCTCGGCCTGAACCCGGACATGCCCATGCAGGACGGTCCGATGACCTACTGGGGCGTGCTCGACGCGGACGCGGGGATGGAGTGGCTGCTCTCGCACGGCGCGACGCAGCGCAGCGCCGTGCACGACGTGGGCGATGGCATTCGCGTGGCTAGCGCGGACAGCCCCTCGGGCTCTCCGATCGGGATCATCGAGAACCCGCACTTCAAACTCGAGGCGCCGCCGAACGCCTGACAGGACGGCGGTCTCAGCCCCATGTGGCGGGACGGACGGGTCTCAGTTCGCGCGCGAGGCGCGCTTGGGTGGGACGAAGTAGACCTCGTTGCTCACACGCCGTGGGAGCGTGGCGATCGACGTGCTCCGCGCCGCGCGGCTGAGCTTCCCGGCTCGTACGGCAGCCGCGAGCGCGGTCGTCTTTGTGCGGATGAGCGCACGGATCAGGCCGGCGGCGGAGCGGCCACGCCTCGAGCTCGCGATCTGGGCGAGCGAGTGTCGCGAGCGTATCGCCGCTCGGACCCGCTCGACGCTCAGCCCGAGATAGCGAGCGGTCGTGGCGCGATCCACGGGCCCGACGCGGATTCCTTCGTGGCGGTGTATCTCCTTGAGGAGGCGTTTGGAGAGCTTGGCCAGCTTGATCTCCTGCTTGGCCTCGGACAGCCTGCCCGCGGACACCGCATTGCGCAGGCGCGCGGCTCTGGGTGCGAGCAGCGCATCGAAGAGCCCCGATGCGGACCGGCCGGTGGTTGCGTTTGCGATCTCGGCGAGCGTCAGGTCGGAGCTCAGCTTGCGGCGAAGCTGCACGCTGGAGACGCCGATGTAGCGGGCGGCGATCGCGACGTCGCTCGAGTCCTCGCCGCGGGCGCCCGCGGCACGCCCGGGAGGCGGACTCAGCGGCCCTTCGCTCGAGCTGGGGGCGGTGGCGATCGCAAGCGCCACCCCAGCGAGGATCGCAAGACCGGCGAGGCCGAGCATGATCTTCCGTATGCGCTCAGCGGTCATCGGTGGTGGCCGTTTCGGCGGGGGTCACAGATTGACAACAACTGGTCGAATTCGAATCGAGATGGTTGGTTCCTCCATGACCGCGGGACAGTGGAATCAACGATCTAGCCTTCCGGGGCGAAAGCGAGGACCAAGGAGAATGAAACGTGTGAGGATCACACTCGGGCTTGGGGTTGTCGTATGCGCAGTTGCGCTCGGGGCCACCGCCGCGCTGGCTCACAACTTCACGGCCAGTATCGCGAAAAAGGAAATCTCGGAAGCGCAACCGGGCAAGGTCAAAGGTGGCAGCGTCGGACCGCAGGCGTTCAAATTCGGCCCCGTCCACATGACTTGCGAAAGCGCGGGCACGAAAGGCCTGATCACGCAAGAAGTATCCGCGACGTTGAAGATAGTAGCCCGCTATCGCGGCTGTGCGACGTCGATCAAAGTCGGCGCGGAACCGGCGGTGCTCAAAACGAGGTTCGTGGCGCCGGTGGAATACAGCTTCCACGCGAACGGCTTCGCTGAAACGGGAACCGAAGGCGAAGAAGGCTCGGTGGAAATCGGCGGTGGCTCGGCGGAAATGAAAATCACGGGGATCAAATGCGTGATCAGCTGGCCGGCTCAGACGGTGCCGATGACGGCGATCGCCAAACCCGAAGCACAGTACTCGGCGGCGTTGTTCTCGAACGAAGAAGTCGCGAGCACGCACCTGAAGGCGTTCCCGACGGGTTTCCAGCGCCAGCTGCAGATCTCGATGGAATTCAAAAACATGGAATTCAGCTTCGAAGAAGGCGAGTGCTCGGAATTCAAGCACCCGGAAGCGAAAACGGGCTCCTACACGGGCGTCCTGCACGAGGAACTGGCTGGCGGCAACCTTGGCTGGGAATAGCTCCAGCCGCTGAGGAGAGGGCGGCTCAGCCGTCGGGGAAGGGAGCGAGCGCGACGCCGTGGTCGCGCTCGCGCATCCCCAGCTCATACGCGCAGCCGTGCTCGGTGCGCAGCGTCCTGGCCGCGCAGACGGCCTGCTCGACGGTCAACTCGAGCGCGGCGACGGAGCAGTTGACGACGTCGTGCTCGCTGCCGTCGGGGTCCGCGTAGCGCCAGCCGGCGGCGGACCCTGAGGGCACATCCACGCGCGCGCTCAGCGACAAGCCGTGGGCTCCTGGGATCTCGAGCACGGCGCCCTGCGCGCTCTCCCTCACCTTCAGCCCGCGCGCGCCGAGGCCGCCGAGACGGTGACGGCGGCCGTCGAGGCTGAGCACGCCGTTGGCCACCCATGGCGTCATGCGCCCGGCGATCAGCAGTCGGCCGAGGGCCACGTCCAACCACGCCTCGGGCGCGTCGCGAAAGCCGATCCCGTGCAGCCAGACCCAGCGCTCGGCGTGCTCGCTGCCCCAGTTGTGCCCGACCATGCCGCGCCAGCCGCGCAGCTCGATGGCGGGCCGCCCCTCCAGCTCGAGCGTGCCGTCGAACGTGGCGGCGGGCGCGGGGCTGGTGAGCTTGGTGCGCGGCAGCGGCGCGCGGTAGAGCAGCGCGGGGGAGAGGTGGCGCAGTTCTGGCTCGGCGCTTGTGAAGCTCAGCGACCAACGCGCGGGGCCGCAGCTGCCGTGCGATCGGCCGGGGCCCATGCTGGTGTCCTGGCCGACCGCGATCCAGCCGTCGCTGGGAACGCGCAGCTCGTCGGTGGTGTGCTTGTGCATGAACGGCGCGCCGCTGCGCGCGTCGAACACGGTGCACCACACCGAGCCGCGCGGCGCTGCGCCGGGCGCCTTGTGGACGGTATTGCGGATCCACACGCCCACGGGATCCGTCGGGGAGACGGCGCGCAGGTAGAAGGACTCATACATCCCCGCGCGCGTACGCGCGCGGGGATGTATGGCGGCTGCGTCCATTGCATGACCGATCCTAACCGTGTCCGCGAATCCTGGGAGGATCTTTCGCCCATGCGTCGCGACCCGCTCGTAGAGCTGCCCGCAGCCCTGACCGATCCCCAGCAGGTGAGCGGCGCGCGCTACGTGCTGGGGATCGACGGCGGCGCTACGAAGACGCTCGCCGCGGTTCTGGACCTGGAGAGCAAAGCTGTGCACATCGGCCACGGTGGCCCGAGCAACGAGGACGCGGTCGGCGCGAAGGCGGCGGTGGAAGCTCTGCTGGGCGCGGCTGACGGCGCGCTGGAGCACGCGGGGATCGAGGGCTCACAGCTCGCGGCGGCGGTCCTCGCGGTGGCGGGCACGGACACGGACTCGATCGCGCGCAACGTGCGCTCGGCGCGCACGGAGGCGTGGATGGTGGTGAACGACGTGATCGGCGCGTGGGCGACGGCCACGGGCGGCGCGCCAGGCGT
>DASUPL010000291.1:0-11140 GCA_036281155.1 Solirubrobacteraceae bacterium | reverse complement strand
GGCGCAGGATCTCCGCGATCCGCGCCTCGACGGCCTCGTCGAGGATCATCTCGCGGCCCTGGAAGGCGCCCACGACCGCCGCCGTCATGTCATCCGCGGTCGGCCCCAGCCCACCGCTGGTGATGACGATGCCCATCCCCTGCGCCGCCATGAACCGCAGCGCCGCGTCCATGTCTCCAGGCCGGTCTCCCACGATCGCCGTGTAGGCGAGATCGACGCCCAGCTCGCGCAGCCGCTCCGCCAGCCACGGCCCGTTGCGGTCGCTCACGCGCCCCGTCAGCACCTCGGTGCCGGTCACGACGATGCCCGCGCGGACGCTCATCGCAGGCTGCTCATTTGCACGTCGGCGACTGCGCCGCGCTCAGCGTCCGGCGACCTCTCGCCTTCGTGATCGAGTAGCCGATCGGTTCGCTCGACGGCGCCACCGTGCGCACCGAGCCGTCGAGCGTCAACGCGACCGAGCTGTTGCCGAGCGTGATCGCGAAGCGCTTCGCGTGGTAGGTCTGCGTCGTTTCGCCCGCCGGCAGGATCAGCCCAGGGATCAGCTTGCGCCCGCCGTCGCCGAGCAGGCACACGAACACCGGCGCGCTCGTCCGCAGCGACAGGCTCATCAGCGAGCTGTCCGCGTTCTGTCCGGCGCCCGCATTCGTGCTCGCGCGATGTTCGCGAGCGCTTCCGCCGCCCGTTCGCGCGGCGCGTTTGTCGCTGCTCGTCGTGTGCGATGTCGACCCCCCGCCGCCCCCGCCGGCGATCAACAGCACGATCAGCACCACGATCACCAGGCCGATCGAGCCGACCGCGAGCATGTAGCCACGCGGTGGCCTGTCATCCGAGCCCGCGCGCCCGCGGCCGCTGTTGCGCTGCGGCTTGGACACGATCGGCTCGAGCATCATGTCGCTCGAGCGCTCGTGTTCGAGGCGGTATTCCTCCACCAGCGCCTTGCCGTCGAGGTCCAGCGCCTGCGCGTACGTGCGCAGAAAGCTCTTCACGAACGTCGGCCCCGGCAGCAGCCCCCACTCTTCGTTCTCCAGCGCGCGCAGGTACTTCGCGCGGATCTTCGTCTGCGCCTCGATCTCCGACACGTCGATGCGGGCGCGCATACGCGCCTCGCGTAGCGTTGCTCCGATCTCGGGCATCAATCGGAAGGCTAGTCGCTGAGCGTGGGAGCGGTCTCGCCGAGGGCAGCCAGCACCCGCGGCAGCTCCGCCTCGGTGATCAGCACCTGCCGCGGCTTGGAGCCCTCATAGCCGGAGATCACGCCGCGCCGCTCGAGCATGTCGATCATCCGCCCGGCGCGCGTGTAGCCAAGTCGCAGGCGCCGCTGCAGCATCGACGTGGACGCCGTCTGCATCTCCGCCACGAGCGTGATCGCGTCCCTCAGCAGCGGGTCCTCGTCGGGGTCGAACTCGTCCGGCCCGCTCTCGGAGACCTCCGGCTCGACCTGCTCGAGCAGCTCCTCGCGCAGCTCCGGCTCGCCCTGACGGCGCCACAGGTCCGTCAGCTTCGCGATCTGCGCCTCGTCGATGTACGCGCCCTGGATGCGCTGCAGGCGCGAGCTGCCGACCGGGCTGAAGAGCATGTCCCCCTGCCCCAGCAGCGACTCCGCGCCGTTCTGGTCGAGGATCACGCGCGAGTCCGTCTGCGAGGAGACCGCGAACGCGATCCGCGAGGGCACGTTCGCCTTGATCATGCCCGTGATCACATCCACGCGCGGCGACTGCGTCGCCAGCACGAGATGGATGCCGACCGCGCGCGCCTTCTGCGCGAGACGGATGATCGAGTCCTCCACGTCCGCCGGCGCGACCATCATCAGATCCGCGAGCTCGTCGATCACGCACAGGATGTACGGCAGCGGTGCTTCTCCGCGCTTCTCGCGCGCGCTGTTCAGCTCCACGAGGCCGCGCGTGCGCGCCAGCGACATGATCCCGTAGCGCTGCTCCATCTCCTTCACCAGGTTCTGCAACGCGTTCGCCGCCATCCGCGGGCTCGTGATCACGGGAGTCAACAGGTGCGGGATCGACTCGTAGTGGTTCAGCTCCACCTGCTTCGGGTCCACCAGCACGAGCCGCACCTCGTGCGGCGTCGCGCGCAGCAGGATGCTCGACAGCATCGCGTTGATCGCCCCCGACTTGCCCGCGCCCGTCGTGCCCGCCACGAGGATGTGCGGCATCTTCGCCAGGTCCGCGCCGATCGCCTTGCCCGCCACGTCCTTGCCGAGCCACACCGTCAGCGGCGACCAGTCCTTCGGCGGCTCCTGGAACACGTCGCCCAGGCGCACCATCTTGCGGTGCACGTTCGGAACCTCCACGCCCACCGCCTGCTTGCCCGGGATCGGCGCGAGGATGCGGATGTCCGTCGCCGCCAGCGCATACGCGAGGTCGTCCTTCAGCTGCGCCACCTTGCCGACCTTCGTGCCCGGCGCGAGGCGCAGCTCATAGCGCGTGATGTGCGGCCCGGCGACGGTGCCGATCACCTTCGAGTCCACGCCGAAGTGCCCCAGCGCCTCCACGAGGCTCGTCGCGGTCTTCTCCTGCCCAGCGGTGTCCGGGCGCGTCTGCTCGCTCGTGGAGCGCGTCAGCAGCTTCTGCGCCGGCGGCAGATGCCACTCGTAGTCGGGATCGTCCGTGACGGCGCCGCGCAGCCGGCCCTGCGGGGTGAGATCCGCGGGGTCCGCGTGCGCCACGCCCGCGATCCTCTCCTCCTCGTCATCCTCGGCCTCGAGGTCCCGCGACTCGATCGCGTCCAGATCCGCTCCAGCGGCGGCGATCTCCTCCTCCGCCCCATCCGCCGGGTCCTCCTGGTCGCGCCAGTCGCGCGAGGGCGCCTCCACGTGCGTCGCGCGCACGATCAGCTCCTCCGGCGCCGGCTCAGGGACCATCAACGGGTCCTCGCCGCCTCGCTCGAATGCGTCATCGGCGCTCGCTCGCCGCGCGCGCGAAGACCCGCGCGCCTCGGTCTCGCGCTCGCCGAGCCGACTGACCATCCGCGTCGTGTCGATCAGCCCCGCGCCCGTCGCGCGGATCGCGCCCGCGAGCGACGCCCCCGTCAACAGGATCACGCCCGTCAGCAGCAGGAACACGACGAGGATGTCCACCCCCACGCTCTGCACCAGACGGTTCGAGAGCTCGTAGATCGCCTGGCCCGCGATGCCTCCATGGGTCTGCAGGTGCTCCGAGGTCCACGCCTGCGCCGCGCGCCCCGGACCGGAGCTCACGCCGAGCGTGCCCGCCGCGAGCGCGAGCGTGACAGAGCCGAACACGCACGCCGCGCCCGCGCGCAGCGGACGCAACGCGGGCAGCACGGGGCGCATCAGCAGCGCGCCGCCGCCGATCGCGAGCGCCAGCGGAGCGAGCACACGCGCGCGTCCCAGCGTCCAGCCGAGCGCGACCGCGAGACCGTGACCCGCGCGACCCCCATCCCAGTCGCCATAGAGCACGAAGCCCATGAAGATTCCGCACGCCATCAGCGCCAGACCGAGGATGTCGCGCTCGCGCTGGTTCAGCACGGGAAGACGCGGCAGCGCGAACAGCTCGGAGAGACTCAGCGCCTTACGCGTCTTGCGCTTCGCCCGCGGTCGTGACCGTGACGACGGACCGCGTCCGCTGGCGCGTTTGGCGGGCGCTTTGCGCTTCGTGGTCGTGCGTTTGCGTGCAGGTGCCATCAGGCGCAACTTCGACGCCGAAGTCCCGGAACCTGCCTGGGGGCCTTACCATCGCTTTACGCCATCCATCTAAATAAAGATCCATGAACGACTTCTCCAGAGCACCCCGCGTCCTGGTGGTAGAGGACGACGAGGACATAGCCCAGGCACTCCAGCGCTCGCTGCGCATGGAGGGCTACGACGTACGCACCTCGCCCGACGGCGAGGACGCGCTCGAGCAGGGCCGCGCCTTCGCGCCCGATCTCGTGATCCTAGACCTCGGCCTGCCCAAGCTCGACGGCGTCGAGGTCGCGCGCGGCCTGCGCGGCGAGGATGACGTCCCGATCCTGATGCTGACCGCCCGCGACGCGCTCGAGTCGCGCGTCGAGGGCCTGGACGCGGGCGCCGACGACTACCTCGTCAAGCCGTTCGAGCGCCAGGAGCTGCTCGCGCGGATGCGCGCGCTGCTGCGCCGGCGCCCGCCCAGGGGCTCGGCGCCGCTGCGCGTGGGCGATCTGCTGCTGAACTCCGACACGCACGAGGTCACGCGCGGCGAGCGCGCGATCGAGCTGACCCAGCGCGAGTTCGAGCTGCTCGAGTACCTGATGCGCAACGAGCGCATCGTGATCTCGCGCCAGCGCCTGCTCGACGACGTGTGGGGCTATGACCCCTTCTCCACCACGAACACGATCGAGGTGTTCGTGTCGAACCTGCGCCGCAAGCTCGAGGCCGACGGCGAGCCGCGCCTGCTGCACACGATCAGGGGAGCCGGGTACGTCCTTCGCGCATAGCTTCGACCGGCTGCCGATCCGAATACGTCTCGCGGGTGTCTCCGCGCTGCTGACGTTCGTGATCCTGTGCGCCTTCGCGGTCGGGATCGGGTCGCTGACGGTCCACCGCATCCGCTCGGACTTCAACCACGAGGTGCAGGACACCGCCGACCAGCTCGCCGCGCAGCTGCACATCACGATCCCGCCGTTGAAGATCGAGCCGGCGCTCAGCTACTTCGCCTCCAAATCCGAGCACGCGGTCATCAGGGTCCTCACGCCCGGGGCAGGCGGCAACGTGATCGCACAGCAGCCGCGCAAAGCGCCACCGCTCGGCGAACCGCGTTTCACGGCCAGGACGGTCCGCGGCTATCGCGTGCTCAGCCGCACCGCGCTGGTGTACGCCAACGGCGCACCGATCGGCCACGTGATCATCCAGTACGCCCGCCGCGTCTCAGAACCCGAGGCGACGGTCCAGCGCGTCGAGCTGTTCCTGCTGCTCGGCGTGCTCGTGGGCAGCGGCCTCGCGCTGCTCGCGGGCATGGCGATCGCGCGCCGCGCGATGACACCGATCGCCGAGCTCACGTCGACCGCCGCGGAGATCGCGCGCACCCGCGATCCCTCGCACGGCATCCCCCAGTACGAAGCCGAGGACGAGGTCTCCGAGCTGGCGCGCACGCTCGAGGGGATGCTCCGCGAGCTGGACGCCGCGCGCGGGGAGACCGAGGCGATGCTCGCGCGCCAACGCCAGTTCGTCGCCGACGCCTCGCACGAGCTGCGCACGCCGCTGACGAGCGTGCTCGCCAACCTCGAGCTGCTCGCGGAATCACTGCACGGCGACCAGGGCGAGGCGGCGAGCTCCGCCCTGCGCTCCTCGCGGCGCATGCGCCGGCTCGTCGGCGACCTGCTGCTGCTCGCGCGCACCGACGCCGCGCGGGTGCTCGCGCGCGAGCCGTGCGACCTCGCGCAGACCGTCGTCGAGGCGGCGAGCGAGCTCGGCTCGGTCAGCTCCTCGCACGACATCGTGCTCGACGCTCAGGGCGCGATCGTGATGGGCGCGCGCGACGATCTGCATCGCTTGACGATCAACCTGATCGAGAACGCGCTGCGCCACACCCCGCCCGGGACAGAGATCCGCGTCACGACGAGAACCACGCCCGACGGCCACGCCGAGCTCGTGGTCGAGGACGACGGGCCGGGCATCCCCGAGCAGCTCGCCGCGACGCTGTTCGAGCGCTTCGTCCGCGGCGTGGGCGACCGCGGCGGCTCGTTCGGCCTCGGCCTCGCGATCGTGCACGCGGTCGCCGTCGCGCACGGCGGGAAGGTCACGATCGAGCGGTCGAAGAAGGGCGAGACGGGCGCGCGCTTCGTCGTGCGGCTGCCGGCTCTACCGGCGCAGCCGGCAAAGCCGGCGCAACAGGGGGCGTCTCCGACAGCCGCCGCGTCTCCTGCCAGCTAGACCTCGACGACGACGGGGAGCACCATCGGGCGCCGCTTGAGACGGTCATAGACTAGCTTCGCCAGATCGTCGTGCAGCGTCTGCTGCAGCACGTCGACCTCGCGGATTTCCTCCTTCGCGGCGCGCTTCAGCGAGCGTTCCACGGTCAGGCGAATCTCCTCCACGAGCCGGTCGGCCTCGTCCTGGAACGGCACGCCGCGGAAGATCACCTCGGGGTCCGCGACCGAGCCGCCGTCGTGCTCGGCGATCGTGACGACCACGATGAAGATCCCGTCCGCGGAGAGCATCCGCCGGTCGCGCAGCGCCACGTCCGCCATCTCGCCGATCTCCACCCCGTCGACGAAGATCATGCCCGCCTGCTCGCGCGAGCCGAAGCGCGCGCCGCGCGCGTCGATGTCCAGCGGCAGGCCGTTGTCGCCCTGGAAGATGTCCTCCGGCGAGACCCCCACCGCTTCGGCGAGCTGGGCGTGCAGCCGCAGGCGCTTGAAGTCGCCGTGGAACGGCATCACGTAGCGCGGCTTCACGAGGTTGAGCATCAGCTTGACCTCCTCCGCGTAGCCATGGCCCGAGGCGTGCACGGGCGCCTCGCGCGGCGTGATCACGTCGCAGCCGACGTGGTAGAGGCGATCGATCGTCTCGTTCACCGCGCGCTCGTTGCCGGGGATCGGCGTGGCGGAGAACACGACCGTGTCGCCGTTCTTCAGCTCCACCTGACGGTGGTCGCGGTAGGCCATGCGCCGCAGCGCCGACAGCGGCTCGCCCTGCGAGCCGGTGGAGATGATCACCACGCGCTCGTCGGGGAAGTCGTTGATCTCGCGCGGTCCCACGAGCATCCCGTCGGGAATCTCGATGTGGCCCAGGGTGCGCCCGATGCCGACGTTCTTGCGCATCGAGCGCCCCACGAGCGCGACCTTGCGCCCGAGCGCCTCCGCGGCGTCCACGACCTGCTGCACACGGTGGATGTTCGACGCGAAGCTCGTCACCACGATGCGGCCCTCGCAGCGCGCGAACACTTCCTCCAGGTGCGGCCCCACGACCGACTCCGACGGCGAGAACCCCGGGCGGTCGACGTTCGTGGAGTCGCCGCACAGCAGCAGCACGCCCTCGCGGCCGAGCTCCGCCAGCCGCGAGACGTCCGCGGGCGGACCGTCGACGGGCGTCTGGTCGAACTTGTAGTCGCCCGTGATCAACACCGTGCCGAGCTCTGTCCCGAGCGCCACGGCGCTCGAGTCGGGGATCGAGTGCGTCATGTGCACGAGCTCCAGCGAGAACGGCCCGACGTCGAGGCTTTCGCCCGGTTCGACCTCCTCCAGCACGATGTTCTTCAGTTTGTGCTCCTCGAGCTTCGAGCGCGCCATCGCGGTCGTCAGCGGACCGCCGTAGACGGGCGCGCTCAGGCGACCGCCGAGCTCGCGCAGGACCCACGGCAGCGCCCCCAGGTGATCCTCGTGCCCGTGGGTGATCACGATCGCCTCGATGTCCTCCGCGCGCTCGCGCAGATACGCGAAATCGGGCAGCACGAGGTCGATCCCGACCATCTCCGGCGTCGGGAAGCGCAGGCCGACGTCGACGACGACGATCCGCCCGTCCTGCTCCACGACGGTCATGTTCTTGCCTATCTCTCCCAGCCCTCCAAGGGGCAGGACGCGCAGCTTTGAACTCACGCGTGGGCGCTCGTGGCGGGTTTCTCTGCGGCCGGGCTCTCGCTGTCGGTCAGGCGCCGTCGAGCCGGTTGTGGCCGACTCGCAACCAGATCGTGGCGCTCGAGCATCGCGCGCACCGCCGCCGTCTCCTCGTCGGTGGCCTCCACGAGCGGCAGGCGCAGCCCGCCCACGTCGTGTCCGATCAGGTTCAGGGCGGCCTTCGTGCACGTCGGGCTGGCGGTCATGAACAGCGTCTCGTACACGTCACGCAACGACGCGTCGATCTCCGCGCGACGCTCCGGTTCGGCCGCCATCCGCCGCATCTCGTTCCCGACCACGTGACTTGCCACGCAGATTCCCCCCGCCCCGCCCATGTCGAGCGTGCGCGCGAACGTCGCGTCGTCGCCCGCGTAGATCTCCAGTCCGTCGATCGGCTGCAGCTCCGCCGCGTTGGCCTGCTTGACGCCGTCGATCCCATCGATCTGGGCGAGCTCGGCGAGCAGGTCGGGGCCCATGTTCGTGGCCGTGCGCCCGGGGATGTTGTAGAGGATGATCGGCTTGTCGGTCGCGGCCGCGACGGCTTCGTAGTGGCGCAGCAGCCCGAGGCGGCTCGGCTTGTTGTAGTAGGGGGTGACCGAAAGCGTCGCATCGACGCCGAGCGCCGTCGCGCGCTCGGTCAGGTGGACGGCCTGGCGCGTGTCGTTCGTGCCGGTGCCCGCGACGATCGTGGCGCCCCGCGGGCGCTCCGCCACGGCGAGCTCGATCAGGCCCAGCTGCTCCTGCTCGGTCAACGTCGAGGCCTCGCCGGTGGTGCCGGCGACGACGAACCCGTCCGAGCCGTTCTCGGCGAGGTGGCGCATGAGCGCGACGAACGACTCGTCGTTGACCCCGCCGCGCTCGTCGAACGGCGTGACGATCGCCGTGAGGATGGTGCCGAGGTTCATGTGCCTGAGTATCTCATGCGCGGGCGGGCTCAGAAGAGCAGATTCTCCAAGCCGACCACGGGCGAGCGCTCGAGCGTCCCCACGCGGCGGATCGCGAGCAGCACTCCCGGCATGAACGACTCGCGGCTGATCGTGTCGTGACGGATCGTGAGCGTCTGCCCGAGACCGCCGAGGATCACCTCCTGGGAGGCGACGAAGCCGGGGAGCCGCACCGAGTGAATCGGTGGTGGCGGACCGCCGCTCGCGGAGGCCATCAGCTGCGCGGTGCGCGCGGCCGTGCCGCTCGGGGCGTCGAGCTTCGCGTCGTGGTGGAGCTCGACGATCTCCGCCTTCTCCATGTGCTCGGCGGCCTGTTCGGCGAAGCGCATCATCAGCACCGCGCCGATCGCGAAGTTGGGGGCGATCAGCACGTTCGCCTTGGGGCGGCCGTCGGCCGCGTGCGCCTGCCCCAGCGGCGCTGGATCGAAGCCCGTGGTGCCGATCACGACGTGAACGCCGGCGCGCACGCACGCGAGCGCGTTTCCAAGCGCGGTGTCCGGGCGCGTGAAGTCGACGACCACCTGCGGCGCGACGGCATCCGCGAGCACATCCTCGAGCGTCGTGCCGAGCTGCGGGTCGGCGCGTCCCACGAGCTCCATGTCCTCGGCGCCCTCGACCGCGTCGCAGACGGTCTGGCCCATGCGCCCCGCGGCGCCCGCGACGGCGACCTTGATCACGGCGTGCCCGCCGCGACGCTCGGGCGCGTCTCTGGGTCCCTGGTGGCGAGCGGCTCGATCGCCGCGCGAAAGCGCTGCTCGTCGGGACCGACCCCCGCCACCGAGAGCTGATGCGGCGCGAACAGCTGCGCGGCGAGCTCGCGGACCTGCTCGATCGTGACCGCGTCGATCCGCTCGACCATGTCGTTGACCGACAGGATCGGCAGTCCGTTCATGACCGAGGAGCCGAGGCGGCTCATGCGCGCGCCCGTCGACTCCAGCGCGAGCACGACGCGGCCCTTGAGGTTCTCGCGCGAGCGTGTCAGCTCCTCCTCGCTGGCGGGGTCCTCGACGCAGCGCTCCAGCTCCGCGGCGACGACGGCGAGCGCCTCCGCGAGGTTCTCCGGCCGCGTGCCCACATACACCCCCACCTCGCCCGTGTGGGCGTAGAGGTTCGAGTAGGAGAACACCGAGTAGGCCAGGCCGCGGCGCTCGCGCACCTCCTGGAACAGCCGCGAGGACGACGTCCCGCCGAGCACGCCTTCCAGGACGCGCAGCGCGAAGCGGCGATCGTCATCGCGCGCGATCCCTGCCCCGCCCAGGCACACGTGGTACTGCTCGGTTTCTTTCGCCAGGAAGCGCACGCGCGGCTCGAACTCGGGCGGCTCGCTCCACGCGCCCGCGGTCCGCGAACCGTCCGCTCCGTTGGAGGCGGCGCCGCTCTGCACGCGCCCGGCCTCGACCGTCCGCGCCATCCGCACGAGCTCGTCGTGGTCGACCGAGCCGGCCGCCGCGATCACGACGCTCCCGGGTAGGTAGCGCTCGTGGTGGAACGCCGCCAGCTGCTCGCGCGTGACGGCGCCGATGACCTCGGCCCTGCCGATCACGGGGCGGCCCAGGGGATGCGTGCCGAAGATCGCTTTGCCGAGCACGTCGAACACGCGGTCCTGGGGGTCGTCTTCGTACATCGCGATCTCCTCCAGCACGACCTCCCGCTCGGCCTCCAGCTCGCCGAAGCGTGGGTGCCAGACCATGTCGCTCATGACTGCGAAGGCGTGGTCGAGATGGCGGTCGAGCACCCGCGTGTACAGCGACGTCGCTTCCTTGTCGGTGCCGGCGTTGATTTCCGCGCCCATCGCGTCGAAGATCTGGTCGATCTCCTCCGAGCCGTAACGGTCGGTGCCGCGGAACAGCATGTGCTCGAGCAGATGGGAGATGCCGGCCTGCTCCTCATGCTCGGAGATCGAGCCCGTGGCGATCCAGAACCCGAGCGCCACCGAGCGCACGCTGGGCACGCGCTCGGTGACGACTCGCACGCCGGGGTGACCGCCGGCGGAGCCGGTGGTCAGCGTGGTGATCTGATGCTCGGCGGTCAAGGAGGCCCGGCTCCTTGGATCAGTCGCGGCCGTGGCGCGGGCGACCGGAGCCGCGCTCGCCACCGCGGTCCCTGCGCGGGCCGCGGTCGGAGCGGCCGTTGCTGGAGCCGTCGCGCGGGGGCCGTCCCCCGCCGCCGCCGCCGCCGCCGGTGCCGACGCCCGCGAGATCCTCGACGCTCTTGCCAGCGATGTCCGGGTCGGAGGCCAGGCGCAGGCCGATGCGGCCGCGCTCGCGGTCGACCTCGACCACGCGCACTTTCACCTCGTCGCCCTTGTTGAGGACGTCCTCGACGGCCTCCACGCGCTCGCCGGGCGAGACGTTGGAGATGTGCAGCAGGCCGTCGGTGCCCTTTGCCAGCTCGATGAACGCGCCGAACGTCGTGGTCTTCACAACCTTGCCGTCGTATTCGTCGCCGACCTCGACCTCCTTCATCATCATCCTGACCCGCTCCACGAGCGCGTCGCCGAGCTCGCCGTTGGCGGAGTAGATCAGCACCTGACCGTCGTCGTTGACGTCGATCTGCGATTCGAACTCCTCCGCCAGGCCACGGATCGTTTCCCCGCCCTTGCCGATCAAGAGACCGATCTGCGACGGGTCGATCTGGATCGTCTGGAT
>DASUPL010000290.1:0-10161 GCA_036281155.1 Solirubrobacteraceae bacterium | reverse complement strand
CACTTCGTCGACGCCGGCGTCGACTCCGGGCCCGTCATCCTCCAGCGCGCCGTCGAGCTGCCCGACGCGCGCGAGCCCGAGGAGGTGCTCGCGGCGCTGCGCCCGCTCGAGCACGCGCTGCTCCCCGAGGCTGTGCGGCTGCTCGCGAGCGGCGCTTTGTACGGCGATCCCGAGAACCCGCGCCGTATCATCCGCCGATGATCGAGAAGGCGGCGCCCGGCGAGGTGCGCGTACGCAGGGCGCTGCTGTCGGTGTCCGACAAGCGCGGCATCGTCGAGTTCGCCCGCGGCCTGCACGAGCTCGGTGTCGAGATCGTCTCCACCGGCGGCACCTCGCGCGAGCTCGAAGGCGCCGGGATCGCGGTGCGCTCGATCGAGGACTTCACCGGCTTCCCCGAGATCATGGACGGGCGCGTCAAGACCTTGCACCCACGGCTGTACGCGGGGCTGCTCGCGCGGCGCGACCAGGACGCCCACCTCAGTGCGGCCGAGGGGCAGGGGATCGAGCAGGTGGACCTCGTGTGCGTGAACCTGTACCCGTTCGAGCAGACCGTCGCGCGCGGCGACGCCAGCGAGGAGGAGATCGTAGAGAACATCGACATCGGCGGTCCCACCATGATCCGCGCCGCCGCCAAGAACGCGCCCTTCTCCGCCGTCGTCGTCGACCCCGCGGACTACGAGCGCGTGCTCGCCGAGCTGCGCGCATCCGACGGGCGGCTGTCCCTGGATACGCGCAAGGGGCTCGCCGCGAGCGCGTTCGCCTGCACCGCGCGCTACGACGCCGCCATCTCCACGTGGTTCGCCGCACGCACGCACGACGGCTTCCCGCCCACGTGGACCGACGCGTACGAGAAGGTCAGCGACCTGCGCTACGGCGAGAACCCCCACCAGCAAGCCGCGTACTACGCGCGCGTCGGTGCGCCCACGCACCTGCTCGCCGGTGTCGAGCAGCTGCACGGCAAGGAGCTGTCGTTCAACAACCTGCTCGACCTCAGCTCCGCGCGCGAGCTAGTCGAAGGGCTCGACGGCGCGGCGTGCGCGATCGTCAAGCACAACAACCCCTGCGGATGCGCCGTCGGCGCCACCGGCCAGGCGGCCTACGAACGCGCCTTCGCGTGCGACCCACAGAGCGCCTACGGCGGCGTCATCGCCGTCAACCGCCCCGTCGACGCCGCGTTCGCCGCCGAGCTCGCGAAGCAATTCATCGAGGTGCTGCTCGCGCCCGCCTACGACGCCGATGCGCTCGAGCTGCTGCGGGTGAAGAAGAACGTGCGGTTGCTGCAGCTGGCGGACTGGCCCCAGCCGAGCGCCGAAGTCGAAGGCAAGGGCGTGCTCGGCGGGATGCTCGTGCAGACGCGCGACGTCGTGTCGGAGACGCGCGCGGAGATGCGCGCCGCCGGCGCGAGCGAGCCGAGCGTGGCGCAGTGGCAGGCGCTCGAGTTCGCCTGGCGCGTCTGCCGCCACGTGCGCTCCAACGCGATCGTCATCGCCGCCGGCGACGGCGCTTCGGGGGCACCGTCGGCGCGGCCGGTGCTCGCCACGATCGGCATCGGCGCCGGGCAGATGAGCCGCGTCGACGCCGTGCGCATCGCGATCGAGAAGGCCCAGGCGTTCCAGCCTGAGCTGCTCGAGGGAGCGGTGCTCGCCTCCGACGCGTTCTTCCCCTTCGCCGACGGGCCACAGCTCGCGATCGACGCGGGCGTCGCCGCGATCGTCCAACCCGGCGGCTCCGTGCGCGATGAGGAAGTCATCGCCGCCGTCGACGCCGCGGGCGTAGCGATGGTCTTCACCGACCGCCGGCACCTCCGCCACTAGCTTCGCCCGCTCGCCCCGTCCGCTGTCGCGGGTCGGGGAGCGGCCACGTCGTGTGGCGGGTGCGCCACCCTGGTAGGGTCGCGCCATGGCTGCGCTCGGCCCTGACACGCCCGCCCTGGAGCTTGCCGCCGCGCTGCGCGCCCGCGAGCTCTCCGCGGTCGAGCTGCTCGACTCCTGCCTCGCCGCCGTCGACGAGCTCAACCCGCTGGTCAACGCGGTCATCTGGCGCAACGACGATGGCGCGCGCGCCGCCGCAGCGGACGCCGACAGACGGCTCGCGGCCGGCGAGAGCGCGCCGTTCCTGGGCGTGCCGCTGCCGATCAAGGACCTCACGCCCGTCGCCGGCTGGCCCGTCACGTACGGGTCCAACGGCGCCCCCGAGGGAGCGAGCGAGGAGAGCAGCTCGTCGTGGACGCGCTCGCGCGCGCGGGCTTCGTGCTGTGCGGGCGCACGAACACGCCCGAGTTCGGCGTCATCACCGTCGCGGAGAACAGCCGCTACGGCATCTCCCGCAACCCCTGGGATCTAGAGCGCTCGCCGGGCGGGTCCAGCGGCGGCGCGGCGGCGGCGGTCGCGGCGGGCATGTTCCCGATCGCGCACGCCAACGACGGTGGCGGCTCGATCCGCATCCCCTCCTCCTACTGCGGCCTCGTCGGCCTGAAGCCCAGCCGCGGGCGCGTGCCGCGCCTCGCGCAGAGCTGGCTCGGCGCGGTCGTCGAGGGCGTCGTCGCGCGCACCGTCGCCGACTCCGCCGCGGTGCTCGACGCGATCTCCCGCCTCGACCCGTGCGCCTGGTACAACGCGCCCGCCCCCAGCCGGCCGTTCGCCGAAGAGGTCGGCGTCGCGCCGGGTTCGCTGCGCATCGGCCTGATGGCGCAGGCGCCGCTGGGCATCCCCACGGACGAGGCGTGTGTCGCGGGCGCGCGCGCCGTCGCAGCGCTGCTGGAAGAGCTCGGTCACAGGGTCGAGGAGGTCGAGGTGCCGACGATCTCCGAAGAGATGGTGCCACCGTTCATCGCCCTCACCCAGGGTGGCCTCGCCGACTACGAGGGCGTGGACTGGTCGAACGTCGAGCCGCACATCGCCCACCAGCGCGGCCTCGCCGGCGAGACGGGCGCGTATGACTACGTGCTCGCCGCGCGTACGCTCGAGCTGCTCAGCCGCCGCGAGCTCGCGCGCTGGGGCAGGGACTTCGACGTGCTGCTCACGCCCACCTCCGCGATCGTCGCGCCGGTTGCGGGCTCGGTGATGGCGGCCCAGCACGCGACGCCCGACCAGCCCGTGTTCGACGTCGTCGCGAGCGTGTCGTTCACCGCGTTCGGCAACGTCAGCGGCCTACCGGCGGTCAGCCTGCCGCTGCACCAGACGGACGCGGGCGTGCCCGTGGGCGTGCAGCTGACGGCCGGCCCGTGGCAGGAGGCGAGCCTGATCGCCCTCTCGACGCAGCTGGAACAGGCGCGGCCGTGGGCCGATCGCCGCGCGCAGCTGAGCGTCAACGCCTAGCTGTTCCACATTTCTTGCGAAATGCAGTGAGTTGTCTGTGGAACAAAGCGCTGCCAGACAGCAGGCTGCGTGTAGATGGGCGCCTACACCGCCGAGCGAGACGAGTTGCTGGAGCAGTTCGCCAAGCGCCTGCGCGAGCTGCGCAAGGCCAACTTCCCCTCCCAGGAAGCGCTCGCCGACGCCGCCACGCTGCACCGCACGCAGATCGGCTCACTCGAGCAGGGCAAGCGCGAACCCGGTCTGCTCACGCTGATGATCCTCGCCGACACGTTCGGCATCACGATCGACCGGTTGGTCAAAGGCGTGCCCGTCCCGAAGGAGCGCCGCCCGCCGCCGAGCAGACGGGGCGGGAAGCGGGGCTAGAAAGCTCCTCGTAGTTACTCGCGTCGTTCGGCGATATCTCGAAGCGAGATCACCGCATCCGCGAGCGGCTCGTCCTCGACCGTGACCAGGACGTATTCCACCGAGAGGATCGAGCCGTCGCTGCGATGAAAGCCCAAGTCGAAGGCGCTCACATGCGACTCGCCACGGTTGGCGAACTGGCACTCCGCGGCCGTGTGGCTCTCGAGTCCGTCGGGATCGCGATGGACGAGGTCGTGTAGGCGCGCGCCGAGCACCTCGCTCTCGGTTCGATCGAGAAGCTTGTGAAACGCCGCGTTCGAGAACGTCACTCGCCCGTCGGGGTCGACGCCGCAGATACCGTCCTCGGTGGCGCGCAGGATCAGCGCACAGCGAAGGGTCAGACGCTCGTGCTCGCGAGCGTCCGCCGCGCTCTCGGTCATGTCAGTGGCGGTCCCCCACGCGTGTGTGGGGATGCCGGCCTCGTCGAGGTCGACCCAGCCGCGTGCGTGAATCAGACGTTCCTCACCCGTCGGTCGGATCGCTCGATGCACGAGCACGAACGGTCCGGGCTGGGTTCGCATCGCGGCGGCCTGCGTGCGCAGGCGATCGAGGTCGTGAGGATGGACGCGTTCCAGGACGAGCGCGAGCGTGGGAGAGAACGTGTCCGGGTCGGTCCCATATATGAGGTGAACCGCCGGCGAGAAGCGCATCGTTTCGTCGCCCAGGTTCAGCTCCCAGCTGCCCGTAGCTGAGGCGCGTTCCATCTCCAAGAGAAGTCTCTCGTCGAGCAAGCCCCTACCCCGTGAGCTACATAACCCCACCCTGTCAATTACCTAACATATGGAACATTACTACTTCAGGTAGTGCCCCGTGCGGGACTCGAACCCGCCCCACCGGATTAAAAGTCCGGCGCTCTACCAGATGAGCTAACGGGGCCTTGCGCGCGACAGTCTGGCAGACCAGGGCTACCCGTGGCAGCCCTGGTCCGCTCAAACCCAGCGGTATCTGGCAGAACGCGTGTCTCTAGCCGAACGTCACGGTGGTGCTTGCGGAGGAGCCACGCCCGCCGACGGCGGCGAACGACACCCTCAGCGCGATCCGTCGGTGGCGCCTGTGCGCGCGCAGCGACGTGACGGCGGCCTTCGTGAGCGACGCTCGCAGCGTCACGCGCTCGGCCCTCGAGGCCTGCTTCCTCAGCGACCTGAGCCCGCGGCCGGTCACGGTCAGCGTCCCCGCGGCGGGGACCTGCACGAGCAGCGTGACCGTGTGGCGGCGGACCCTCCGACTCAGGATCTTGACCTTCGCCAATCCCGCCTGGGTAGTGGATGCGGCTGCGGTTGGGCTCGGCGGGGCGAGCGCGTTGATCACGACAGTCGTGCCGCCGGGTGTCCCCGACGAGCCACCCGAGCTACCGCCCGAGCCGCCGCTCGCACCTCCCGATCCGCCCGCGCCTCCAGCGCCACCGCCCGAGCCGCCGGCGGGTCCTTCTTCAGGCGAGGGTCCGAGCAGGTCGAACGTCAGACCTTCGACGCCGTTGAGCATGCCCAGGGTCTTGCCGTTCGCCAGTGGCGCGGTCAGCGCGAGCGCGCCGGGCGGCAGTTGCGTGGTCGTCTTGCCGAGAGCTTCCGCCAGGCCTTCGTCGGTCGTGCCGAGCTGTCCGGCGAGCTCTTCGACCGTGCCCATACTCACTGGTTCCCCGGCGAGCGTCGTGCCCAGCAGCGTTTCGAGCTGTTCGCCGTTCACGGCGGCGAGGACCTGTTCGATCAACTGTTTGGCGTCCGGCGCTGAGCTCAACAGGCCGCCGAGCAGCTGGGTTGCTTCGGGCGTGCCAAGCCCGCCGGTCAGCAGCGTGGTGAGGCTTTCCCCTTTCAGCAGGCCCAGCAGTTCGAGCGGCGAGAGCACTTCTCCCAGCCCGCCTTCCAGGTTGGAGATGAGCCCGGTCGGGTTGCTCAGCTGGGCGAGCGTGCCGCCTTCACCGGCGAGCGTTTCGATCGCTTTGGTGAGTGCTTCCTGGAGCTGACCCTGTGGCAGCGTGGTCAGACCTGGCAGCTGTGACAGCAGTTCGCTCAGCTGCACGGCGCTCAGGTCTTCCAGCGGCACATCGGACAGGACTTCCTGCACTTCAGCGGGAGGCAGCGTGACCACTTCGGCTGCCCTGGCGGGAACTGCGGGCAGGACGGCGAGAAGTACCACGAACACGGCGATTGTGGCGATTCCGCGAGTGCGCGACGGCGCGCCCTTGGAAATCCATACAGACGACACACACATGGAATGCTCTCCTCTATTAGGACGATGCTTTCCCCTTCTTCGTCCCCTTATCCGAACGAGTTCAATCCAATGGAACCAGCTTCGTATAAACGTCTAGTCCGACCGTCCAGAGCTCATGCGCCGTGCAACAACTACGGCTGTTCAGCGGCGGCTGCGCGCAGCAGCTCCTCGATGCGCGTTAGCTTCACGCGCGGCCTGCCAGCCGGCTCGCCGAGCGCGCGCTCGTGGCGGTCGATCGACTCCCAGCCGGAGTAGGTCACGAGCTGGGGCTGGCGCGTGCGCAGGAGCGCCTCGACGGACCCCGCGTCGGGGTCGCTCGGCTCCCGCGTGGACGGGCTCGGCGCTGAGCCGTTGCCGCCCGCGGGAGCGAGGTCGGCGAGCATCGCGTTGACCGTCTCCTGCGCGTCGCGCTTGTTCGTGCCGATCACTCCCGACGGCCCACGCTTGATCCAGCCCACCACGTACTCGCCGGGCAGCGGCTCGCCGGCGTCCGCGTCGAGCACACGACCGCCATCGTTGGGGATGACCGCGGAGCGATCGTCGAACGGCACGCCCGGCAGCGGGATGCCGCGGTAGCCGATCGCGCGGAAGGCGAGACCGGCGGCGATTGTCTCTCGCTCCTCTGTCGGCTGGGCGCGCAGGCCGCCGCCCGGGCCGGGTACGAGCTCGTTGCGGACGAGCTCGACCGTGCCGAGGCGCCCGTGTGCGTCCGCGTGCAGCGTCACCGGCGAGAGTAGGAAGCGCAGCACGATCCGCTTACGACGGCCGGTCGGCTGGCGGGCGGCGTAGGAGCGCAGGATCTCGACGTTGCGCCGCGCGGTCGCGTCCTCCTCGGCGCCAGCGTCGTGCACGGCGAGCGCGCGCTCGAGCTCGTCCGGATCGACGATCACGTCCGCGTCCGCGAGCTCGCCCAGCTCGAGCAGCTCGGGGTTCGTGAACGCCGCCTGAGCCGGGCCACGGCGCCCGACGACGACGACCTCGCTGACGCGGCTCTCGGCGAGGACCTCCAGCGCGTGGTCGGCGGTGTCCGTCGGCGCGAGCTCGGCCGGTGCGAGCACAAGCATGCGCGCCACGTCGATCGCGACGTTGCCGTTGCCGATCACGACCGCGCGCTGCGCCGAGAGGAGGTCGACCTCGAGGTCGGTGTGGTCGGGGTGGCCGTTGTACCAGCCGACGAAGTCCGTCGCCGCGTGCGAGCCGGGGAGCTCTTCGCCGGGGATGCCGAGCGGACGGTCCGACGGCGAGCCGGTGGCGTACACGATCGCGTGGTAGCGCTCGAGCAGCTCATCGCGCGAGACGTGCTCGCCGAACGTGATGTTTCCGAAGTAGCGAAAGCGGGGGTGCGCGGCGGTCTTCTCGTAGACGCGCGTGACGGACTTGATCTTCGGGTGGTCGGGCGCGACGCCGGAGCGGACGAGGCCCCAGGGGGTGGGCAGCCGCTCGAGCATGTCCACCTCGATCCGTTCCTCGGGGTCCTTCAGCAGGTGCCCGGCGGTATAGAAGCCGGCGGGGCCGGAGCCGATCACGGCGATGCGGATGGGAGTGTCGTCGGTCATCGGCGGCAGCTGGTCGTGGGGAGTGACCGTGGGGACGGTCGATGGGCGCGGCCCGACTCGAACGGGCGACCCCCTCGGTGTAAACGAGGTGCTCTAGCCAACTGAGCTACGCGCCCCCGTTTGGGGAACACAAGGCTAGCGTGACTGGGACTGACTGCCGGGGTGGGCCGCGCGTGCAAAGCTTTTGCTCAATGGGGCGAGTGGGGCGGATGGGCGGATGGTTGGCTGGCGGTGTCGTGCTGGCGCTCGTGCTCTCACAGCTGCTGCTGCCGCGCCTGGCGGCGAGCATGGTCTCCTCGCGAGTGGGCCGCTACGGCAAGGTGGAAAGCGTGAGCGTGCACGCGTGGCCGGCATTGAAGATGGCGTGGGGAAGCGTGGACTCGGTACGCGTGCGCGCGAAGAGCCTCACGCTGAGCTCGGCGCAGGCGGCGAAGCTGCTGCGCGAAGCGCACGGGGTGGCGCGCATGGACATGTTCGCGCGGCGCGTCCGCGTCGGCGCGCTGCAGCTGAGCGACGCGACGCTCAGCAAGCGCGGCGACGCGCTCACCGCGCAAGCGAGCGCGAGCGACGCGGACGTGAAAGCGGCGCTGCCACCTGGTCTGGACATGCAGCTGCTGCGAAGCGAACACGGCGAGGTGGAAGTGCTGGCCAGCGGCGGGCTGTTCGGCGTGGGGGCGTCCGTGAAAGCGATCGCGCAAGCGACCGACGGCAGGCTGGTGGCGCGCCCGCTGGGGTTCCTCATCGGCGGGCTGCACTTGACGCTGTTCGCGGATGAGCACGTGTACGTGGAGGGCGTTGCGGCGAGCGTGCGGACGCGCGAGCCGCTGAGCTATCGCGTGAGCATGAACGCGCGGTTGCGCTGACGCGCGGCGCCTCGACGGTCGCCGCTCAGGCGGCAGCGGAGGAGAGATCGGCCAGGGGCGCCGTGGCGCGGGGCATGACGATCGCGGGGAGGCCGTCTTTGGGGCTGATCGTGGGCATCTGGCGGATGCTCATGCGGAAATCCTCGGGCACGGACAGCGTGCAGCGCGAGAGGATCAACGTGGCGATCGCGCGGACCTCGAGCTGGCCGAAGCGCATCCCGATGCACGTGCGCGAACCGCCGCCGAAGGGTACGTAGGCGCCCTTGGGCAGCTCCGCGCGCGCCTCAGGCGTGAAGCGCTCGGGGCGAAACTCCTCCGGCTCGGCGAACACGTCGGGCAGGTGGTGCGACGCCCACGAGCAGTAGTTCACGAACGCGCGCTCGGGCACGGTGCGGCCTTCGAACTCGAACGCCTCCACCGAGCGGCGCGGCCCGATCCACGCGGGCGGGTACTTGCGCAGCGTCTCGTCGAGCACCATCTCCAGCTCGGTCAGCTCGCCGGACATCAGCTGCGCGGCGCTCGGCCGCCCGCCCCGCAGCTTCTCGTCCTGCTCGGCGATCAGCCGCGCGACGATCTCGGGCTGGCGGGAGAGCTCGTAGAACATGAACGACACGGTCGACGTGGTGGTGTCGTGCCCGGCGAACATCAGCGTCATGACCTCGTCGCGGATCTGCAGGTCCGAGAGCGTGTTGCCGTCCTCGTCTTGAGCGTCGAGGAGCAGGCTGAGGATGTCGTGCCCGCGCTTGCCCGTGGCGCGGCGGGTGGAGATCTCGGAGTAGATCAGCGTGTCCAGCCTGCGCGCCGCCTGCTGCAGGCGCGCCCATGGCGTGAAGGGCCCGCGGAGGATGCGCATCACGTACTCGGTCGAGTAAAACGACAGCGCCTCCTCGAACAGCTCGGCCGCGTCGATCGCGCGAGCCTCGTGGCCGTCTGGGTCGAGGCCGAACAGCGCGCGCATCGCCACCCGCAGCGCCAGGCGGCGGGTCCACGCGTAGATGTCGACCGTCGCACCCGGCGTGAACTGCTCGAGCGCCAGGTCGATCTCCTCGATCATCGTGTCCGCCGACGCGGCGATGTGCTCGCGGTGAAACGCCGGCAGCATGATCAGCCGCGAGCGGCGGTGGAACTCGCCGTCGATCGTCAACAGCCCGTCGCCCATCAGCCCGATGAGGTCGCGGAAGTGCGATTCGCGCCACGTGAAGTTCGACGCGTGCGAGACGGTGATGTAGTGGTTCGCCGCGGGGCCGAGCATGAACACGACGTTGCCGTGGAACAGCCTCAGCGTGAAGATCGGCCCGTAGCGTTCGTAGCCCTCCAGCAGCAGCGGCAGTGGGTCATCGGCGAAGCGCTTCGTGCGCGCGAGCGAGAAGTTGGTGTCGCCGGGCGGGAACGGAACCGTCCCGGAGCGCTCCTCGCGCAGATCCGTGAGCAGCGCCGCGAGCGGGCTTGTTTTCAGCAGCGGAGCGGGGCCGACGAGCGCCATCGCTGCAGCCTAGACGAAACTTGGCTGGCCGGCCAGTCTCGTCGGAAAGGGGGCGAAGGCCAAGCCTTGCCATACTGGAGGAGCACGGAAGGTCTCGAGAGGTCCTTGCGAGCATCGCGGGGGCGTAGCTCAGTAGGTTAGAGCGCTGCCCTGTCACGGCAGAGGTCGCGGGTTCGAGTCCCGTCGCTCCCGCCATACGACCTATGTACGAACCCCGGCCCCGAAAATCGGGGTCGCGGTCGTTTTGGGGGCGTCCGGTCTTATTCCCAGGTGTCGTGGGCTTCTGGCGGATTTGGGGGCGTTCTTTGGTCTCGCGTAGCTCTTGGATGAGC
>DASUPL010000289.1:0-4358 GCA_036281155.1 Solirubrobacteraceae bacterium | reverse complement strand
AAGCGCTTGATGGAGAAGATGGTGTTCTCGGGGTTGGTCACGGCCTGGCGCTTGGCCACCGTGCCGACGAGGCGCTCGCCGCCGTCGGTGAAGGCAACGACCGACGGGGTCGTGCGACCGCCCTCGGAGTTCTCGATGACGGTGGGCTCGCCACCCTCGAGCACGGCCATGCACGAATTCGTCGTGCCGAGATCGATGCCTATGGTCTTGGCCATGTGTCAATGCTCCTTCTAAGACGCTTGATTAATCTGAGTCGCAGTGTGGCAGATTTTCTACACGTCTTCAAGTGGCTGGTGCCGCCTGTGCAACCGCGATAATGCGCGGCGAGTGACCCGCCTGGAGCGCAACGCGAACATCGCAGCGGTCGTGATCCCGTTTCTGGGCGTGATCGCGGCGGCGGTTGTGCTTTGGGACCGCTTCCTCGGACCGCGCGATTTGGCGATCTTCGCCTTCATGTATCTCGCGACGGCGATCGGGATCACCGTAGGCTTCCACCGCCTGCTCACCCACCGCGCGTTCCAGACGCGCCCGTGGCTGCGCCACCTGCTCGCGATCCTCGGGTCGATGTCATTGCAGGGCGGCGTGATCGACTGGGTCGCCGACCACCGCAAGCACCACACTTTCACCGACGAAGAGGGCGACCCGCACAGCCCTCACGCGGGCCACGGCGCGGGCCTGCGCGGAATGGTCTCCGGCCTCTGGCACGCGCACGTCGGCTGGCTGTTTCGGACACACGGGCAGGCATCCTCGAAACGGTTCGCGCGCGACCTCGTAGAGGACCCGGTGATGCGGCGTATCAACAAGACCTTTCCCCTGATCGCGCTCGGCAGCCTGGCGCTGCCGTTCCTGCTGGGCTTTGCGCTGAGCGGCGGCTCGCTCGTGGACGGCGGCTTCAGCGCGCTGCTGTGGGCCGGGCTCGTGCGGATCTTCCTCGTGCACCACATCACCTGGTCGATCAACTCGATCTGCCACTTCTTCGGTAGCCGGCGCTTCGACACCGACGACGAGTCGACGAACGTCTTCTGGCTCGCGCTGCCCTCGTTAGGGGAGGCGTGGCACCACAACCATCACGCCTTCCCGCAGTCCGCCTTCCACGGGCTGCGCTGGTACGAGCTGGACCCCTCGGGCTGGCTGATCCTCGCACTCGCGCGCGTCGGGCTCGCGTGGGACGTGGTCAGAGTCACGCCCGAGCGCGCCCGCGAGAAGCTCGCGCGCGCTACCGTCTCTGCATGAACATGGCGCCCGCCGGGCCCGTGAAGCCGCTCCTGCGCGGCGTGTCGCACGAGTACGCGTTCTTCGTGTCGCTCGGGTGCGGGGTCGCGCTGATCCTGGCGGCCTCTGACGGCAGGGCCCGGCTGGCGGCGAGCATCTACGCCGTCGCCGTGTCCGCTCTGCTCGGCACGAGCGCGCTGTACCACCGCGTGACGTGGCGCCCGCGGGCGCGGCGCTGGATGCGGCGCCTGGACCACTCGATGATCTTCGTGCTGATCGCCGGCACGTACACGCCCTTCGCGCTGCTCGCGCTGAAGGGCAGCCTCGCGCACGCGATCCTGATCGTCGTGTGGGTGGGCGCGCTCGGCGGCGTGATCTTCAAGCTCGTGTGGATCGACGCGCCGAAGTGGCTGTTCGCGGCCGTGTACGTCGCGCTCGGCTGGGTCTCCGTCGCAATCTTCGGCGAGCTGCCAGCGGCGATCGGCTGGCTTGGCGTCATGGGCCTCGCGGCGGGCGGTCTGCTGTACACGCTCGGCGCGATCGTCTACGCCAGCGGCCGCCCCGACCCCGCGCCGCGGGTGTTCGGCTACCACGAGGTCTTCCACGCGCTCGTGATCGCCGCCGCCGCGCTGCACTACGCGGTCATCGCTTTCGCGGTCCTCCCACAGGGTTGAGCGGCGCGGGCAGGCGCCGGCTCGGGCACATCCGCGCCAGCGCACACTCGTCGCAGGAAGGGGAGCGCGCGTGGCACGTGCGCCGCCCATGGCGCAGCAGGTTGACGTGCAGCTCCAGCTCCTGACCGGGTGGCGTCAGCGCGAGCATCCCGTCGTGCAGCTCCTCGAAGGGAGCGCCGGGGCGCAGTATCTCCAAGCGCATCCCCACCCTCGAGACGTGCGTGTCGACGGGCACGTCGCGCAGGCCGTAGGCGAAAAGCAGCACGCACGCGGCTGTCTTGCGCCCCACGCCGGGGAGCGCGGTGAGGTAGTCGCGCGCCTCGGCGACCGGCACGTCCTGCATCCAGTCAAGCGACAGCTCGTGCGGTGGATCGCGTGGGTCCGCCGCGATCGCTCGCAAGATCACCTGGATGCGCGCGGACTTCACCTTCGAGATGCCCCCGGGGCGAATCGCCTCCTCGACCTCCGTCAGCGGCGCGTCGCGAACCCGCTTCCAATCGATCGCCCCTCCCCCGAAGCGCTCGCGCAAGCGCAGGTAGGCGACGTCGCGGTTGCGGTCGTTGGTCGACTGCGAGAGCACCGTCAGGATCAGCTCCGCGATCGGATCGCCGTGCGGACTCATCCGCGGAATCCCGTAGACCTCACGCAGGCGGTCGCGGATCCGCAGCACGCGTGCGTGAACGGGCGACTTCCATGCTGGAGAGCTGCTCGGCACGACACCACCGTATCCGCCGTGCGCAACCCCTATATCCTCGCCTCGTGCCCGACGTGAGCGAGAACAACCGCGAGATCGACGGACTGTCGGTCTTCTGGCGCAGCGCACCCCCGCCCGCCGGCAGCGAGAGGGCGGCGCCGGCGCTGTACCTGCACGGCGTGCCCAGCAACTCCGACGAATGGCGCGAACTGCTCGCGCGCAGCGGCGGCCTCGCGCCCGACCTGCCCGGCTTCGGCCGCTCGGGCAAGCCCGGCAACTTGACCTACACGATCGACGAGTACGACCGCTTCATCGAGCGTTTCCTCGACGAGGTCGGCGTCGAGCGCGTCAGGCTCGTGATGCACGACTGGGGCGCCGTCGGCCTCGCGTTCGCCCAGCGACTGCCCGAGCGCGTGGAGCGTCTCGTGATCATCAACGCGGTGCCGTTCCTGCCGGGCTATCGCTGGCACCGCACCGCGCGGATCTGGCGCACCCCGCTGCTGGGGGAGCTGGCGATGGGCGCCACCAGCAGGCGCGTGCTGCGCCTCAGCTCGCGCGAGTCCAACGCTACGCCGGGGCCGATGCCGGACGCGTGGCTGGACAGCGTGATCGACCACTTCGACCAGGGCACGCAACGCGCGATCCTGCGCCTGTACCGCAGCTCGCCCCCGGATGTGCTCGCGGCCGCCGGCGAGCGGCTGGGCACGCTGACGATGCCCGCGCTCGTGGCGTGGGGCATGAAGGACCCCTACATCCCCGCGCGCTTCGCCGGGGAGTACGCGCGGGCGCTGGCGAACGCCGAGCTCCTCGAGCTCCCCGACGCGGGCCACTGGCCGTGGCTTGACCGCCCGGATCTGCTCGAGCGGCTGGCGGAGTTCCTGGGCGCGGGGTGAGCGCGCTCGTCAGGCGAACGCCCACCTGGACGATCACCGCCGCGCTCGGCGTCGTCTACCTGATCGCCGCGCCACCCAGCCCCGACCTCGCGGCGGCCACCTACCGCGGCAACCTCTTCGGGAGCGTCGGCTTCTCGCTGTGGGACAACTCGTGGTATGGCGGGCACCACATGCCCGCGTATTCGCTGCTGGCGCCCGCGCTCGGCTGGCTGCTCGGCCCCCAGCCTTTGGCAGCCCTCTCGATGACGATCGCCGCGGCGCTGTTCGCGGCGCTGATCGCGGGACGATTCCCCGAGCGCGCCACGCGCATAGCCGCCGCCTGGTTCGCGCTCGGCGCCGCGATTGCGCTGCTCTCCAGCCGCGTACCGTTCGACCTCGGCCTCGCGATCGGCCTCGGCGCGCTCGTGAGCGCCCAGCGCGGCTGGCGCGTCGCGGCGCTCGCGCTGAGCGTGCTCGCGTCGCTCGCCAGCCCCGTCGCCGGCGCGTTCCTCGCGCTCGCGTTCCTCGCCTGGGCGATCGCGGGGCCCGCACGAGCGTGGCCGGGCGCGCTCACGCTCGCCACGCTCGCGCCGATCGGACTGCTCGTGCTCGTGTTCCCCGAAGGCGGCTCGCAGCCATTCGTCGCCTCCGCGTTCTACCCCGCCCTCGCGGCCGTGCTCGCCGTGGGCGCGCTGATGAGACCTACCCAGCGCCTGCTGAGGATCGGCACCGCGCTCTACGCGCTGGCTCTCATCGGCTCCTACGTGCTCCCGACCGCCGTCGGCGGCAACGTCGACCGCCTCGGCGCGCTCGCCACGGGACCGATCGCCGCGTGCGCGCTCGCGGGCGGATCGCTGCGCGCATGGCGCACGCGCGCGCTGATCGTGCTCGCGCCTGCGCTGCTCT
>DASUPL010000288.1:0-17657 GCA_036281155.1 Solirubrobacteraceae bacterium | reverse complement strand
TAGTTCGCCTGGCCCGCATTGCCCATCGTGCCGGACACGGACGAGATGTTCACGACCTTGCGGAACACCTCGCGGCCCTCCTCCTTCTCCTTCTTGGCCGGCTCGCGCAGATGCGGCGCGGCGGCGCGGATGACGCGGAACGGCACCACCGTGTGGATGTCGATCATCGCCTGGAAGTGCTCGTCGGACATCTTGTGGATCGGCGCGTCGAGCGTGTAGCCGGCGTTGTTGACGACGATGTCGATCTTGCCGAACGAGTCGATCGCCTTCGCCACCAGCTGGTCGGCCGCGCCGGGCTTCGTGAGGTCGCCGGCGAAGACGGCCGTCTCGCCCTGGATCTCGCCGGACGCTTGCTCGGCGATGTCGCCGTCGAGGTCGTTGATCAGAACCTGCGCGCCCTGCGAGACGAGCAGCTCCGCGGTGGCGCGTCCGATCCCGCGTGCCGAGCCCGTGACGATCGCCGACTTTCCGTCGAGTACTCCCATAGCTGTTGCTTCTCCTTAGTTTGGTCGGGGAGCCAAAGTTATATAGGGCCGCGTGGGTGGGCCGGTGGGGTGGCGAGGTCCCGGTGCTCACATAGCGTCGGAGAAGGGGCCATGGCCAAAGCCGTCGTGCAGCGCCCAACCGAGCAAGAGCACGCTCAGCGTCGCCGCGCCGATCGCGAACGGCTGAGGGACGCCGCCGAGGAACTGCTGTCTCCGGAGGGCTGGATGCGCTGGGTCCAAGCTCGCGCGACGTTGCGGGGCTACTCGGCCGCCAACTGCATGCTCCTGGCTCAGCAATGCCACGAACGTGGCATCTTGCCCCAGCGCGTCCGTGGACTCTACGCCTGGCGAAAGTCTGGGCGCCGCGTTCGTAAGGGCGAGACCGCACTGCGCATCTCCGCGCCTGTCGCGTTCAGGCAGCGAGACGAGGACGGTGCGGACACCGGCGAGCGGCGCGTGTTCTTCAAGACCTCGTTCGTCTTTGAGCTCTCACAGACGGAGCTCTTGCCAGGCGACCAGCAGCAGACGCTCGCGCCTCCTTGCGAGCCAATGAATGACAGCTCTCATGAGCGCTTGCTCGCGCCGCTCCAAGCCTTCGCCGAGTCGCTTGGCTATGCGGTCTCGTTCGAGGCGATTTCCGGCTCATCGCGGGGGTGGTGTGACACTGAGCGCAGGCAAATCGCGATCGACGACCAGGTCCCCGCGAACGCCCAAGTGCGCACCCTCATCCATGAGTGCGTGCATGCGCTTGGGGTCGACTACGAGCGCTATCCGAGGGATCGCGCCGAGGTGATCGCGGACACGATCACGTTCGTGGTCAGCGCAAGCGTAGGACTGGCGGTCGACGCTGAGAGTATTCCCTTCGTGGCCAGCTGGGGCAAAGATGGCGCGCTCGCGGCAGTCACCGAGTGCGCACGGACCATTGACACAATCGCACGGCGCATCGAAGCCGAGGCGCTCGGATCCGTCAGACCGGGTTAGGTCGTGGACGGTGCTGCGATCTGCTGCTCCTGTGGATTCTCCTCGAGCAGCTCGAGATCGGGTAGTCGCTCGACGATGTCGACAGTCGCCATGCTCACGCTGACGATGCGCTTGACGAGGTCGACAATGTAACGCGGGTTCTCGTGCTCGAGCGCCCAGTCATTGGGGTCGTTGACAATACCGCTGTCTCGATCGGTTTTGACCTGGTAGCGGTCCATGATCCACTCGATCGCGGACTTGCCGTTGACTTCGTAGCGATAAGCCTCCTCCGGGATCCCGGCAAGCGTGAGGTGGGTGTTGTAGGTGATTCGGGTCTTGTCTACTGCTTTCGCGTCCTTCCCAAAGCGCATCTTCTCCACGCGATATGAGTTCTGCACACCCGCACTTGCGACCTCATCCAAAGGCCATGGGTCGACCTCTTCGTAGTTGAGGTGCCACGCAGCGAGCCGACGGCCAGCGTCGCTGAAGCCCCGGAAGTCGGCGACCATCGGTATCCGCGGGATCATCTTTTTCAGGTCGGCGGCGTAGCGCTGCTTGTACGTGGGCGAGTGCAATAAGCCGTAGATGTAGTAGAAGATGTCCTCCTTTGTGACGCCGTTGTCGTAGTGACTCTGATAGCTGGCCAGCGTCTCGTCGGTGATCGCATCGCGTCGACGATAGCCATCAATGACGTCGTGCTCTGTGAACAGCGTGTCGCTATTGGTCGCAGGTTCGTAAAAGAATCGCGGGAAGCATTGACCCTTCTCGACAAAGTCGTGGCTGGGCATGATGCTGGTAATAAGGGTGGAGAATGGTCTGGATGCGCCCACGCCCACCGATGCGATCACGATGTTGTCGTGGCTGGCTGTCGGGAACAGCTTGGGCATCAGTAGCACCATGTCGTTGAACTGTCGATCGAAGTAGAGCCATTGCTTGCAGTAGGGCCGGTACGCACTCACCACGGCACGCTGCTCATCAAAGCGGGCGGCCTTCGACCTCCGTAGGTCGGCCTTGAGTCCCCGTGTCCAGCTGATCTTCTTCGCGTTCTGGTCGATCAGCTCGTTTACGTAGGCGGGAGTAAGCTCGCGTTTGCTCTTGAGCACCGAGGCAGCGACGATCGAGAGCTGTTCGTTGTAGAAGGCGACCATACGGCGGACGCTCGCGAGCATGGCTGTGTGCGAGAAGTTGTAAACCCACGCGTCGCGCTTGGACTGAAGGCCCATCGAATACACGCTGAAAAGTGGATATCCACCCGTGCGTTTCTTGTCGCCGAGCGGTGCGAATTCGACAAAGGCATTGTTACGTTGTTCAATCCAGTCTCCCATGGCGTCTGGGGTGATGTATTGCCATGGGATGCTTGCGATGCTCTGAAACTTTCTGATGATACTCAGCTTCTCGTCACGACTGAGGTAGTCGCCAATATCGTGATAGTGGATCACGCATGGCGTGTTGGCACCCGGGTTCTTGATCAGCAGCGTGATGGCGATGGAGTTGCGACTGCCCTGACCGAAGACCTTTCCGCCCTCACGCTGTGATGTGTCACCGGAGGTCCGCTGATTGCCACGAAGGTTAAAGACGAAGACCGATGAGAACTCTGTGGCAAGTATTTTGCGGAAGCCATCAGCAGAGGCGCCATCGATAAATGACCCATTGCTGACGAACGCAACGATGCCCTGGCCCTTGATCCGATCGCTAGCCCAGCGGAACGCCCGTATGTAGGAGTCGTATAGGCTGTTCTTGTTCGTCGCGGAGGACTGCGCGGCGTAGGTCTCCGCGATCGCCTGGTCGAGCGCTGGATATACGAGGTTCTTGTTGTTGTCGTTCTCAGAGTCTTGGCCCGCCGAGTACGGCGGGTTCCCGAGAATCACACGAATGTCGAGTGCCTTCTGATGAAGAGCGCGCTCGTTGTTATCGGGGAAGATAACCTGGTCCATGGAGCCGGCTGACTCGGTCATCTGGAAAGTGTCCGTCAAAACTATCCCGCTGAAAGGTGTGTACTCCCCGCCAGCGAGGTCGTGATAGGTAGCCTCGATGTTGATCGCGGCGATGTAGTAGGCGAGCAGCAGGATCTCATTGGCGTGGAGCTCGGTGGCGTACTTACGAGCGAGATCCTCTGGCTTGATCACGCCGGACTGCAGGAGCCGCACGATGAAGGTCCCGGTGCCGGCGAACGGCTCGAGCACGTGTACGCCCTCGTCGCTGACCGAGGCGCCGAATTCCTTCTCAAGCACATGCTCGACGCTCCTGATGATGAAGTCGACGATCTCCACCGGCGTGTAGACGATGCCAAGTGAATCGGCTACGCGTGGGAAGGCAACTTTGAAGAAGCGCTCGTAGAGCTCAGCAATGATCCGCTGCTTGCCCTCGGCGTTGTCGATATCGGCCGCACGCATCCTGACGCTGTCGTAGAATTTCTCGAGGGTCTCCGCCTCCGTGTCCACGTGCTGCTCGTCGAGAACCCCGAGCATCCCCTGCATTGCCTGCGAGACAGGGTTGTGCTCGGCGAAGGAGTAGTCCTCGAACAGCGCCTCGAACACCGGACGGGTGATCAGATGCTGCGCGAGCATGTCAACGGCGTCACTGTTGGTGATCGAGTCGTTCAGGTTCACACGCAAGCCAGCGACGAACTCTTCGAAGCGCTTTTGCACATCAGAGGAGGGGTCGGCGAGCAAGGCGTCGATCCGTGTGACGTGACGTTCGGCGATCTGGGCGACGTCTTTCGCCCAGGTCTCCCAATAGGCGCGCTCGCCGACCTTGGTGACGATCTTGGCGTAGATCGCTTCGCGCCACTCATCTACTGGAAAGCTGAGCGCTAGCTGCGCCGCTGCGGCCGCCCCTTGGCCTGCGTCCTGGGGCGACCCGCCGGATGGTTCGTTGTTGTTTTCGGTGGCGAACCCCACAGCACCGACCATGATTTGAGTCGGCTTGTGCTTGTTCAGCTCGATCTTGTTGACGGTGGCATTGAAGCGGTCGTCGTGCGCGCGAAGTGCCTGCAACACCTGCCACACCACCTTGTAGCGCTTGTTGTCGGCCAATGCCTGCTCCGGAGTGACGTCTGCGGGGATACCGACGGGCAGGATGATGTAGCCGTAGTCCTTGCCCTCGGCGCGCCGCATGACGCGCCCGACCGACTGCACGACATCCACGACGGAGTTGCGAGGGTTCAGGAACAGCACCGCGTCGAGTGCGGGAACGTCCACTCCCTCGGAGAGACAACGCGCGTTCGAGAGGATGCGGCACTCGTTCGCTCCCATCTCGCCCTTCAGCCAGTCCAGCTGCTCGTTGCGCCTGAGAGCGTTGTACGTGCCGTCGACGTGTCGGACCTCGCACCGAAGAGCGTCATCCTCCGCGCCTTCGTAGTTGTCGATCACTTCAGCGAACTTCTCCGTCAGCGCTTCGGACTCTTTGATCGAGCGCGAGAAAGCGACCGCCCGGCGCATCGGCGTCTCGCCAGGTGCAAACCCGCTGCCGTCGCTGGTCGTTCCGGAGCGCTTCGCCAGGCCGTTCCAGCAGCCGACGATCTTGGCAATATCGCCGATGTTCAGTTCGTGGTTGTGGTCGGCGAATTCCGACTGCAGGGAGCGGGCGACATAGCTCTCATCGACAGTGAGGATCAGTACCTTGTAATCGGTCAGCAAGCCGCCGTTGACCGCCTCTCCGAAACCGAGCCGATGAAACTCCCGGCCGTATAGGGCCTCGTCGTCCATGGAGCACAGCACGGCTGCGTTTTCCGCGGCGCTCGACTTTGTGCTGTCGTCGAACAGACGCGGCGTCGCTGTCATGTAGAGCCGTTTCGCTGCCTTGATGTACTCGGCGTCGTGGATCCGGACGAAGTGCGATTCCTCGCTATCGGCCAGCGTCACGCCTGTCGTGCGGTGTGCCTCATCGCAGATCGCCAGGTCGAATTTCGGTAGACCCGCCTCTTGTGCGGCGGCGACCGTGGCGATCGACTGGTAGGTGGAGACGACGACCGTCAGTTGCGCCGTCTGCTGCGCGCGCTTGATCTGAATGAGCAGCTTCTGTGGGTCGGTGGTGGCGGGAAACGCCAGGTCGTGCAAGCGGATGTCCTCGGATGTCGACCGCTTGCCGACCTTCGTATCCGAACAGACTGCGAAGCAGCGCATCGGTGTCTGGCACTGCGCGGTCCACTCGCGCAGCGCCTGCGACAGCAGTGATATCGAAGGCACGAGGAACAGGACGTTGGTATCGCCCCCTCGTTCGCTCGCCAGCCGCTCGACGATCTTGAGCGCCGTGAAGGTCTTGCCCGTGCCGCAGGCCATGATCAGCTTGCCCCTGTCGTGGGACTCGAAGCCTTGGAACACCTTTTCGACGGATTTCGTCTGATGCAGACGCAGCTGATGCTTTGGGGCGACCTCTAGGCTGATCTCCTCGTCGGGCGCGGCCGGCCAGACGACGCTCCAGCTAACCGGGCTCTGTCCGATCTCCGCCAGCCCGATCCGTCTGACCGGGATCTGCTGCTGCTCGAGCGCGTCCTCCGCGTTCTTGCCCCACTTATCGGTCGTGGAGATGATCAGCCGGCTCGTAAACGGCGCCTTGCCGGACGCGGTGAAGAATGAATCGATGTCTTTCTTCTGCAGATGGTGATCAGGTGCGTAGAACTTGCACTGGATCGCGCAGAACCCGCTCTCGTCGCGCTCTCGCGCCACGAGGTCGATGCCGGTGTCGCCCTTGCCGTTGTTGTCGGGCCATTCCGACCACAGCCACACGTCGCTGAACTGCTCGACGAACTGAGGGTCGGCGCCCAGGTACGCCTTCATCAGCCGCTCGAAACGTTCGCCCTTCTCCGGCTGCGACAACGAGGTCTCGCGGATCTCCGCGAGCAAGGAATGGATCGTCGCCACGCGTGTCAGTATGGCGCTACGTACGGCGCGAACCCCGTTGCCTTCCGGGCTTCCCAACGGAGTCGATCACGCTTGAGCCCTGCCCGCAGGCATCGCCTCCGCGGAGGGTCACAGCGTGCCGGGCGGCGCGAGCCATTGGCTTTCGAACACGAGGCTCGTATGCGCGGCGAGGAGCTCGTAGTCGCCGTCGTAGTGCAACACGCCCGCTTCGGCCCTGTGAGCGCACGCGGCGATCATGACATCCATCGGCGCCAGGCGGTGGTGCCCGATGTCGGCGAGCTCGCGCTGCGCTTGCATCGCGAGGCGCTCGATCTCGCCATCGATCGCGATTCGAGGAAGCTCGTCGAAGCGCGCCATCAGCGCCCTGCGATCCGATCCCGAGCGTGCGGAGTAGCCCGCCTCCAGCAGAAACGGGAGGCACACCGCGATTTCGCCCTGTTCCATCGATGCGGCGATCGTCTTCGCGCGATCCTTTGCGACGGCGCCCTGAAGCAGGCGTGCCCAAGCCGAGTTGTCGAGCAGTAGCACGCTACGCGTCGTAGTTGGCGATCAGCCCGAGATGCTTGACCTCGTCGGCCGCCGCGAGATCCACCTGCGGGCCGGAGCCCGCGACTATCCATTCGGCAAGGTCCTTGCGAGCCTGGTGGGCTTTGCGACTCTGGTCGGGCAGTCGGCGCGCCTTCGCACGGGCGCCGAGGATCACCAGCTCGGCAAAGTCGATCCGGTCACCGCCCAGCTTCGCCCGTAGTTCGTCCAGCGCCTCGTGTACAGGTGGGGTCTCGGTGATCGTGTGGCGGGGGCGAGCGGTGGGCACCGGTTCAGTGTAGCACCGTGCAGCACCTTTGAATCTTTAATGCTCCGACGCTGTGAAGTCACTGTGCATCTGTGATACTGTGCTGCACAGTGGCAAATATCACCGTTTCCGTTCCAGACGACGTCTACCGTGCCGCGCGTATCAGCGCGGCGGAGCAGGGCAGCTCCGTCAGCGCGCTCGTGGCCGAGTACCTGCGCTCACTCTCGGAGCGGAAGGCCGAGTTCGCAAGGCTCGAGGCTCAGCAGCGACGCATCCAGGGCCAGATCAAGCGGTTCAGCGCTCGCGACCGCCTCGATCGTGAGGAGTTGCACGGGCGTGCGGTTCGCTGACACGAACGTTCTGCTCTACACGATCTCACGCGATCCCGACGAGCAGGAGAAGGCTGCACGAGCCAACGATCTCCTCTCCTCAGGGGACGTGGGGCTCTCGGTCCAGGTACTACAGGAGTTCTACGTCCAGGCGACCCGCGACAGCCGCCCTGATCGGCTGACCCACGAGCAGGCAGCGGCGCTCGTCGACTCCTTCCGACGCTTTCCCGTCCAGGAGACGACGGTTGACGTGATGCTTGCCGCGATGGGCACCCGGCAGCGGTTCGAAATCTCCTACTGGGACGCGGCGATCCTCGAGGCGGCTCGCACGCTGGGCTGCGAGGTCGTCCTCTCCGAGGATCTGAGCGACGGCCAAGACTACGCTGGGGTGCGCGTCGCAAACCCCTTCATCGACTGCTGAGCGGCATGCCCCGACCTCACCCGCCGACGAGAACCCCGAAGTCCTGCGTATAGATCCCGCCGCCCTGCCCGCCGGCCAGTGACCTCGGCGGGTGGGATGAGACGCCGATCCCCGTGTCGCGGTAGCGCGCGTCGAGGATGTTCGCGCGGTGGCCCGGTGAGGCCATCCACGCGGCGACGATCGAGCGGGGGGTGCCCAGCCAGAGGGTGCCCCAGGCGATGTTCTCGCCGACGGAGTAGCCGAGTTGGGAGCTGTAGATGTATCCCGCCGCGCGCATCCGCTGCAGCGGAGTTTGGCCGCCGGGACCGAGGTGTTCGAAGTAGTTGCCCACGACCATGCTCTCGGTGTGGTCTTGGGCGGCCTGCTGGAGGTGCTGGTTCGCGCGCAGGGGGTTCTCGCCGTGGGCGGCTCGTTCGCGGTTGATCAGACACAGCGTCGCGTCGCGAACGCGTTCCACGTTCTGCGGCGTGGGCTCAAGCCCCGCGTCCGCGCAGCCGTTGTCGGCGGATTTCGAGCGGGCCGGCCTGTGCGCCTTCGAACGCGAACCACCCGTGGTGGGCTTGGACTTGCCGGCTGAGTGCTTGAGCGTGGTGGAGTGGCGCTTCGCGCAGCGAACGCGGCGATGCCGTTTGGCCCGTCGAGCGTGTTGGCCGTGTCGCTTGTGGGAGCGCGCGGACTTGCCGCAGCGCGCGGCGCGGTGGGCCTGCTTGTGCGTCTGCGCGTGCGCACCGAGGGCGGTTGTGCCGTCGGAGAACACGCCGACGCTGAGTACGGCGATCACGGCAACGCAGAGGAGGCGCAGTCGAGCCACGTGGCCCTATCGGGCCACTGGCGCGCGAACATTAGTGCTGCAGCGGAGACCTGGACAGCCTTATTGCACGCCCGCCGAACACGGCGGCGGGCCAGCGCCTTCGGCGCGGCGCTACAGCCCCAGTATCCGCCCGAGGATTTCGCGCATGATCTCGTCGCTGCCGCCGCCGATCGGCCCAAGGCGCGAGTCGCGCACGGCGCGCTCGACCCAGTACTCGCGCATGTAGCCCGCGCCGCCGTGGATCTGCAGAGCCTCATCCATCAGCTCGAACGACGCGCGCTGGGTGAGCAGCTTCGCCATCGTGACCTCCTTCAACGGCTCCTCGCCCGCGACGAAGCGCCGCAGCGCGTCGTAGGTCACGCAGCGGCACGTGTACACCGACGTCGCCATGTCCGCGAGCTTGTGGCGGATCGCCTGGTGCCCCGACAGCGGCTTGCCGAACGCGGTGCGCTCGCGCGCGAACTCCGCCGTGCGCTCCCACGCGATCTGCATCGCGCCGACCGCGCCGAGCGCCATCGCCAACCGCTCCCACTGGAAGTTGGCCATGATCAGCTTGAAGCCCTCGTTCAGCGGGCCGAGCAGGTTCTCCTCGGGCACGAACACGTCCTGGTAGCTGATCGTCGCGGTGTCCGACGCGTGCCAACCCAGCTTCTCGAGCTTCGCCGACTCGACGCCCTCGCCGCGGTCGACGATCAGGAACGACATGCCGTGGTGGCCGCCCTCGGCGGTCGTCTTGACCGCTGTGACGATGAAGTGCGCGCGCACGCCGTTGGTGATGTACGTCTTCTCGCCGTTCACCACCCAGCCGCCGTCCACGCGCTCGGCGCGCGTCGTGATCGCGGCGACATCCGAGCCGGCGCCCGGCTCGGTGATGCCGAGAGCACCCAGCTTCTCTCCCTTGATCGCCGGTACGAGGTAGCGCTGCTTCTGCTCCTCGCTGCCGAACTTCCAGATCGGCGGTGTTGCGATATTCGTGTGCGCGCCGATGCCCGCGGCCGTGCCGCCCGAGCCGGTGCGCGCGAGCTCCTCGCACAGCACCGCCTCGTGCAGGTAGCCCCCGCCCTGCCCGCCGTACTCCTCGGGGTACTTCAGCCCGAGCAGGCCCTGCGCGGCGAGCTTTCCGAAGACCTCGTCGGGGAACCAGCGGGCCTCCTCCCACTGCTGCGCGAACGGCGTCAGCTCGCGCTCGATGAAGCCGCGGACGGACTGTCTCAGTTCCTCGTGCTCGTCGGTGAAGGGTGGTGTGAGAGGACTCATCAGCGAGCTTGGTAATCTGATGGCATGCGAGTTGCCATCGACGGCGTGGGACGAATCGTGATTCCGAAGCCTATGCGCGAGGAGCTCGGCATAACCGGCCCGACCGAGCTGGATCTGACCGCCTTCGACGGGAGGCTGGAGCTGACCGTCTCGGACACCCATGCGTGGGTCGAGGAGCGAGACGGGCTCGCGGTGATCGTCACCGAGCAGACGCTGCCGCCACTTGACCAGACCACGGTTCGCGCGGTGCTCGAAAGCGTCAGGAAGTGATCGCGCCGGATTCGAGCGTGGTGATCGCAGCTCTCGGCCAGTGGCACCCTGCCCACGAGGCTTCCCGTGCGGCTCTCATCGGCGAAGACCGCAGGCTTGTGGGACACGTTGCCTTCGAGGCCGCGTCTGCACTGAGCCGGATGCCGGAGCCGTATCGCTTGGCGCCGACGGTGGTCATGGATGCGCTCGATCGCATCTACCCCTCGCCATGGCTCGCGCTCGATGGTGCCACGCAGCGCACTTCCCTGCGTCGTGCGATCGGCGCCGGCCTGCGTGGCGGAGCGCTGTACGACGCGCTGATCGCGGCGACGGCGCGCGAGTACGGCGCCATGCTCCTCAGCGCCGACCGCCGCGCCAGCGTGGCGTACGAGGCGATGGGCGCGACGGTGGAGTTCATCGACGCTTGAGCGCCAGTCTGCTCGGAGCAAGGGATCAGAGGCCGTAAGAGCGGCCGATGACCTCGAGCATGATCTCGTCGGTGCCGGCGCCGATGCGGTTGAGGCGCATGTCGCGCCAGACGCGCTCGACGTTGTACTCCTTCATGTAGCCCGCGCCGCCGTGGATCTGGATGCACTCGTCGGCGACTTCGCACGCGATCCGCGACGCGTGGAGCTTGGCCATGGAGATCTCGCGCACGGGGTACTCGCCGTTTGAGAAGCGCCACGCGGTCATGTACACGAGCTGGCGCGCGGTCTCGATTTTGGTCGCCATCTCGGCGAACTTGTGGCGGATGACCTGGAAGTGGCCGATCGCTTTGCCGAACGCTTCGCGCTCCTTCGCGTACTTGAGCGTGTGCTCGAAGCATTTCTGCGCTCCCGCGACGCACCCAGCCGCGCCGATCATGCGCTCGCCCTGGAGCTCCCACATGATGTGGTAGAAGCCCTTGCCCTCCTCGCCGAGCATCGCCGAGGCCGGCACGCGCACGTCCTGGAACGCGAGCAGCGCGGTGTCGGAGGCGTGCATGCCCATCTTCTGCAGCTTCTTCTCGCGGATCACGCCCGGCGAGTCCATCGGCACGAGGAACAGCGTGAAGCCGTCATAGCCCGCGTCTGGGTCGGTCTTCGTCACGAGCACGATCACGTCCGCGCGGTGGCCGTTGGTGATGTACGTCTTCGAGCCGTTGATCACGAAGTCATCGCCGTCGCGGACCGCGCGCGTCTTGATGCCCGACACGTCCGAGCCGGCGTCCGGCTCGGTGATGCCGAGGCACAGGATCTTCTCGCCCTTGATCGCCGGCACGACCCACTCCTGCTTCTGCTCCTCGGTGCCGAACGCGAGGATCGGAGGCATCGCCATGTCGGTCTGGACCGCCACGCCCATCGACAGCCCGCCGCAGTTCGCGTTCGCCATCGCCTCCGCGAGCACCATCGCGCTGAAGTAGTCCCCACCCTGCCCGCCGTACTGCTCGGGCTTGTCCAGGCCGAGGAAGCCCAGCTCGCCCATGCGCCGGAAGATCGAGTCGGGGAACGTCGTCTCCTCCCACTCCTCCGCGTGGGGAGCGAGCTCTTTGATCGCGAAGTTCGTGATCGACTCGCGCAGCTGTTCGTGCTCGTCGGTGAAGATGAAGTGCTTGCGGCTGGCCTGGAAGTCGGGCTTCAGCACGCTCTCGGCGGTGGCGGCCATCTGGGGCGGGTCTCCTTGGGGTCGTTTTGGGTCCGCGCCGAAGCTATCGCAGTCGGCGTGAAAAGTAAATAGTAGAGCTGTGTACTTCCAACAGTGTCGCGATCCGGTTAGGATGCGCGCATGGCTGGCGAGAAGGTTCTCTACACCGTCGCAGCGGGCGTCGCGACGATCACGCTCAACGACCCGGACACGCGCAACGCGCTCTCCGCGGAGCTGCTCGGCGGCCTGATCGCGGCGTTCGAGCACGCGCGCGACGAGCAGGAGGTTCGCTGCGTGGTGCTGTGCTCCTCGCACGAGCGGACGTTCTCCTCCGGCGCGAACCTCGGCGGCTTCGCGGGCGACGACGCGCTCGTGCACAAGCACTTCGGCTCGGAGCGCTTCGTGGGACTGTTCAAGCTGATCGGCGAGCTGGGCAAGCCCACGATCTGCGCGGCCGGCGGTCATGTGCTCGCGGGCGCGCTCGGGATCGCGCTGGCGTGCGATCTGATTGTCGCCTCCGAGGACGCCACGTTCGGCACGCCGGAGATCAACATCGGCGCGTTCCCCTTCATGATCATGGCGCTCATCTACCGCAACGTTCCGCGCAAGAAGGCCAACGAGCTGCTGCTGCTCGGAGAGCGCTGGAGCGCGCAGGAGGCTCTCGCGGCGGGGATCGTCAACCGCGTGGTCCCCGCGGAGGAGCTCGACGCGACGGTGGCCGAGTGGGCGGGCAAGCTGGCGGGCAAGTCGCCCGTGATCATGCGCCTGGGCAAGGAGGCGATGCGCCGCCAGCTGGACATGCCGCTGGACGACGCGCTGGACTACCTGCGCGCGCAGCTCAGCCTGGCGCTTTCAACGGAAGACATAGTGGAGGGCGTGACCGCGTTCTTCGAGAAGCGCGACCCGCAGTGGAAAGGCCGCTGATGAGCACCAGGACCACCAACGAGACGAGCGCCCCCGAGGCGGCGCCGGTGTCGCTGCTGCGCCCGCTGGTGGAGGACCTAGAGGAGCGCCGCGCGAAGATCAGACTGGGTGGCGGCGAGGAGAAGATCGCGGCGCAGCACGCGCGCGAGAAGCTCACCGCGCGCGAGCGGATCGCGCTGCTCGTCGATGAGGGCACGTTCGTGGAGCTCGGCATTCACGGCAAGCCGCACTTCTCCCAGCGTGCGATGGACGGCGTGGACGCGCCCGCGGACGGCGTGGTCACGGGCTACGGCAAGGTCGACGGGCGCCTGACGGCGGTGTGCGCTTACGACTTCACGGTGATGGCTGGCTCGATGGGCATGACGGGCGAGATCAAGGTCACGCGCCTGCGCGAGCTGGCGCTGACGAAGCGGATGCCGTTCGTGTGGCTGCTGGACTCGGCGGGCGCGCGCGTGCAGGAGGCCGCCGGCTCGCTGTTCGCTGGCTCGGGCCACCTGTTCCGCGAGGAGGTGATCATGAGTGGGGTGATCCCGCAGGTCGCCGCGCTGATGGGGCCATGCGCGGCGGGCACCGCTTACATCCCAGGCCTGGCGGACTTCGTGCCGATGGTGAAGGGCCGCGGCTCGATGGCGCTCGCGGGGCCGCATCTGGTGCGGGCGGCGGTGGGCGAGGACGTGACGCAGGAGGAACTGGGCGGCTCGCGCGTGCACTGCCGCAAGTCGGGCGTGGGGGACATGGAAGTGGACGACGACGAGCAGTGCGTCGAGCGGATCAAGCAATACCTGTCGTTCATGCCGCAGAACTGCGAAGAGCGCCCGCCGATCCGGGCGGGCGGGTCCGGATCAGACCCGATCGACCGCCGCGAGGAGGGGCTGCTGGACGTGCTGCCGGAGTCGAACCGCAAGCCGTATGACATGTACGAGGTGATCCGCGCGATCGTGGACGACGGCGAGTACTTCGACATGAAGGGTCAGTGGGCGAAGACGATCATCACGTGCTTCGCGCGCTTCGGCGGGCGCCCGACGGGGATCGTGGCGAACCAGCCGAAGCAGCTGGGCGGGATCCTGGACAACAACTCCGCGGACAAGGCGGCGCGCTTCGTGAACCTGTGCAACGCGTTCGGCGTCCCGCTGCTGTTCATCCAGGACGTGCCGGGCTTCATGGTGGGCACGAAGGTGGAGGCGGAAGGCATCATCCGCCACGGGGCGAAGATGCTCTACGCGGTAGCGAACGCGACGGTGCCGAAGATCACGGTGATCACGCGCAAGGCGTACGGCGCGGGCTACTACGTGATGAACGGCCGCGCGTACGAGCCGGACCTGATCGTGGCGTGGCCGAGCGCGGAGATCAGCGTGATGGGGGCGGAGGGAGTGGTGGAGATCGCGTTCCGCAAGCAGGTCGACGCGGCCGAGGATCCGGCGGCGAAGAAGGCGGAACTGATCGAGGGCTTTCGCAAGATCTTCGACGTGTACATCGCCGCGGGCAACGACCTGATCGACGACGTGATCGACCCGCGCGAGACGCGCGAGACGATCTGCAGGGCGCTCGAGATGTCGGAGAACAAGAAAGTGGAGCGCCCCTGGAAGAGACAAGGAGTGGTGCCGGTATGACTCTCGACCACCCAGTTGTGATCACGTGCTCGATCTCGGGCGCGATCGCCAACCGCGAGCAGTGCCCCGCGATCCCGTACACACCACAGGAGTACGCGGCGGAGGCGCGGCGGATCGTGGACGAGGGCGGCGTGCACATCCACATCCACGCGCGCAAACCGGACGGGACTCCGTCGTATGAGATCGAGGACTTCCAGGCGATCACCGACGCGATCCGCACGGAGGTCGGCGACGCGGCGATCATCAACTACTCGACTGGCACGATCGGCGTGCCGGTGTCCAAGCGGATCGAATACCTGCGTGCGTGCCGCCCGGAAGTGGCGGCGCTGAACATGGGCTCGATGAACTACGCGAAGTACTCCAAGCCGCGTAGGCAGTTCGTGTTCAGCATGGTGTTCGCGAACCCGTTCGCGGAGATCATCGAGCTGCTGGAGGCGATGAACGAGCTGAACATCAAACCGGAGCACGAGTGCTTCGACATCGGCCACGTGGGCAGCCTCGCGCCGCTGATCGACATGGGCGTGCTGAAGACGCCGCTGCACGTGGACTGCGTGATGGGCGTCGTGGGCGGCATCCCGCCGACGGCTCGCAACCTGGCGGCGATGGTGGACAACATTCCGGAGGGCTCACACTGGGGCGTGATCGGGATCTCGCGCGACCAGTGGATGCTGGTGTCCGCGGCGCTGACGCTCGGCGGCTCGATCCGCGTGGGCCTGGAGGACAACCTGTACCTGCCGAACGGCGAGATGGCGAAGTCCAACGGCGAGCTGATCGCGAAGGCGAGGCAGATGACGGAAGACATGGGCCGCCGACCGGCGACCGTGGAGGAGGCGCGCGCGATGCTGCACGTGACTCCGCGCGATGGGAGCACGGCGTGAAGACCTGTTTTAAGGGCGGCCTACCGGCCGCCGCGGGCGTGCGCGTGGCGGTGCCACGGTGAGCCTGCCTCTGCGGGGCGTGCGTGTGCTCGACCTCTCGCGTCTGCTGCCGGGTGGCTTCTGCTCGCTGCTGCTGGCGGACTTCGGCGCGGACGTGCTGAAGGTGGAGGACACGGGCATGGGCGACTACATCCGCTGGTCGCCGCCGTACTACGAGGGCGCGCACGACAGCGCGAAGTCGGCGCTGTTCCTGTCGCTGAACCGCAACAAGCGCTCGATCCGCCTGGACCTGAAGAACGATCGCGGCCGCGAGGCGCTGCTGCGGCTGGTGCGCGAACACGACGTCGTGCTGGAGTCGTTCCGCCCGGGCGTGCTCGACCGCCTGGGCGTGGGCTACGAGCGCATGTGCGAGGAGAACCCGGGAATCGTGTACTGCGCGATCTCGGGCTATGGCCAGAGTGGGCCGAAGCGCGACGCGTCAGGTCACGACATGAACTACCTCGGCCTGATCGGCCTGCTGGGGCTGACGGGCGAGCGCGGCGGCGGGGCGGGTGGGGGTCCTATCCAATCCGCGGGCCAGATCGCGGATCTGGGCGGCGGCGCGCTGATGGCGGCGTTCGGGATCATGGCCGCGCTGCGCGAGCGCGACGGCGGTCCTGGGCATGCCGGCTCTGGAGAGGGGCAGATGGTGGACGTGTCGATGGCGGACGGCGCGCTGTCGTGGCTGGCGATGGTCGCGGGCGCGTACTTCGCCGACGGCGCCGTGCCGCGCAGGGGCGAGCTGCCGCTCGCGGGCTCTTTGATCTGTTACCGCCCGTACGAATGCTCGGACGGCTGGGTGTCGCTCGGCGCGCTGGAGCCGAAGTTCTGGCAGGCGTGGTGTCGCGGGGTTGGCCGCGAGGATCTGATCGCGGTGCAGTTCGAGCGTCCCGGCACGGACGCGCACGCGCAGGTGAAGGAGATCTTCGCTTCGCGTACGCGCGCGGAATGGGAGGCGTTCGCGGGCAAGCACGACTGTTGCCTGGAGCCGGTGCTGGAGCTGGACGAGGCGCTCGAGTCGCAGCTCGTGCGCGAGCGCGAGATGGTCGTGGAGCTGGACCAGCCGGGAGCGGAGCAGCCGGTGCGCCAGCTGGGGGTGCCGGTGAAGCTGACGCGTACGCCCGGAGACCACGCGCGTCTGCCGGGCCCGGCGCTCGGCGAGCACACCGAGGAGGTGCTGCTCGCGGCGGGCTACTCCGACGCGGAGGTGGCGGAGCTGCTCGACTGCGGCGCGGCGGCCGCTTCGGCCGAGTCTCATCTGGGCGTCACGTTCAGAGCGTGAGGGTACGGTCATGGCCGCTGTGAGCGCAAGCGCGAAGACCTCCTCCAACGGTGTCGCCGCGGATGGCGCCGCGGAGCGGGCGCTGTTGAAGATGAGCGAGCTGTCGGAGCGCTCGGGCGTGAGCCCGGGGACGATCCGTTACTACCTGCGCGAGGGTCTACTGGGGGAGGGCGCGGATGTGGTGAGGACGAGCCGCAACATGGCCTACTACCCGCCCGAGTACGTCGAGCGGATCGTGCTGATCAAGCGCCTTCAGGAGGAGCGCTTCATGCCGTTGCGCGTGATCAAGGGCGCGCTCGAGCAGGACCCGGAGCGAGTGCGCGCGCTGATCGAGCTGGAGGACCGCATCCTCGACGGGGCGCTGGAGACGGGGGACGATCACAGCCGCGTGTCGCGCAAGCAGGTGCAGGAGCGCTACGGCATGCCGCGCAACGTCCTCGACCGTCTGGCGGACATCGGCGTGCTGACGCCGAACAACCGCGGCTACGACCACGACGACGTGAAGATCATCGAGGCGATCGCGAGCTTCCGCGCGGGCGGCTACGACGAGGCGCTGGGATTCACCGTGTACGACACGCTCCTCTACCGCGAGGCGCTCGAGCCGCTCGTGGAGGAGGAGGTCACCTCGCTGCTGGGCAAGCTCGCGGGAGAGGTCGAGATCGACCGCGCGATGGAGATCGTCGCCGCCGGCGTCGAGCCCCTGCGCGAGCTGATCGGAGCGATGCACTCGAAGCTGCTGCTGGCGGCGCTGCGCAAGCACCGCGGGCGCGGCTCTGACTGATCGCGCGCTCGGACGCCGCTTGGTCGTATCTTCGTTCGCGCTACCAGCGCGCGCGGTGGTGCTCGACCACGCCGTGCCCGTGCGCCAGCTCGATCCCGCCGGGAAGCGTGCCTGAGAACGTGCCGAATGGCGCCCGGTAGTCGCTGCGTACGATCAGCAGGTTGTCGTGGCGGGCGCGTTCGGTCTCGGCGGCGAAGCGCAGCTTTGAACCGTCCTCGCAGCGCATGCTCGACAGGTCGGCGGCGAAGCCGACGGGCGGTGTCTCCGACGGGCGCCCGTCGACCCACACCGCGCGCTCGCTCCCGTGCGGTGGGTCGTTGACGCCGCTGACGAGGTTCCACGCGAGCGCCACG
>DASUPL010000287.1:0-2351 GCA_036281155.1 Solirubrobacteraceae bacterium | reverse complement strand
ATTCAGCCGGTATCTCCACCAGATCAAGCAATATCCACGCCTCGATCGGGGGGCGGAGCTTCGCCTGGCGCGCCGGTACAAACGGAACCACGACTCGCATGCCGCGGACTTGTTGGTTCAGAGCCATCTCCGCGACGTGGTCGCGATCGCGTCACAGTACCGGGGCTATGGCTTCCGCCTCAGCGATCTCGTCGAGGAAGGAAACATCGGCCTGCTCGAGGCGGTCCGGCGGTTCGATCCGAGCCGCAACCTCCGCTTCATGACCTACGCCGCGTACTGGGTGCGCGCCTACATCCTCGCACATGTGCTGAAACAGTTCAGCATGGTGGGCGTGGGCACCGGCCCGCTGCAGTCGAAGCTGTTCTTCCGCCTGGCGCGCGAGCGCGCGCGGCTGTCCACCCAGCTCGGGGAGAACGAGTCGTCGATCGTCACTTCGCTCGCCAAGCAGTTCGGAACCAGCGAGGCGCGCGTCCTCGACATGGCGCAGCGGCTGGAGAAGCGCGACGCGTCGCTCGATGCGCAGGTCTACATGGACGGCGACGCCACGCTGCTCGACACCCTGCGCGACGACGGGCAGGACCAGGAAGAGGACGCGCTGCGCAGTCAGCGGAACGCGGCGGTGCGCACGGCGGTCGAGCGGATCTGGACCGAGCTCGACGAGCGCGAGCGCGCCATCATCGTCCAGCGGCTCCTCGCCGACGGCGACGAGGCCACCCTCGCCGACCTGGGCAAGCGCTTCGGGCTCTCGCGCGAGCGCGTCCGCCAGCTCGAATCCCGCGTTAAGATGAAGCTGCGGCGCGCCCTGCAGCCAATCGCCCTCGCCGCCTAATCCCGCCGCCCGCGGGACAGCTCGCGCTTACGCGCGTGAAGGAAGCTAGTACCCCGCCACAGGCGTGTTGATCGGTTGGAGGGCGGGCAGCTGATCAGCCGGGACCAGTAGCTCGATCGAGCGCGCCTGCCGGGGCGTCCGCCGAATCAGTCCGAGCCGTTCAAGTTGGACGATCATCTGGTGGACACTGGGGGCGCTGACGCAGAAGAAGCGCTGGAAGTCCGCCTCCGCCGGCGGCTGGCGGTTCAGCAGGGTGTAGGTGTGGATGAAAGCCAGGTACTGGCCTTGCTTCGCGGTGAACCGGGGTGCGAGAGAACTGGACACGGGAGTGGCGACCTGATCTAAGACTGTAATGAACATTCGTTACCGGGTCACGCTGGCGTCGGAAGAACGCGCCCAGTTGTCGGCACTCGTCGCGGGCGGGAAAGCTGCGGTGCGCAAGATCAAGCGCGCACAGATCTTGCTGGCCGCGGCTGCGGGCTCCACCGACGAAGCGATCGCGGCCAACGTCGGGGTCGGAACGTCGACGGTGTACCGGACGAAGCAACGCTTCGTCGAAGACGGGTTGGACCGGGCGCTTGCCGAAGCGCCGCGGCCATGGCCGGAGCGCAAGCTCGCGGCTCACGAAGAGGCGCTCCTGGTCGCCGTCGCCTGCTCGGACCCGCCCAGTGGGCGCGCGCGCTGGACGCTCCAGCTCTTGGCCGACGAGATGGTCCGGCTCACGGCTCATGAGCGGATCTCCGACGAGACCGTTCGCCGTCGGCTCGCCGAGGTGGATCTCAAGCCGTGGCAGAAGAAGATGTGGTGCGTCCCAAAGCTCGACGGCGAGTACGTCGCTCGCATGGAAGACGTGCTGGCGCTCTATGCCGAGCCACCCGACCCGAAGCGGCCGGTCGTCTGCTTCGACGAGACGCCACGTCAATTGATCGGCGAGGCGCGCGTCCCGATCCCGCCGGAGCCCGGCAAGCGCGCCCGCTACGACTACGAGTACGTGCGCAACGGGACTGCGAACGTCTTCATGTTCGTCGACGTGAATCGGCCCTGGCGCCACGCCAAGGTCACTGACCACCGTGCCTGTGCGGACTTCGCCGAGTGCATGCGCGACCTCGTCGACGTCCACTACGCCCAAGCCGACCGAATCCGCGTGGTCCTCGATAACCTCTCCGCGCACACCCCGTCGGCGCTCTACCAGACCTTCGAACCCGCCGAGGCGCGTCGCGTCCTCAGCCGGCTCGAGTTCCACTTCACGCCCAAGCATGCGAGTTGGCTCAACATGGTCGAGATCGAAATCGGCGTGATGGTTGACCAGTGCCTCGACCGTCGGATTCCGGACAAGGCAACCCTGGTCTCGGAGATCGCGGCCTGGGAGCGTCGGCGCAACGCCGAGTGTGCCCGCATCCGCTGGATGTTTACCGTTGACCGCGCTCGGGAGAAGATGGGGCGAACCTACCCTCGACCCACCTGCGGAGCTGGGAGGGCGGCTGCATGAACCTGTCATCGCCGCTGTGGCGGGGTACTAGGG
>DASUPL010000286.1:0-9607 GCA_036281155.1 Solirubrobacteraceae bacterium | reverse complement strand
CTCTGGAGAAGGTTCGCGGCCACGGCTTCGAGCCGGTGAGACCGCCGGTGCTCGTGCGCGAGCGGGCGCTCTACGGCACGGGCTTCCTGCCCGACACCGAGCAGCAGATCTACAGCCTGCCCGACGACGAGCTGTTCCTGGTGGGCACCTCGGAGGTGGCGCTGGCGTCGCTGCACGACGGCGAGCTCCTCGACGCGGGGCGGCTGCCGCTGCGCTACGCGGGGTTCTCGCCGTGCTTCCGTCGCGAGGCGGGCGCGGCCGGCAAGGACACGCGCGGCATCTTCAGGGTGCACCAGTTCGACAAGGTGGAGATGTTCAGCTTCGTCGCGCCGGAGGACTCGGCGGGCGAGCACGAACGCATCCTCGCGATCGAGGAGGAGATCCTCGGCGAGCTGGGGCTGCCCTACCGGGTGGTGAACATCGCGGTGAGCGACCTCGGGAACTCGGCGGCGAAGAAGTACGACTGCGAGGCGTGGATGCCGAGCCAGGGCCGCTACCGCGAGCTGACGTCGTGCTCGAACACGACCGACTACCAGGCGCGGCGTCTGAACATTCGCGTGCGCGCGGAGAAGCGCACGCGGACCCTGCACACGCTCAACGGCACCGCGGTGGCGGTGGGGCGCACGATCGTGGCGCTGCTCGAGAACGGCCAGCGCGCCGACGGTAGCGTAGTGCTGCCGGGATGCCTGAGCGCGTATGGCGCGCCCGAGCTGCTCGGCGCGGCCGGCTAACCGATCGAGAACACGATCGACTTCGCCGCGGCGTGCGGTGGCGTGAGCGTGATGCGGTAGCGGCCGGGGCTCAGCTTGCCGTGCCCCGTCAAACGCCAGGCGTTGCGGCCTGGGAAGGCGGTCGCGGTGAATGAGCGCCCGAGCGTCTTCCAGTGCGAGCGATGGTGGGCGCGTACGCGCTTGGAGATCGTCAGGCGCACGGGGGTGCTGAGGTTGATCGTGAACGTGAGGCCGATCTGGGAGATCTTCGGATGCATGCCGTTGAGGGCGATGATCGCGTTCAGCGTGAGAGCGAACGCGGAGAGCTGCACCGGCGCAGGAGTGTTGGGGGCGATGGGCGTGAGCGAGCCCGCGGGCGTCCCGCTCGTCGTCCCGCTGGGCTGTTCACCGCTCGTGCCGCCTCCGCCTCCGCCTCCACCTCCGCCGGCTCCGCCGCTGCCGCCCCCGCCTTCGTTGGGTTCGGGTTCCTGCGCTTTGCCGGTCGGTTCGAAGGCTTTGATCCCGTGCGGCGTCCCCACGCCGGTGGGTCCGTCATAGCCGGTTTCGGCGAGGCAGATGGCTTGATTGGCGCAGTTGCTGGCTTCGGACTCTTCTTTCGCGGAGCAGCCCGAGACGCCGGTTTTGGTGAATTCTTTCGAGCAGGCCCCGTTGGACCCGGACACGATGTCATGCAGCGAGGAGGGCGCCGCGAGCTCGTTTTCATACAGCGTTCGGGCGGGGTATTCGACCTCACCGGCGCCCCCCGCGAGGGCGAACACCGCCGCGATCAGCGGCGAGGCGAGGCTCGTGCCCCCGACCGTGCACCAATACGGGTCCTGCACGGTGCCTTCGCATCCGGCTCCCGGCGTCGAGTCGCGGATCGCGACGCCGGTGTAGGGGTCCGCGACGGCGCTGACGTCGGCGACGGCGCGGAATCCGCCGCAGCCGACGGACGACCAGCTCAGGGTGTTCAGCTGCCAGCTGGGCGCGGAGAAGATCTCACTGCATCCGCCGCCGCCGGCGCCGCTGCCGTTCCACACCGACTCCCCCAGCCATTCGCCGGTCGCTTTGCTGAGTTCGAGGCGCGTTCCGCCCACCGCGACGACGTGAGGCGAGGACGCGGGGAAGTTGGCGTAACCGATTTCGGCGTTGTTTTCGGAACCCCAGTTCAGGTAGCCGTCATCGCCGGAGGACGCGGTGATGACGATGCCGGGATGGTTGAACGGGCTGGCGCTCTCCGCGGGGATGCTCTCGCCCGGCTCGGGGCCGCCCCACGAGTTCGAGATCTCGGTGGCGCCCAGCGCGGCCGCCGTCTGCTCGGCCGCTTCGAGGTTCGCGTAGCTGGGGGAGTTGGCCTCGACGAGCAGGATCTTGCAGTGCTGGCAGATCGCGTGCGCGGTCTCCATGTCGAGCGAGATCTCGACTCCCCAGCCGAGCGCGTCTTCGGCCTTCCGTTCGCCCGCTTCGCCTTCGCCGGCCACTGTTTCGAGTTCTTCCACGGTTTTCGGAAACGGCAGGCTGCCGGCCGCTGCGCTGCCGTTCTGGTTGACCTGTTTGAAGCAGCCGTTCGCTTTGGTGCATTCGGGCAGCCCAAATTCTTGGCTGTAGGCGATGAGGTCGGCTTCGGCGGTGGGATCGTTGTAGGCGTCGATGAGCGCGATCGTCTGCGTGGTCGCGGCGGTGCTCGGCAGTTGATAGGCGCTCGCGAGGTTCTGGGGCGTGAGGCCGAAGACGCCTTCGCTGGCCTGCCCGGCGTGGGGGGCCAGCCGGGCCATGCCGAGCGGGTGGGTGCGGGCGCGGGCGGCGGCCGTGCGGGGTCGCAGCTCGAGCGACATGCAGCCCGCGTACCCGTGGCTGGGAGCTGAGCACAGCGCGCGCACGGTGTAGTCCGAGCGCGGCAGCGGAGAGACGACGCCGCTCGCGGCCGTGGCGGCGCAGGAGAGGACGAGCCCGCCAGCGAGCGCGGCCAGGCTGAGAGCGGCGATGTTGCGAATGCGATCGATCATGTCCGCGGGGGTTCCCTCTATCTGTCGTCGGCCTTTGAGCCGCCAGACTTGAGAGCGCGATCGGGCTCCCGACGCACGGATCACATTAGGCTCACGGGAGTGTCCACGCCGTTCGGCCTCCTGCTCGCGCCGACCCCGCCCCCTCGGCGCGTGGGCGCGCTCGTGGCGGCTGTCCTGGTGGCGCTTGCGACGCTGATCGTCTATCCGCTCGCTCACGTCGCGCCGGTGGTGTCGCTGAGCGTGGTGTATCTGCCGGCGGTGCTCGTGGTGTCGATCACGTGGGGGGTGTGGCTGGGCGTGGCGACGGCGCTCCTGAGCGCGGCTTCGCTGAACTTCTTCCACCTCTCCCCGGTCGGTCACTTCACGCTGCGCGACTCCAGCAACTGGGTGGCGCTGGCCGCGTTCCTCGCGGTCGCGGGCCTCGCGAGCTCGGTGGCGGAGGTCACGCGCGCCCGCACCCGCGACGCGGAGGAGCGCCGGCGCGAGGCCGACCTGGCGGCGGAGATGGCACGGCTGCTGTTGCGCGGCAACAGCCTCCCCGAGGCGCTGCCGACGGCGGCGGCTCGCCTCGCGCAGGCGCTCGAGCTGAGCTCCGCGGCGATCGAGATGGACGCCGTCGAAGGCGACGAGCGCACGATCGCGTTCCCGCTTCGCGACGGCACGAGCCGCGTGGGCACGCTGCTCGTGGGCGCGAGCACCTCGGAGGGTGCGTTGCGCAGGCTGCAGGAGCGCGTCGTGCCGGCGCTGGAGGCGCTGCTGAGCGCGGCGCTCGAGCGCGAGGGACTGCTCGGCGGCGTGGTCGAGACCGCCGCGCTGCGGCGCGCGGACACGATCAAGACGGCGCTGCTGCGCGCCGTATCGCACGACCTGCGCTCGCCGCTGACGGCGATCTCCACGGCCGGCGAGGCGATCGGCTCGCCGTCGCTCTCGGCGGGCGAGCGCGAGGAGATGGCGGCGATCATCCGCGAGGAGGCGCTGCGCCTCTCGCGTCTGGTGGACAACCTGCTCGACCTCTCGCGGCTGGAAGCCGGGGCGGCGGTGCCTCGTCGCGGCTGGAGCTCGATCGAGGAGCTGATCCGCGCGGCGCTCGCCGAGCTGGGCGCCGACGCGACGGAGTTCACGCTCTCGCTCGACCGAGAGCTGCCGCTGCTGAGTGTCGACCCGGTGCAACTCGAGCGGGCGTTCGTGAACGTGCTCGAGAACGCGCGGCGCCACAGCGGCGGGCATCCGGTGTCGGTGCGGGCGCGCGCGGTACGCAGCCTGGCGGGTGCGCGACGAGCGAGCGGCGGGCCCGCGAGCACGCCCGCGTCCGGCCATCGTGGCGGCGTGGCCGGGAGCACGCTTACGTCCGGCGCGGCGGGTGACCGCGTGATCGTGCGCATCGTCGATCGTGGGCCGGGCATCCCGCCGGCGCAGCTGGAGCGCGTGTTCGAGCCGTTCTACCGCGCGGGCACGCCCGGCGGGGAGCACCGCGGCTCGGGGCTCGGCCTGGCGATCGCACGCGGCTTCGCGGAGGCGAACGACGGTTCGCTGCACGTCGAGTCGCTCCCCGGCCAGGGCGCGACGTTCGTGTTCGAATTTCCGCTCGGCGGCGGCGAGGCCGAGCAGTGAGCGGCCCGCGAGACACAGCGTCGGCGAAGCCGCCGCGCGTGCTCGTGGTCGACGACGAGGGTCAGATCCTGCGCGCGCTGCGCGTGGTGCTGCGCGACGCGGGCTTCGAGGTGGTGCCGGCGGAAACGGTCGCCGAGGCGCTCGACCACGCCGCGGTGCGCCCGCCGCAGGCGGCGATCGTCGACCTGATGCTGCCCGACGGCGACGGCATCGAGCTGACGCGTCGGCTGCGCGAGTGGAGCGATATCCCGATCGTGGTGCTCTCGGCGGTGGGCGAGGAGGAGCAGAAGGTGCGCGCGCTGGAGGCCGGCGCGGACGACTACGTCACGAAGCCGTTCGGCGCGCGCGAGCTCGTGGCGCGGCTGCAGGCCGCGCTGCGCCGCGCGGGGCGCGGCGAGGAGGAGCCCGCGCTGACGATGAACGGCCTCGAGGTCGACCTGGCCGCCCGCACGGTGCGCCGCGACGCCGAGCCCGTACATCTCACGCCGATCGAGTTCGACCTGCTGCGCGTGCTGGTGCGCAACCGCGGGCGGCTGATGACCCACCGCGCGCTGCTGACGGAGGTGTGGGGCCCGGAGTACGTCGATGACATCCAGCCGCTGCGCACGCACATCGCGCGCCTGCGCGCGAAGATCGAGCCCGAGGACCCAAACGCCCCCCGCTGCATCGTGACCGACCCAGGCGTCGGCTACCGCTTCGCCGGCTGAATCGGCGTCTAGCTCGCCTGAGGCTCGCTGAAGCCCTGCCACGTCGGATCGATACCCTCGCTGCGGAGAAGCTCGGCGTCGGCGGCGAGAATGTCCTCAACGCGCTGATTCGCTCCTAGGACGTATCCATCCCGGACGTTCAGTCGTTCCATTCGGTCATCGCCTTCAAGAGGCTGTAGATCTCGTCGTGTAGCCATGATGGTTGGCCAGATCCTCCTTTCAGGCGTCTTAACATTAGTAGCGCATAGGTTTCCGCAATCACCTCGTGCGTGTATTCGCGTGGACGATATCCCGCTTCCCGGACACGCTCGCGAATTCCGGCGGGAGCAAGCTGAAGGAGTCTGGCGCCAGCCGCTACGTCATCTTCTGAGCAGCGCGCGATGCTCAGAGCATGTCCCCACTCATGCCAGGCTATGCGCGCGATGAACTCCTCTCGTGTCACATCATCCACCTCCGCGAGCTTGGGATGTGACTCGTTGATGAGGACGATCTGAAGCTCGCGCAGCCAGATTCCCAGCGCTTGGTCAAGTTCGGTTCTGGTTGAGAGCGGATACGACTTCATACCCGCGGAAAGCAGAAAAGCCTCAGCGGCCAACCCCAGAGGTTGACGAACTACCTGCCACTGGTGCGCACCGATCGATTCAAGCAGCTGCCTGTTTGAGTCCGGGAGCCGACGCCAGGCCAGCTCGACCGTCTCGTCGGCCTTCGCGCCTGTGTGCGTGGAGCGTTTCGTACGAAGTGGCATGCCGCGAGATTATCGTGCGATGGTGGGCCCGGCTGGGCATCTGGGCAGGCACCTTGGGCGCCGGGCGGTGATCGTCACGAAATCGTTATGCCGAGCACCCCGATCGTCATGCGGGCGTGACGATCCGGGGTGAATAGTGGTTGACATGGATGTCGTCGCCATAGCCCTCGGGATCGTCGTGTTCGTGCTCCTGCTGTTGATGGTCGAGGGGGTCGATCGGGTATGAGCGGCGCGGATGTCTTCGGCCTCGTCGTTGCAGTGTTCGTGGTTGCGTATCTCTTCTACGCGTTGGTTCGCGGGGAGAAGCTCTGATGACCGTCGCGGGGTGGCTGACGATCGTGTTGTTCGCGGCGATTCTCACCGCGTTGGCGTTGCCGCTCGGGAGGTACATGGCGCGGGTGTTTACCGGCGAGCGCGTCTTTCTCTCACCTATCCTCGCGGGGCCGGAGCGGTTTCTGTACCGCGTCCTGCGCGTCGATCCCAAGCGCGAGCAGGACTGGAGGTCGTACGCGAAGAGCCTGTTGATCTTTTCGCTCGCGGGGTGGTTGCTGCTGTATCTGATCCTGCGCACGCAGGACGCGTTCTTCGTGCCCCATGGGCTGAACCCGCTCGGCTACCACTCCGCGCCGTGGGACGTGACGTTCAACACCGTCTCGTCGTTCGTGACGAACACCAACTGGCAGTACTACAGCGGCGAGACGACGATGAGCTACCTCAGTCAGATGATCGGGTTGACGGTGCAGAACTGGCTCTCGGCGGGGACCGGCATCGTCGTGGCGGTGGCGCTCGTGCGCGGGATCGTCGGGAGGAGCATCGGATGCTTCTGGCGGGACCTCGTGCGCACGATCCTGTACGTGCTCGCGCCGATCTCGATTCTCGCCGCGCTCGTGCTCGTCTCCCAGGGCGTGATCCAGAATTTCACCACCTCCCTCACGGCTCACACGCTCACGGGCCTGACGCAGTCGATCGCGATGGGGCCGGTCGCCTCGCAGGAGGCGATCAAGCTGTTGGGCACGAACGGCGGCGGATTCTTCAACGTCAACTCCGCGCACCCGTTCGAGAACCCCACGGCCTTCACCAACTTGTTCGAGATGCTGCTCGTGCTGATCGTCCCCGCGGCGCTCGTGTTCATGTTCGGGCGCATGACCGGCAACCGCCGCCAGGGCTACGCGATCTACGCGACGATGATGGTGATGTTCCTGGGCGCCGCCGCGGTCGCCTACGTCGCCGAGGCTCACGGCTCGCCCGCGCAGCACGCGGCGGGTCTGCACACGCATGTGATCGCGGGCTCGACGGGCGGGAACATGGAAGGCAAGGAGCAGCGCCTCGGGATCGCGGGCTCGGCGCTGTTCGACGTCGTCACGACCGTCACCTCGTGTGGGGCGGTGAACAGCGCGATCGAGTCGTTCACCGGTATCGGCGGCGCGGTGCCGATGGCGAACCTCTCGGCGAGCGAGGTGATCTTCGGCGGCGTCGGCACGGGGCTGTACTCGATGCTGCTGTACGTGCTGCTGGCTGTGTTCATCGGCGGGCTGATGGTGGGGCGCACGCCGGAGTGGCTGGGCAAGAAGCTCGAGGCCAGAGAGATCAAGCTCGCGGGGCTGGGCATCCTGGTCACGCCGCTGGCGGCGCTGTTCTGCACCGCGATGGCCACCGCGAGCCATGCTGGTCGCGCGTCGATCTCCGCACTCGGCAAGGGTCCACAGGGCTTCTCCGAGACGTTCTACGCCTACCTGTCGCAGGCGAACAACAACGGTTCGGCGTTCGCCGGCTACACCGGCTTCGTCCAGCCGAACGCCGGCAACGTCGGCGCTCATGGCGTCACGTTCGCCGATCTGCTCGGCGGCTTGGGCATGCTGTTCGCGCGCTACGCGCCGATCCTGTTCGCGCTCGCCGTCGCCGGCGCGCTCGCGGGCAAGCGCGTCACCCCGGCCGGCCTCGGCACGATGCGAACCGACAATCCCACGTTCGTCGTGCTGCTGATCGGCGTGATCGTCTTCGTCGGCGCGCTGACGTTCTTCCCCGCCATGTTGCTCGGCCCGATCGTGCAGGGCCTGACGGGACACCTGTACTGAGATGCGCCGCGACATTCTCACTTCACTCATCGCCGCCGTCGTCTTCACGATCCTGCTCGGGCTCGTCTATCCGCTGCTCATCACCGGTGTGAGTCAGGTCGCGTTCCCGGGCAACGCCAACGGGCAGAAGATCGAGGTGAACGGCAAGCTCGTCGGCTCGAAGCTCATCGGCCAGAGCTTCACCTCAAACCCGCGCTACTTCCAGTCGCGTCCTTCAGCCACGGAAGGGGGCGAATACAACGCGGCGGCGAGCGCGTTCTCCAATCGCGGGCCAAACGGCCGGGCGACGGCGCAAGCCGACACGGAAAACATTAATAAGTATCTCGCGCTGAACAGGCCGTATGACTCGGCTCTGATGGTCGCACGGATCCCGGTCGACGCGGTGAACACGTCGGCGTCGAATCTCGACCCGGAAATCTCACAGGCGAACGCGTGGATCCAGGCGCACCGCGTCGCGGCCAAGCGCGGGCTCTCGCTGAATGTGGTCGACAGGCTGATCTCGAAGCACACGAGCGGGCGCGGGCTGGGCTTCTCCGGCGAGCGGGGTGTGAACGTGCTCGAGCTGAATCTCGCGCTCGACGGAGGTTCGCGCTGATGTCACACGAGCGCCAGGCTGTGTCACTGTTTCAGGGCGCGATCGTGCGCCGCGCGCTGATCGACAGCTTCAAGAAGCTCGACCCGCGCGTGCAGGTCCGCAACCCGGTGATGTTCGTCGTGGAGATCGGCTCGGTGATCACGACGGTCACGTGGCTGATCCAGGCCTTCGGCGGCAGGCCCCTCGGCGGCGGCGACCCCGCGTGGTTCACGTTCGCGATCGCCGTGTGGCTGTGGCTGACGGTCGTGTTCGCGAACATGGCCGAGGCGTTCGCCGAGGGCCGCGGGCGCGCGCAGGCGGACACGCTGCGCTCGATGCGCAAGGAGACCGTCGCGAGGATGAACGACGGCTCGACGAAGGCCGCCTCGGAGCTGACGCGCGGCGACGTGGTGAGAGTGAGCGCGGGCGAGCTGATCCCGGGCGACGGCACGGTGATCGAGGGCATCGCCACGGTGGACGAGTCCGCGATCACGGGCGAGTCCGCGCCCGTGATCCGCGAGTCCGGCGGCGATCGCAGCGCCGTCACGGGCGGCACGCGCGTGACCTCGGATGAGATCGTCGTGGAAATCACCCAGCAGCCCGGCCAGTCGTTTCTCGACCGCATGATCGCGCTCGTGGAGGGCGCGGCGCGGCGCAAGACGCCGAACGAGGTCGCGCTGAACATCCTGCTCGCGGCGCTCACGCTGATCTTCATGATCGTCGTCGTCACGCTGCGACCGTTCGGCCTGTTCGCGGGCACGCAGATCTCCGAGACGACTCTGATCGCGCTGCTCGTCGCGCTGATCCCCACGACGATCGGCGCGCTGCTCAGCGCGATCGGCATCGCGGGCATGGACCGCCTCGTGCGCCGCAACGTGCTCGCGCTGTCCGGGCGCGCGGTCGAGGCCTCGGGCGACATCGACGTGCTGCTGCTGGACAAGACCGGCACGATCACGATCGGCAACCGGCTCGCCTCAGAGCTCATCCCGATGCCGGGCGTCGCGGAGTCCGAGCTGGCGGAGGTCGCGCAGCTGGCGTCGCTCGCGGACGAGACACCGGAGGGCCGCTCGATCGTCGTGCTGGCGAAGCGCTACGGCATCAGGGAGCACGACATGGCGACGCTGAAAGCCGAGTTCGTGCCGTTCACCGCGCAGACGCGCATGAGCGGCGTGGATTTCG
>DASUPL010000285.1:0-2664 GCA_036281155.1 Solirubrobacteraceae bacterium | reverse complement strand
GGAGGGGGTCCCCATCAGCACGTACGTGCTGCCCAGCTCCCGCGCGACCGCGATCGCGACGCTGGCCACGTCCTCGCCCTCCTCCACGCGCAGGCGCGCGCCGAGCATCGCGATCAGGCGCCGCAGCGCCTCCAGGCGCTTGCGGTCCTCGGGGCTCGGCGGGCGCCCCGGCGGGCGCACCACGAGCACGTCCAGCTCCGCGTCCAGGCGTTGCGCGGAGCGCCACGCGCGGCGCACGATCCGCTCCGACTGCGCCTCCAGCGTCACGAGCGCCAGCAGGCGCTCCGCGATCGCCTGCGGTGCGCTCTCCGGCGCGCTGGGCAGTCCCTCCGCGTCGCGTCGCGCAAGCCCTGTCGGCTCCCTCACGAGCCGCTTGACCTCCACGTCCTCGGCGACCTGGCGCAGCGCCGTCTCGCGCAACGCGGCCAGATTCTCGATCTTGAAAAAGTTGTTCAAAGCCGCAGGCACGCGCTCCGGGCGATAGACCTTGCCCGCGCGCAGGCGCGCGATCAACGCCTCCGGCGTGAGGTCGATCAGCACGACCTCATCCGCCGCGGAGAGCACCGCGTCGGGGATCGTCTCGCGGGTGCGCGAGCCGGTCAGCTGCGTGACCTGATCGCCCAGGCTCTCCAGGTGCTGCACGTTGACGGTCGAGTACACGTCGATCCCCGCGTCGAGCACGTCGCGCACGTCCTCGTAGCGCTTCTCGTGCTCCACCCCCGGGGCGTTCGTGTGCGCGAGCTCGTCGATCAGGCACAGCTCGGGCCCCCGCGCGAGCACCGCCGGCAGGTCCATCTCCTCCAGCGGCGTGTCGCGATACAGCAGCCGGCGCCGCGGCAGGATCTCCAGGCCCCCAGCCTGAGCGAGCGTCTCCTCGCGCCCGTGCGACTCGAGGTAGCCGACGAGCACGTCGCGCCCGCTCTGCGCTTCGCTCGCGCCCTCCTGCAGCATGCGATAGGTCTTCCCCACGCCCGGCGCCATACCGATGAAGACCTTCAGATGTCCTCGTCCGTCAGCCATTGGGCAACCTGTGGGACGCTACCGCAGTGACCTCCTTCGAGACCGGCGCGGCGGTGCTCGGCGGGCTGCTCGTGGTCGGCTCGCTGCTCTCGGGCCTCGCGCGACGCAGCATGCTCTCGCTCGCGCTGCTGTTCGTGCTCGCCGGCTTCCTGCTGGGACCGGGCGTGATCGGCGTGGTGAGCTTCACGCCCGGCTCCGGCTGGGTCACCGACCTGGCGACCGTGGCGCTGATCGTGATCCTGTTCCGCGACGGCCTCGAGGCCGACGCGGAGATGCTGCAGCACCACTGGCATCTGCCCGTGCGCAAGCTCGTCGTCGCGATGCCGATCACCGCGGGGATCGTCGCCGCGCTCGCGCACTGGATCGTCGGGCTCACCTGGACCGAGTCGCTGCTGCTCGGCGCGCTGCTGTCGCCGACCGACCCCGTGCTCTCCTCCGCCGTCGTCACCGACGAGCGCGTGCCGCGCGTCATCCGCCACTCGCTCAACATCGAGTCGGGGCTCAACGACGGGCTCGCGCTACCCGCGGTGCTCGCGTTCGCCGCCGCGCTCGACACCCACGTGGGGCACTTCGTGTGGTGGCGCTTCCTGCTGCAGGACATCGGCTTCGGCCTCGTCTTCGGGCTCGCGTGCGGCCTCGTCGGCTCGCTGCTGATGCCGCGCGAGCCGGCCGCGGGGGTCGACGGCACGATCCCCGCGCATCAGCGCGCCCTCTACGGACTCGGCCTCGCTTTCGCCACGTACGGGCTCACCGTGCTGCCGCCGCACGGCAACGGCTTCATCGGCGTGTTCGTCGCCGCGATCGTCGTCGGCGTGCGCCGCCCCGACTTGCACGGGCACTTCGCCGCGCGCACCGAGGAGCTCGTCGAGGTCGTCAAGCTCGGGATCTTCACCGTGTTCGGCTCGCTGCTCACGATCGACGCCCTGTTCTCGGATGGGTGGGCCGCGGTCGCCGTCGTCGCCGGCACGTTCCTGCTCGCTCGCCCCGCCGGCGTGTTCGTCGCGCTCACCGGCACCACGCTCGACACGGCGAGCAAGGCGTTCATGGCCTGGTTCGGGCCCAAGGGCGTCGCCACGATGGCCTTCTCGCTGCTCGTGCTCTCGCGCCAGATCGAAGCCGGACAGCGGATCTTCGACATCGCCGCGCTCGCCGTGTTCGCGTCGATCCTCGTGCACGGGCTCAGCGACACGCCGGGCACGAACTGGATCGCGCGGCGCCAGCGCGCCGCGTGAACGCACCCGCTCGCTCGATGTGCCGACCCGCTCACGCGCCGAGCAAATTGTGCACGACCAGGTCGATCAGCTTGATGCCGACGAACGGCGCGATGATCCCGCCGAGGCCGTAGATCAGCAGGTTGCGCCGCAGCAGCGCGCTGGCGCCGATCGGGCGGTAGCGCACGCCGCGCAGCGACAGCGGGATCAGCAGCGGGATCACGATCGCGTTGAACACGATCGCCGAGACGATCGCGCTGCGCGGCGAGCCGAGGCCCATGACGTTGAGCACGTGCAGCGGGCCCTCCGCCGGGTGGGATCTGGCCCCCGCGGCGGCGCCGCCGACGGCGTATGTGGAGATGAACACCGCGGGCAGGATCGCGAAGTACTTGGCGACGTCGTTGGCGATCGAGAACGTCGTCAGGGCGCCGCG
>DASUPL010000284.1:0-4760 GCA_036281155.1 Solirubrobacteraceae bacterium | reverse complement strand
GTCGCTCGCTCGGCGTGAGCGCGGTGAGGGAGGCACGAACGCCGTCGTAGGCGGGGCTGACTCGTAACGCGAAGCGTCGCTCTTCGGTCAGCTCGATGATCAGCTCGGCAGGGTCGTACGGATCGATCTCGACGATGATGTCGGGCGCGCTCGGCGGCTCCTGGCCACCGCGCAGCGGCGCGTCGAGGACGGGAAACGGCCGCAGGCGCGCGCGGATGAGGTCGCGGACGGCGACGACCTTTGAGCGGTCGACGCCCAGGCCTCGGGAGAGGGCCCCGTACCTGCCGGCGGCCAGATCGTCGAGCGAGGAGGCCACGATCCGCCGCGCGAGCGCGACGAGGTGCGGGTCGTCTGCGATCTGGTCCAGCTGGGCGTCGAGGCAGTCGCGGATGTCGCGGCTCGCGAAGCCGACCGGCCCGAGCTCGCGGACGAGCGAGTGGACTGCGTGCACGCGCTCCAGCGGCGTCCCGACGCTGCGCGCGATGTCCTCGGGCTCGACCGTCAGGAAGCCGTGGTCGTCGATGCTGCCGAGCAGGAAATCGAGCGCGGGGTGATCGGGGTTCGGGAGGCTCGCCCGCGCGTCGCGCGCCAGCTGCGCGAGCACGCCGGGCTCGTCGGCCGGCTCGCGGGGGGCCGCGGGGGCCGTCCAGCCGGGCATCCGCGGTTGGGGCGCGGACTCGGCCCGCTCGAGTGCCGGGTTCTCTGACAGCTCGCGCTCGATTAGGCGCTCGACTTCGCCCGAAGACACCGCCAGGAGCTGGGCGTACGCGACGAGCGCGGCGCTCGGTCGAAGCTCGAACGACAAGCGACGTTCAGCGATCAGTTCGAGGGGCATGTCCCTCCAGCGAGCAAGCTCCGTGCCACGGCGTCGCGTTGCGACGGCACGCGGACTGCTGTGTCGCGAACATGATCCTCGTCTTCATCGTGGCTCCGGTGCGTGTCTATCGGGAGGAGCTGGCGCGCGGGTTGGACCGCTCGGCGGATCTGCGCGCGCTCGGAAGCGCGGCAACAGGCGAGGAGGCGCGCGATCGGGTCCAGAGCCTCGGAGCCGACGTCGTCCTCGTCGACGCCTCGACGCCGGCGGGCGTGGCGACGGCGCGGACGATCAGGCAGGCCACGCCCGGCGCGGGCCTGGTCGCGCTCGCGGCGCCGGAGGACGACGGCACCGTGGTCGCGTACGCCGAGGCCGGCGTGGCGGCGTTCGTGGCGCCCGATGCGTCGCTCGAGGAGCTCGTGGTGACGGCGCGGGCCGTCGCGCGCGGCGCGCTGCCGGCGCACTCGCCGCGGATCGCCGCGGCGCTGCTCCGCCGGGTTGCCGACGGCGCGCGACCGCCGGAGCACGCAGTGCTCGCACCGCTGACGTCGCGCGAGCGTCAGATCGTCGCGCTCATCGACGAGGGGCTTTCCAACAAGGAGATCGCCGCACGACTGTGCATCGAGCTCAGCACAGTGAAGAACCACGTCCACAACTTGCTCGAGAAGCTCGGAGCGCGCGGGCGCGTGGAGGCCGCGGCGCGCGTGCGTGCCGCGTTGAGCTCGGCGCGCTGAGCCCCGGCCGCCGGTCCGGCAACCTCGCGTGGATGCCCGAACCGCCCGCCGATGGCTCGCGGCCGCGGTCACAACGCCCTGGCCGCGCGCTGGCGCTTGCGGTGCAGTTGCAGCGTCCGGTCGGTCACCCCGAGGCGGCTCGCGGCGTGGCGCAAGCTGCCGTCGGCGCCGCTGAGGGCCGCTGAGATTGCGACCTCGCGCGCGGCGTCGACGATCTGGCGCAGCGGGACGCCCGACGCGACGGCATGTTGCAGCGCTCGCGCGAGCTCTTGGCGCCAGCCGACGCGCTCCGCGTCCCCGGCGGCCCGGGCGCGCTCTGAGGGCGGCACGTCGCCGACCGTGACCGGCCCGGCCCCGACATGCCGCAACCCGATCCGGGCCATCAGCTGCTTGAGGTCGCGCACGTTGCCCGGATACCCACGCGCCTGCAGCAGCTCCCGCACCGGCGCTGACAGGGCCGGCGCGGCGCCGTCCCGCCCCGCCAGGAAGCGCTCGGCCAGGCACAGGATGTCCTGCGGGCGCTCGCGCAGCGCGGGCATCCGGATCGTCGCCGCCGCCAGGCGGAAGAACAGGTCGGTGCGAAAGCGCCCCGCCTTGCACTCCGCCGACAGATCGCGGTTGGTCGCGCACACGAGCCGAAACTCCGACCGCTGCCAGCGATTGCTGCCGACGCGCTTATACGCCCCTTCCTGCACCACCCGCAAGAGCTCCGCCTGCAGGGCCAGCGGCAGCTCTCCGACCTCGTCGAGGAACAGCGTCCCCCCATCGGCTAGCGCGAACGCCCCATCACGCGGGGCGACGGCCCCCGTGAACGCCCCCCGCTCGTGCCCGAACAACTCGCTGCCAGACAGCGACGGGATGATCGTCGTGCAATCAACCACCACCAGCTCCGCCTTTCCCGGCCGCTGATCCAACGAGTGGATCAACTGCCCCGCCAGTTCCTTGCCCGTCCCGGTTTCGCCGCACAGCAACACGTTCACATCACTGAAGAACCCGACCTCCACCACATCGCGCACCACTTCCCGCCACACCGCGCTGCATCCGATCAGGTGCTCCGCGACGAGCGCCGACTCAGCGAGCCGATCGACGAGCGCCCAGCGCTCCAGTCGAAGTCGCACCCCGTCGGCGCAGCCGTCCCAAGCGGCGACGTCCGACAGCCCCGCCCCGAGCAGGCTCCAGGCTGCATCCCCCGACAACGCACCTTCCGGCAGGGCGACGCCCAGTACCCGGCGCCCACCGCCGCAGAGTTCGCGCACGAGCTCCAGTAGCCCCTCGTCGACCAGGTCGAACAGCACCACGCCGGCGACGCCCAGGCCACCGCCATCATCGGTGACCTCCTCCGAAAAGGTGGTGATGCTTCGAATGACCTGCGCGGCGCCGGCACGATCACGCGCGGCATTGATCACCCAGAATGATTGCTCGGCTGTGGCCGCCGCCGCCCGCCGCGCGCATCGATCGCACGCCCCTACCACGTGATCTGAACGCTCGTTCGTCGTTGCCGCCAGCGGTGCATCGCCGTGGGGAATGGGAATTCCGTCATGCCCTTCCGCCGATCACCGTGACCACACGGATCAATGGCGACAAACACTGAGCGCGGGATTTCGCGCGCACGATGGGCGCTACCCCGCCAAGGCGACGACGACGAGGAGGAGCGCGGCGACGACGGACGTCGTTCGCAGCACCGACCAACGGCTACGACCGCGAGCGGCGCACGCGCAGTCGTCAGAAGAAGGCCCAGTTCGCCGTCAGGGAGGTGACGTCCGCGACCGCCTCCGCGATGAGGATGCGAAGCTCCGAACCCCCGCTCCACCGCCTCCGACAGCTCGCCCGCGGTGATCGTCGTCCCGACGAGCCAGCCGGCCTCGCCAGTACCGAGGGCCAGCGTGCGGTGAGGCCCGACAGGTCCGCCCAGTTCTGCGCCATGAGCACCCTCACCGGTTCGCCCAGCGCCGACGCGTCGGCGCACCTCTGGACGACGTTCGGGTCCAGCGCCTGGGGCCCTCGGATCTGCACCATCGGACCGATGATCGCGGGGCCCCTGAGCTGCACACTGACGGGCGCTCTGCGGTGGCATGCCAGACCTCTCTGTCCGGGGCGCCCGGGCATAGTGCCCCGACCTGATCACTCGAAGGGGCGACACCTGCGTGAAGGATCGCCCACCCCACGCGCTCGACGCGTTAGCCGGCGTCCGCCAGCGCCAGCAGACGCCACGCGCCGCGCGATTGCAAGCCCTCGACAAGCCTTGCACGGGATCAGGGGTGCTTCCCTGTGCACACCGGTGGCTCCTCAGGAGCGAACGACCGACGGAACCGAACCGCGGCCCGAGGCTCGCCGCCCGGCGCGCGCCGCGGCCAACGGCGCGCCCGCCTGCACGGGGTTCCGACTGCCCCGAGTCACGATTTCGGCGACACCCGTTAGTTGAGGATCGGGCGCTGCCAGCGCGCGCCGACCTCGTGATCGCAGGAAGGACAGGGCGAGGGCTCGACGGCCCCAGCATCCGGTGGAGTTCAATGGCGCGTGGTGCTCGGCGTGCTGCGCGGGGAGATGAGCCCGCGGAGGCGTCGCGTCGTCACGGCGTGTCGGACACGTCGGTGTCCAAGTGGAAGGAACAGTTCATTCGGGCGGGGCGTGCCGGGCTTGCCAGCGGCGAGCGCCGTGGCCCGTCGCGGCGTGAGGCGCAGCTGCGGGCTCAGGTCGATCTCGTGGTTCCTGGCGATCGGCGCCGTCCTCATTCTCGGCGCCTGCGGTGGTGCGGTCTGGCAGAAGCGCAGTGGCGCCCCCTGATCAGCAACCAGGGCATACACCCACGACCCCCTTCATCGCGTGTGATCGTGAGCAGGCGTTGTTGCTGCCGCCGGCGCTGCGTGAGTGGCTGCCTGAGGATCACCTGGCGTGGTTTGTGGTCGAGGCGGTTGAGGAGATGGATCTGGGCGAGTTCTACGCCGATTACCGCGCCGATGGCCATGGTCGCGCCGCCTATGAGCCGTCGATGATGGTCGCGCTGTCGCTCTACGCCTACGCCACCGAGCAGCGCTCGGCGCGCGCGATTGAGCGTCGCTGTCGCCAGGACGTCGCCTATCGGGTGATCTGCGCCAATCGGGTCCCCGACCACGCGACCATCGCGCGCTTCGTCGTGCGTCACGAGGCGGCGCTGTCTGGACTGTTTGGCTCGGTGCTCGCGCTGTGCGCGAGGGCGGGCCTGGTCTCAACCG
>DASUPL010000283.1:0-5828 GCA_036281155.1 Solirubrobacteraceae bacterium | reverse complement strand
CAACCGAGATCGAAGGGATGTACGCCGAGTCATGACCGTGCTCAAGCACAGAAGGGGTCAGCCGCTATCGCTGTCCAACCAGGTCATCGCGATCACCGGTGGGGCGCGCGGCATCGGCCACGCGACGGCTCAGGCGCTGGCGCGTCGGGGCGCCCGGGTCGCGATCGGCGATCTCGACGGTGACCTCGCCGCGCGGGTGGCCGCCGAGCTCGGCGGGCACGCCTTCGGGGTCGGCGTCGACGTGACCGACAACGCGGCGTTCACGGCGTTCCTCGACGGCGTCGAGCATCGCCTCGGCCCGCTCGACGTGCTCGTCAACAACGCCGGCATCATGAACGCCGGACCGATCGATGCCGAGGACGAGGCGTTGACCGCTCGCGCGATCGCGATCAACCTCGAGGCGGTCATCCACGGCACGCGCGAGGCGGTGCAGCGGATGAAGCCGCGGGGCACGGGTCACATCGTCAACGTCTCCTCGGCCGTGAGCAGGGTCGCGGGATCGCATTGCGCCACGTACGTCGCGACCAAGTTCGCTGTCGCCGGCTTCTCCGAGGCCGTCGCGATCGAGCTGCGGGGCACTGGGGTGGAGATGTCGGTCGTTCGGCCCTCGCTGTGCCACACCGACCTGGCCTCCGGGTTCGCGGGGCTGCGCGGGATGCCGTTCATCGAACCCCAGGACGTCGCCGAACGCATCGTCGAGACGCTTCGGCGGCCACGCTTCGACGTGCCCGTCCCGAAGAGCATGGGGCCGATGCTGTGGCTCAACCAGGCGCTCCCGTTCCGCGCACGGCTCGCGCTGGCGCACCTCACGAAGGCCGACGAGATCCTCAGCCACATCGATGCCGACGAACGCGCCGCCTATGTCGAGCGCGTGAAGGCAAGCGCATGAGCGCCAGCGCCACATACAGAAACACGCCGACCCAGACCTTCGACGTCGGCGGGAGGCGATTCGCCTACCGCCGACTCGGGCCGGATACGGGCGTGCCGGTGGTTTTCCTGCACCATCTGGGGGCCGTCCTGGACGACTGGGATCCACGCGTCGTCGACGGCATCGCCGCCCACCACTCGGTGATTGCCTTCGACAATCGCGGCATCGGTGCGTCGAACGGCAAGACCCCCACGTCCGTTGCCGCGATGGCGCACGACGCCATCGCCGTGATCCGCGCGATGGGCATCGAGCAGGTCGACCTCCTCGGCTTCTCGCTCGGCGGCTTCGTCGCGCAGGTCATCGCTCAGGAAGAGCCGCAGCTCGTGAGGCGGATCGTTCTCGCCGGCACGGGGCCTGCCGGCGGCGAGGGCATCGACAAGGTCACGCCGATCACGATCCGCGCGATGGTCAAGGGCGGACTGACCTTCAAGGATCCGAAGACCTACCTCTTCTTCACCCGGACCTCGAACGGCAAGACGGCGGCCCGCGAGTACATGAAGCGCTTGAAGGAACGCAGCGCCGACCGCGACAAGGCGATCTCCCCAATCGCCTTCCGTGCTCAGCTCAAGGCGATCCACCTGTGGGCAAAGCAGGAGCCGTCCGACCTGTCGGGCATCCGCCAGCCGGTCCTGGTCGCAAACGGCGATCAGGACCTGATGGTGCCCTCCAGCAACTCCGGCGAGCTGGCTCGCCGTCTGCCCAACGCCCGGCTCAAGCTCTACCCCGACGCCGGTCACGGCGGCATCTTCCAGTACCACGACGAGTTCGTCGCCGAGGTCCTGGAGTTCCTCAGCAGCAGCGACAGCTCGCAGCCGCGGCGATCGCCGCCGGGCTCGGCGCAACCGGCCGGCCGCTGACGACGGTGGGCGTCGAGGCGGCGTGCTCTCGCGCCATCTCGACGCCCCGGCCGTGGTACGCGGTGCGGACGACCACCGTGTGGTCGCCGATCGTCAGGTCGAGCTCGATCGCGTTCGCGCCGGCGGGGCGCCAGGCGGTGAACTCCTCGCCGTCGCAGGTGACGCGGACGTTGTCGACGTCGGGCACCTGCACCACGCGCATGGTCGTAGCGCGGCCGGTGTGGGAGGGGGTCGCGGCGTAGGTGTGAAGCAGCAGCTCGCCGCGGTCGATGTCGTTGCGCGCGACGGACAGCCCGACCGACGGGTAGTCGACGTCCTCGACGGTCGGGGCGTCGAACTTCGTGAGTTTCGCGTCGTTGGACCAGCGCGACCAGGCGCCGCGGCCGCCGACCTCGGGGACCATCAGCAGCGCGCTCTGCTGGCCGCGCGGGTACGGCTCGTCCCAGCCGAAGAAGAACCCGAAGCGATCGTTCTCGTCGCCGAAGAACCGCGGCTCGCCGTGCTCCTCGGCGTAGTCGCGCAGGCGCTGCTCGGTGACGTCGTCGCCGATCTCATGGGCCATCATCAGCGCGATCGAGGTGGTTCGCGGATCGGGGATGAACTGGTTGATCCGCGCCTTGGGGTTGCTCCAGCCGAGCTTTCGCACCGACGCCTCGTACAGCCATCCGCCCCAGTCGGGGCGCTGGGGATAGATGTAAGGCAGCGTGACCAGCGCCGCGAGGGCCGTCACGTGGTCGGGAAAGGTGCACGCCTGGCGCTCAATCGGGTCGTAGTAGAACGCGAACCACTCCAGGTCGCCGCGGCGGTCGCGGCCATGTAGTGCTGCTGGGCGAACTCCGTCCACGCGTCGAAGGGCGTGTGCAGTCGCGTGCCGTTGACGGCGTCGTACGCGTTGAGCCCGAGCCCGGTCGCGCCCACGCAGAACGGCCAGATCTTCGTGTTCTCGCAGTGCGGCCCCTCGGGGCGCGCGGCCAGCTGGGCGCTGATGAAGCCGGCGAGCTCGGGCTGGGTCCACGTGAACGTGCGGTCCATGTAGCCGCTGACCTCGAAGGGCTCGTGGTAGCGCGTGTCGCCCGAGACGTAGGCGTACACGGACAGCAGCAGGTTGAAGAAGCCGCGGAAGAAGACGTTGCCGTCGGCGGCGATCGGATCGGGGTTCAGGCCCCAGCGCTCGTCGCCGTTGCCGATCCAGCCCGGTGGGGCGTATGCGCCGCGCAGGCGCTCGGGGATGTAGATCTGCCACTCGGGCGGATAGCGGTCGACGTTGGGGTCCTCGCCGATCAGCACGAGCGCGTCGATCGCCGCCCAGAACGTCATGTGTCGCTCGCAGAACTCGCGCGCGATGCGCGTGTAGACCTCCCGCCATGCCGGCGTGACCTCGCACATTAGCGGCAGCGCGTAAGCGCTCTCGCCCAGATCGAAGCGCGGGAACGCGCACATCGGCGCGCTCGAGGTGCGATCCCACCACTCGTGCGGCTCACCCGCGCTGCTCCAGTCATCCGGCGTCGTGGCCTTGTCCCAGAGGTGGCGAAGCCACCCGCGGGCGCGCGCGTTGAGCGCGGTGACCTCGGTGCTCATCCGGGCGGGAGCCGCTCTCCCGCGGCGGCGCGGATCTGCAGGAGCCTCTCGCGCGCCGCCCACGCCTCGGGCCAATCTCTGCTGAGCTCGGCGACCGGGGGCTCGCGGATGATCCGGCTCGCATAGGGCGCGTCGCGCTCGGGCGTGCGGATCGGCACCGGCGGCGGCCGGCGCGGACGGCGCGACCGGCCGATCGGCGCCACGATCCGGGTGAGCCCGTGGAACCACAGCAGCAGCGCCGCATTGCCCTCCACGCGCGTGGCGCCCGTGTTCATGCCCTCGACGATCCGGCCAATCGCCCGGGGCGACAGCAGCGCCCGCAGCCCTTCGCGTGCGGTGGGGAAGATCAGCGTGCACTCGGCATGCTGGACGGGGCTGCGGGGCAACGTCAGCCGCCGCGTGGCCGCGTGCAGCCGGTACTGCCGCCGCGCGCCGTCGTCGCTGCGGATCTCGAGCACCAGGTCGCGCGTGACCTGCCGGCGCAAGCGATCCACGCGCCGGCTGGCGAGCGCCATGAGCACCCCCACGCCGGTCAGCAGCGCCTGCAGCGCCGCGACCTCGACGCGGGCGCGCGGCGCGGCCATCTCACGCCGGGACGGGTGGAAGCGCGCCGGGCCCGTCCACGAGCTCGATCTCGTCGGGCCCCGTGACGATGTGCCCCTTCGAGCAGGCGAAGGCGACGTGCAGGTCGCGGCCGCACTCCGCGTGCCGAGCGACCACCGGCGGACCTTCGGGGTCCGCCTTGTGGCGGTCCCCCCACTGCATGAGGGCGAGGAGGATCGGCGTCAGCTCACGGCCCTTGTCGGTCATCCGGTATTCGTTGCGCGCCCGGCTGCCCGGCTCGCGGTACTCCGACCGCTCGAGGATGCCCTCCTCGACCAGCTTGTTCAGCCGCTCGGACAGGAGGTTGCGCGGGCAGTTCAAGACACTGTGGAACTGCTCGAAGCGCGTGGACCCGTAGAAGCTCTCGCGGAGGATCAGCAGCGTCCACTTCTCGCCCAGCACCTGCAGGGTCCGGGCGATCGAGCAGTTGCTTGCCTGGTAGCTGGTGCGCTCCATCGGACCATGCAGGTTAGCAGGCTGGGTTGCTTCTTTGTATGTAGCTCCGACTAGCGTTCGGCGTCGATGTTCTGCAGGCGCACCTGACCACGGGCGATCAGCTTGTCGTCCTCTGGGCGGCGGATCTCGACCTGCCAGAGTTGCTGGGTTCGTCCCTGCTGGATCGGGACCGCGACGACCTGCAGTGGGCCGGTCCGGTGGGGACGCAGGAAGTCGGTGGCGTTGGCAAGCCCGACGGCTTGCCGGCCGCTGTCCTTGACCGCCTCGAACGCGCCCGTCGTCGCGAACGTCTCGATGACGGCCGCGTAGAGACCGCCGTGGACGATCCCCCACGGCTGGTGGTGGCGCTCGTCTGCGGTGAGCGAGCCGCTCACGCGCGTCGAGGTGATCTCGTCGAACTGGATGTCGAGCAGCTCCATCAGCTCGCTGCGGTGTGTCAGGTTCATCCCGCGCTCCTGCTCTCAGGCCGGCGTGAAGTGCTGGTGGATGTCGGCGTCGGCGTAGGCGCTCACCGCAGCATCGGCCGCTCGTGATCGCCTGAGGCGGCTGACGATGTCAGCGAGTTCGCGCGCGGGCAACGCGCACGTAAGCTCATCTGCCGGTAGGCCGGTGCGGACGCGACTGACGGCGCAGCCGGGGCTGACGGCGATCGTCCCTTCAAGCGCGAGGGGCACGATCTGACATTGCGGCTTGGTGACCACCGACAGCTCCGGACAGGCCCCCTGGAGCGACATCAGGGAGCTGGCGGTGAGCCGGACGAGGACGACGTATAGCTGCCGACGCTGCAGTGGGCGTGGTCGGCCGCCGTCGTGTGGAGCCGGCGATGCTCGGCCGGCTGCCAGAAGCAGCAGCCCGCGGGCTCGGGAGCGGGCCGACTGCGCAACTGCTCAGCCGGCTCGTGCTCGTGGAACGTGATCGCTACCGGCGGGTGGTCGAGATCGAGCAGTCGGGTGAGTTCCCGGGCCAGGGGTCACCGACAGACCGCACCATTCTAAGTTGATTTTGTGTACGCAGATGCGGAAGCGTGCGGCCAAACGATGACGGCCCAGGAGAGTCGATCGGCGGCACGTTCTCGCCAGTAGGGTCGCGCACATGAGCGCAGATCGCGATCTCGACATCCTTGTCTACGGCGCTACGGGCTTCGTCGGCAAGCTGACCGCGGAGTACCTCGCGCGCAGCGCGCCGCAGGAGGTGCGCATCGGGCTGGGGGGCCGGTCGCGGTCCAAGCTCGAGCAGGTGCGCTCGTCGTCACCGCGATGAAGGGAGCCCCGAGCGGCGGCACGATCGACTCCGTCCGCGGGCAGATCGCCGAGATGCGCAGCGACCCGGCGCGCGCGAAGATCGGCGCCGACCCGTACGGGTTGTCGCCCGACCGTTCAGCCGAGCCGCAGCTTGGCGACGAGAGC
>DASUPL010000282.1:0-8523 GCA_036281155.1 Solirubrobacteraceae bacterium | reverse complement strand
CACCAGCCCCGTCCTCACGTCGATCTCCTGGAGGGTGCCGTTCGTGACCGCGCTGTCCGCGGAGCCGCCGAACGAGGAGAGGTCGCAGCGGATCGGGTCATACGCCGTCACGAGCGCGGTGCCCGCGGGCGTGAGCTGGAGCTCGTGCAGATCCGCCCCGTGGCCGTTGCCCGCGCGCACGCGCGCGATCTCCGCGTAGGCGCTGCTGGCGATAACGCCCTCGCCGACGCCGAACCCGTGTACCGAGATGTTGCCCTGCCACCACGTCAGCACCTGTTTGCCTCTGTATTCCTGCACCCTGAAGTTCGTCGCCGCGGTGTGCGTGGGCAGCGGCTTGAACCACACCATCTGGCCGCGTTGGTCGAGGATCATCGGGCCCGCCTGCCCTGGGCCGGAGTACGGCGCGACGAACTCCTCGCCCGGCGCCATCGCGGGCGAGGACGTCGTCACCCTGACCTTTGGCGGGCGCAGGTCCGAACGTGAATGGAAACGCTGGACGTCGGCGGCGGCGCCGGGGTGGATCGTCGTGGGGGTCGAGCTGATCGCGTCCTCGCTCGCCACGCCGAAGCGGTCGCTCAGCGCCCGCGTCGAGCCGCCGATGCGCACACGCGCACGCACGGTCACACGCTCGCCTTCCGCGAACGGCCGCGTCGGCACGAAGCTCGCCCCGTTGCCCTGCGAGTAGGCGCGCAGGCGACCTGAGTGGACGCCCGTGCGCGAGCCCACCACGGTGACCCCGCTCAGCTCACGCGCCGGCACGCCGAGGAAGCTGATCTGCGTATGCGGAGAGGCGACGCGGCTGCCGGGCAGCGGCGAGACGGTGACCGCGCCCGCCTGCAGCGCGGAGGTGTTCAATGTCCGCGGACCGCACGTCGGCGCCGAGCGCGCCGCCGCTACGCTCGCCGTCACGAGCCCCAGACCCAGGGCGACGGCCGGCCCTAGGATGAGAGCACGTATGGACCGCATCGACCCGCAGGAGCATATGGCAGTGGATCGGCGAACCCTCCTCAAGGGCGGGCTCGCCGCCGCGGGCGCGATAGCCGGTGCGGGAGCGACGATCCGCGCGCTGGCGGACGCGAACGACGACGCCGCCTCCCCGCCCCCACAGGGCTCCGCCGCTCGATCTCGGCGCTCTTCCGCGGCCGACCGACGCCCCAACATCCTCGTGATCGTCGTCGATCAGCTGCGCTTCCCGCAGTGGTTCGGGGCCGCTCCCGCCGCGACCGGCCTGCCGCCGAACCTCGAACGGCTGCGCCGTGAAGGCGTCTCCTTCGAAAGGCACTACACCGCGTCCAACGACTGCACTCCCGCGCGCGCCGCTCTGCTCACCGGCCTCTACACGCACCAGACGGGCTGCATGATCACCGGTGGCGGCACGCTCGACCCAGGCTTCCCCACGTGGGGCACGATGCTGCGCGAGCACGGCTACCACACGCGCTGGTTAGGCAAGTGGCATCTCACCCACCACGACAACCACTGGACCGAAGCGGGCGGCGAACGCTCGCTGGAGCGCTACGGCTTCGCCGGCGGCGTCTACCCCTCCCCCGACGGCGGCCCCGGCCAGGGCTGGCACAAGGACCCGCACATCGCGCGCTCGTTCGCCGACTGGTTCCGCCACGAGGGCCACAACGGGCCGTGGTGCACGACCGTGTCGTTCGTCAACCCGCACGACATCGCGTGGTGGTACGTGTGGAGCGACCGCGTGCCGAGCGAGGCCGGCGCCCCGAGGACGGTGCCGCGTCTGCCGCCCAACTACGAGACGCCCGAGCTGCTCGCGGAGCGCCGCAAGCCGCTGCTGCAGCGCACCTTCCAGGAAACCGCCGCGGCCTCCTTCGGCGCAGTGCCGTTCAGCGGCCCCGAATACACGGCCAAGTGGCTGCGGTTCCTCGACCTGTACACCATGCTCCAGCGCGAGGTCGACCGGCACATCGGCCACGTGCTGCGCACGCTGGAGAGCCACCCGCGCGTGGCGGCGAACACCGTGATCGTGTTCACGTCCGACCACGGCGAGTACGGCGCCTCGCATGGCCTGCGCGGCAAGGGCGCGGGCGCGTACGAGGAGGCGATCCGCGTGCCTCTGATCGTGAAGGACCCGCGCGGCGTGCTCACGAGCACACCCGGCCAGACGCGCTCACAGCTCAGCTCGAGCGTGGACGTGGCGCCGCTGCTGCTCACGATCGCCACCGGGTCGAACCAGTGGCGCAGCGAAGCGCACTACTCCCACATCGCCCACCGGGCCGACCTCGCGCGGATGCTCGCCGATCCGCGCGCGCCCGGCCGCCCGTTCGTGCTGCACGCCACCGATGAGATCGTCACCGAGTTCGCGATCGAGCAGTACGCCGCCTACGCGCCCCTGCACGTCATCGCGCTGCGCACGCCGTACGCGAAGTTCGCCACGTACACGCATTGGCCCGACGAAGGGATCGCGCCGCAGTCGCACGCCGAGGAGGTGGAGCTGTACGACTACAGCACCCACAGCGGCCGGCTCGAGCTGCACAACGGCGCCGGGCGCAGCGCGCTCGAGGACGCGCTGCGAGCCGAATACCAGCGCGCGTTCAGAGAGGAGCTGCGCAGACCGCTGCCGCACCGGCTGAGCGCCGCGCACAGCCGCGGCTTCGCCGACTACTTCTCGACCGCGCGCAGAGCCTCCGCCGCGGCCACCGCGCGGCGCAGACTTCGCTCCGAACGCGACGTCGGCGAGATTCCCCCGACCGGCGGCCCACCGGAGCGTCCGCCGGACACGAGCCTGCGCTCGGGTATCAGCCCTTCACCGCTGTCGAGACACCGATGACCGCGCCCGAGCCGTCGAGCGCCTGAGCCTCGACGTAGGGCGCCGCGGCGCCCTTCAGCGGGATCGCCGTCTCGAAGCCCGTCCTCGGCGCGGTGGCGACGGGCGCGAGGCTGCTGGGCGAGAGCCCGGCGAGCACACGCCACGAGGCCACCTCGGTGGCGCCGTTCCAGCTGACGTACGCCACCGCCCCCGCGCCGTTACCTGCCGACGGTGAGATCGTCAGCGCGGGCGCCGTCGCCGGCTGCCCGCTCCACGGCTGCACGTACGTGCGGTAGGACTCCCAGCTCGACGGCAGGTGCGCGTTGAACAGCACGCGGCCCGCGGCGTCGATCTCAGACAGGTAGCCCGCCTGGCCCCAGCCCACCGTCCTGTCGCCGTTGGGGAGGGCCTGCAGATTGCCCTGGCTGCCAGCGACGAGCGGGTTGCGGTGCACGCGGCTGCGCACGAGCGTGTCCGTCATGCGCGCCATGTCGAGCCTCACTTCGATCGCGCGCGACTGGCGGTGCACCTGCGGGAACGCGCCGTTGTCGAAGAACGTGATCGCGCCGTTCGGCTGCTGGCGCGCGTCGTGCTGGTAGGCGATACGCGTCCCCGGCCCCATCTTGAAGCTGCTGTGCTTACCGCCCACCTGCCAGCGCACCTTGCCGGTCTTCGCGTCGATGTCGTACGCGGCCCACGTGTTGCGCGCGTCGACGAGCAGGTCGCCGTTCTGCTGCACGTCGATCGAGTTGATGTGGAAGTAGTCGAACGGCTGCGCGCGGCTCGTGGGCTTCGCGGAGGCGTAGGAGCTCGCCAGCGACACGTGGTCGAGGCTGTGCCACTCGTACTTCACGAGGCCCGTCTTCAGGTCGATCTCCTGCAGCAGCGTGTCCGCCACCGCGCCGTCGCGCGGGCCGCCGACAGAGGACACGTCGCAGTCGATCGCGGTGTAGATCGTGATCAGCCCGGTGCCCCGCGGCGTGATCTCGAACTCGTGCAGGTCCGGCTGGTAGCCGTTGCCCGCGCGCACGATCGCGAGCGTCTTGTAGGAGCTGTCGGCGATGACGACGCCGGCCTGGCGATTGCCGTTGGCCACGAGCGGGCCCTGCCACCACGTGAGCACCGGCTTGCCTTCGTACTGCTGCACGCGCAGGTTCGCCGCGCGGGCGCCGGCGGGGATCGGCTGGAACCACAGCAGACCGCCGTGCTCGTCGAGGATCATCGGCCCGTACTGCCCCACGCCGGAGTACGGCGCGAGGAACACCTTGTCCGTCGCCGTCGACGCCTTCGACGCGACGGTCACGATCGGCGGGCGCACGCTCGGGAGCGTGTGGAAGCGCTGGTAGTTCTTCGGCGCCGCCGCCGGCTTGGATTTAGAGGCCGTCTTCGCCGCTCCCGGAACGTCGCGCATGGCCACGACGAAGCTCCACGCGAACGGGGTAGCGTGACCGTCCGCGGTCACCTCGGCGTGAACGCTCACCGTCTCGCCCGCGGCGAACGGGCGCGACGGCAGGAAGCTCGCCCCATCGCCCTGGGAGTACGCCTCCAGGCGCCCCGGGTGCGTGCCCGTGCGCGAGCCCTTCACGACGACGTTCGACAGCTCGCCCGCGGGCACGCCCAGCAGGCTGATCTGCGTCGTCGCGGACGCGTCGCGCGTCTGCGGGCCGGGAGAGACGGTCACGCGCGAGCCCGCCAGCGCCGCTGACACGTTCAGCCGCGCCGGCACGCAGCTGGCCGAGGCGCCCGCCCGCGCGGAGCTCCTGTGCAGCGGCGAGATCGCGCGTCGCACCGAGGAGTCGCTCACGGCGGCGATCGCAGCCACGAGCAGCGCCAGCACCACGAGGGCGGCGGGCAGGGCACGAAACGTGAAGCGCCGCCGGCTCAACCTTTGACCGCTGCCGAGGTGCCGATCACGGCGCCGGCGCCGTCGAGCGCCTGCACCTGCACGTACGGTCCCACGGTGGGCGCGGCGATCGTCGTCTGAAAGCCCACCTTCGGGGCGCTCGCCACTGGGCTGAGCGCGCCTGGAGCAGAGCCCGCCAGCACTCGCCACGAGGCCACCTCGGTGGCGCCGTTCCAGCTCACCGATACGGTCAGCGTGCCGGCGACGCCGCTCCTCGCGACCACCGCCGGAGCCCCCGGCGCCCGCCCGCTCCACGGCGAGAGGTAGGTCCTGAAGCTCTGCACGTTCTTGCCGAGCGTGCCGTCGAGCAGCACCCCACCGGAGGAGCTGTACTCGGTGAAGTTCGGCAGCCCGCCGTAGCCCATCAGCCAGTTGCCGCCGGGCAGGCCCAGCGTGTTGCCCTGGCTCGTCGCGAGCAGGGTTTTCGCGGGGTTGGTGAGCTGTTTCACCAGCGCGGCCGTGTGCGTGCTGGTGTTGGCGTCGATCAGCAGGCCGCGCGACTGCCTCTCCTTGGGCGGGTCCGCGCCGTTGTCGAACAGCGAGATCAGGCCTCCCGGCTGGAACTGCGCGTCGTGCTGCCAGTAGAAGCGCGTCCCCGGACCGAGCTTGAAGCTGCTGCGCCTGCCGCCGAGGCGCCAGCGCACGCCGCCGCTGTGGATGTCGACGTCATAGACCGCCCACGTGTTGCGCGCCGAGAGCAGCACGTCGCCGAGTTGACTTGAGCCCGCCCCCCCCTCCTGGCCCGTTGGGCCAGGGTCGATCGAGTTGACGTGCACGTAGTCCCACGGGTAGCTCGATTTGGGCACCGCGTTGTTCGATTCGGAGACCGGCACGTGCCCGAGCGCGTGCCACTCCCACATCACCAGGCCCGTCTTGATGTCGATCTCCTGCACGATCGAGTCGGTGAGGATGCCGTTCGAAAGGCCGTGGACCGAGGCCAGGTTCATGCGGATCGGGGCGAACGCGTCGATCCACGCGGTTCCCTGCGGCGTGATCTGAATCTCGTGCAGGTCCGCGTGGTAGCCGTTGCCAGCGCGGACGACGCCCACCTGCTTGTAGGCGGTGTCGTAGATCACGTTTTCGCCCTGGCCGAAGCCCACCTGCAGGATCCTGCCCTGCCACCACGTGAGCACGGGCTTGCCGTCCAGCTGCTGGACCTGGAAGTTGGTCGCGTCCTTGCCCGCGGGCAGCGGATGGAACCACACGAGGTTGCCCGCCTGGTCGACGATCATCGGCCCGGGCGTGCCCTTGCCCTGGTAGGGAGCCATGAACAGGTCGCCGGGGGCCGCGCCGGGCTTGGCGGGCGTGGTGATGCGTACGGTCGAGGGCGTGAGCGTGGGCGCGGAGCTGTAGTGCTGGATCGCGCGCGCGTCGCCGGGGTTGGTGGGGAACCGCTTCGAGGAGGGCGAGTACGGGCGGGCGACGGTGAACGTGGTGCGTGCCAAGCCCGAACCGGTCTGCGTGCTCACGCGCGCGGTCACCGTCACGCGCTCGCCGGGCGTGAACGGATGGCGCGGGAGGAAGCTCTCGCCGGTGCCCGTCGAGTACCCGCGCAGCACGCCCGAGTGCGCGCCGCTGCGAGAGCCCAGCACACGCACGCCGGACACGCTCGTGCCCGCGTCGCCGAGGAAGCTGATCTGCGTGCTCGCGGAGGCATCCGGCGTACCGGGCATGGGCGAGACCGCGACGGGGTTCGACGCGGCCGACTTGACCCACGCGTCGCCCGTGACCACCGCCGAGCTCACCGACGATCCATTGCCGCACGCGGCCAGCACGAGTGCCCCAGCCACGCAGGCCAGGCAGCATGCCGCCGCTTGCGTCGTGCGCATGCGGATCGTCATCGCGTCGTCCCCGAGAATGGCCGAGAGGTTCCGATCACCCGGCCGCCCGCGTCGAGCGCCTGGACCTTGTAGCTCTCATAGCTCTGTGGCATGGCGATCGCGGTCTCGAAACCGGACTTGGGCGCGGTCTTGACGACCGTCAGCCGATCGACGCTGGGCCCGGCGAGGACTCTCCAGGAGGCGAGGCGCGTGGCGCCGTTCCAGCTCGCGTACACCGTGCTCCTGCCATCCGCCTGGAGGGCGGCGCCGGCGGGCGGGGAGAGCGGCATGCCGACCCACTGCTCGAGCGTGGCCCGGTAGCTGAGGTCCGGTCCGGGGAGTTCGCCCTCGAACAGCAGCTTGCCCGAGCTGCTGTACTCGGAGAAGTACGGTTCCGAACCCCAGCCGACGAACATGTCGCCGTTCGGCAGCGGCTGCGCGTTGCCCATGTATTCGGACTTGAACTTGCCATCGCCCTTGTACTCGGCCACGAGCGTCGCCGTCCGCGTGCTCTGGTCGAGCTTGAGCACGAGCCCACGAGACGGCCCGGTGGGCGAGACGGAGGTGCCTCCACCGGTCAGCTGGCAGCAGTGGTCGTCGAACATGCTGACCGTCGAGCCATCCCCCAGCCTCGCGTCGTGCTGCCACTCGAAGGCCGCCCCCGGTCCGAACTTGAAGCTCGAACGCCTACCGCCGAGCGTCCACTCGATCTTGCCGGTTTCGATGTCGACCAGGTAGGCGCCCCACGTATCGCGCATCGACACGAGGAACTTCCCGTCGCCGGTCAGGTCGATCGAGTTGACGTGGTAGGCGTCCCACGGGAACCCGTTCGTCGGCAGCGAGGCTTGGGACTCGCTCAGCGGGATGTGGTCGAGCGCGTCCCAGTTGCGCACGAGCTTGCCCGTCTTGAGGTTGTACTGCTGGACCGCCGAGTCGATCAGCGCGCCGTTGTATGCGCCGCCGTACTTGGAGAGGTCGATGGGGATGTTCTTGTTCGCGGTCACCCACGCGTCTTCACCGCTGATCAGGAGCTCGTGGACGGTGAGGACCCAGCCGTCTGTTGCTTTGAGCCTCGCGACCGTCTGGTAGTGCTGGTCGACGACCACGTATTCGCCGCTTTCGGTCGCGCCGGTGTTCGTGACGCGGCCCTGCCACCACGCCAACGCCGGCTTGCCCCTGTAGGTCTGCAGGCTGAGGTTGGCGGCGGCGACATGTTCGGGCACGGGCTGGAACCAGACCGGCTGCAGGCCGCGGTCGAGCATCAGCGGCCCGCTCTGGCCGACGATCGGCGGGTCGTTCAAGTCGTAGAAGCTCGTCGTGAAGATGTAGCCCGGCGCCAGCTGCGCCGCGGGCGCCCGCTTGAGGCTGCTGATGATGGGCGGGTGGAGCGACGGCGCGGTGAGGTAGCTGTAGGCGCCGTGCGTGGTGTACTCCCCGATCGGAGCGCCGTGCGAGCCGGCGAACGCGGCGGTGAGGCCGACGAAGCACGCGAGCACGACGGCGATCGCGAGCGCGAAGGGCCGCGCCGCTCCCGCCAGCGCGCCGCTGGGCTTGGGCACGGAGGTGAACGTCATGAGCGCCGCGGCCGCGGCAAGGCAGGCGCAGATCAGGTAGGCGAGGCGAAAGCCATGCGTCAACGCCTCGGCCACCTGCTGGCCTGAGCCGATCAGATGGGTGGTGCGCTGCGTGGCGAGCGTGATCAGAACCGCGAGCCCGAGGCCGCCGCCGACCTGACGTGAGGTGTTGACGAGGCCCGACGCGAGCCCGGCCTGTCCCTCCTTCGCGCCCTGGGTGGCGGCGATCGTCGAGGGGACGATCGACATCGCGATCCCCGCCGCGGTGAGGATCCCGGGGATCATCACGTACACGGTCGCGCTGCCGCTGGATCCGATCCGAGTGAACAGCAGCAGTCCGCCGCTCAGCATGATCAGCCCACCGCCGAGCACCGGGCGCAACCCGAAGCGGCCCACGAGCTTGCCGGCGCGCGAGGCGACGAGCAGGATCGTCAGCGACATCGGCAGGAACACCAA